>NZ_JAKOEM010000002.1:0-379231 GCF_022321465.1 Ruegeria alba | reverse complement strand
GATCACGCGGACCTTCTCGTCGGAGAGGTCCCCATCGTCGGGAACAGGTTTTCCGAGTTGGTGAAAGTGCTTCCCGACGAGGTTGAGGCCACCTTGGCATCGCAGGAGACGGCTTTTGTTTATCCAGTGCCGACCAGGGAGATGCGAGGAAAGCTGGAAGCCCTTCGAAGAGAGACCTTCGCGAATCCAAGGCACCCGGATGAGGCCAGGGATGCTCCTCCCGCCACCATGGACCTGGCCTGGAAGCTGACCTGCACGAAGTCCATCGAACTTGGGCTGGTCCAAGCGGTGGACGCCGAAAGCACGCCCGCATATGACGCGGCAGTGTATCGCCGGTTCTTCGACCATCTGCTGCAGCACCGGAACGCGCGGGCTCTGGATGTGGACATGTTCTATACAAGCAGCGGATCACCCCACGATATTCAGGGTGGTGTTTCGGAAATCTTCGCGACACCCGGAGAAGTAGAGGACGCGATAGCAGCGATCGAAGCTGTCATGGACTCCGAAGCCGCCGCCCGAGCGGTCGAAAACTGGTATCGAATGTGATCTGTCTGCGGTGGCTGACGTGTCCCGCAAAGCCGACGTCACCGGATTTTGCCCTCCGCCCAGTTCACCACAATCAACCCCGGTACGCAATCGAGCGCCCGCTCGGCATGCGGCAAAGCCACTTGGAGAACCGGATCGGTCGTGAAAGTCGAACCCTGCAATCGTGTCGCTGTTTCTTTCAGCGGGCCGACAAACTACGCTCCCCGTCGAGGCAGATTACAGGAGAAGACGATGCGCAAAGCCATTTTCGTCGCAGTTGCGGTGGTTTCCTTGGGAGCTTTCCTGAGTCCCAACCTTGCATCTGCCGAGCCGCTCGGGCGTTTCGAGATTTCCGGCGTCGAAGAGGATGACATGCTCAAGATGCGCGCAGGCCCGGGAACCGGGTACCGCGTGATCCTTGGCCTGCCGAACGGCACCGTGCTGCGCGTCTACACTTGCGAGCAGACCGGCGGAACGCGCTGGTGCAGCGTATCCCTGGAGCAGGCACGTCGGCTCAAGGGGTATGTAAACTGGGCATACTTGCGGAAATTGTGACCGAAAGTCTTGGGCTCGCCGCCGCGTAGGGCCGTGGCGGGCAGTGCCGAAAGCCGAGCGCGCAGAGCGGCGAGGATGGTTTTGCGTGGGGTGGGCATTCGTTTTCGCTGACTTGCGGTGGCGGCCAAGGACGGGTCGGAGCCCAAACCTCTATTCTTCTACAGCGCGGCTAATGTCGGCTTAAGGCGTGCGGGAAGCAGCCACGATCTGCTTCATGTGGCGCATGTCGGTGCCACAACATCCCCCCAAAACCTGAATATGAGGGAACCTTCGTCTGATCTCTGACAACTGCACACCCAACTCGGTTGGATTGCCGTCGTCCAATTCTTCGGCTTCGTCAAGTTCAGCATGGCTACAGCGTGAGGCATTGGCAATGATACCTCTTACGCGCTGCATCCAGGGTGCGTCTTCGAGGACTCCAGAGAAATGCTCAGGATGCGCGCAGTTGATCATGAAGTAGGCTGCATAGCTGTCAGTCGCAGCATCGACCTCCGATATCGCTTCCTCCAGTGATTCTCCGGTTGGCAACCGCCCGTCGGTTTCCACCGTGAAAGAGATGACCACCGGAAGCCCAAACCGGCGGGCCGCCCTGACCATGCCAATCGCTTCGGATGGATACGCCAAAGTGTATCCGCTGATCACATCCACATCTGTTTCTGCCAATGCCGAAATTTGCTCCGAGTGATAGCGTTCTGCCTCATCCGAGTGCATTTGCGCTTCCGGGGCGTAAGCGTCTTCGCGCGGTCCAATATTTGCACTGATGACCGTCGGAGCATGGTCGCTTTCTGACCGCACAGTCGCCATCATGGCGATAGCATCTTGATTAAGCGTTTTGAGTTCGCTGGAAGCGTACCCAAGCGCAGCCCCGCGGTCTCGGTTTGCAACCCATGTCGGGCTTTCTAGAATGACACCGACACCCGTTTCTTTGCCTAGAGCGATCAGGTCCTTCAGATACCCTTTGAGAAGCTCTCGGCCCTCTGCGGTTTTCATAAGCGGGTATGAGGCAAAGCCCGGCAAATCTACGCCGTGATTGAATATCAAGTCGGTTTCCATCCCAGTGTAGGCCAAGAACAGGTCGGCATTGCCGGGAGGAAAACAGTCTCGATAAATTGACATCGCCGTGGACCAATCGCCTGAATTGTCCTCAGACCATAACAACAGGTGCATAGTTTGTCACCGATGCACCTTGAGCGAAGCGGTCATTGGCGCAGCCGCAGCGAAAGCCCACTTCGTCAGCACAGGCACCATCACTGTACTTTACCCTCCACACACCTCGCCACGATCAACCCCGGCACACTGTCGAGCGCCCGCTCGGCATCCCGCCCCAGATCCAGCCGCTTCGGAAGCCTGACCTGAGGCACCAGCAGAAAGATCGGCACGGTCGCGCGCCCACGGCCGGTCTTCGACCGTGACGCCACGCCCAGCCCGCGACTGTTCAGCCGCCCCTCGGCGACCAGCAGGCTCGGCCCGCGGCGGCGATAGACAAACCGCAACCGCAACCCGCGCCGCCGCTCCCATTCGCCGGGCGTGATCCTGCCACCGCGCAGCGACTTGCCCGCGGCGGGCAACGGGATCACCAACCAAAACCCGTCCTTCGAGCGGATCAGCGGGCCGGTGTCGTGAGCGCCGACGATGACCGGCGCCTTCGACCACACCAGTGCCGCGGCGTTCAGGCTCTCGCCGGCCTTGGGGAAGGTCTGGCTCCGGATCGAGTTCGCCAGCCTCCGGCCAAGACCGGCGCCGGTGATCTGCAACCGCCACGCCGTCTTCAGCCCGGTGCCGGCCTCGCGCATGGCCGAGGTCACGGCCTTTTCTCCTGCCTTCACCTCGGCCGCCATCATCGCAACGATATCGGGATCGACGTCGAGCTTCAGCTTCATGGCGGTCATGCCGGGTGCAGGTTGACGGTCCAGATCAGCCGCTCGCTGTCCCGAACGGGCTCGCCCTGGACGAGGAAGGCCTCGCCGTCGATCTCGATCCGGTCGCCAGGACGCGGGATTGTCACCTCGGCAAGACGCAGGTCGAGCCGGGTGGTTTCCGACCAGAGACGCGCCTCGCCGAAGGCGGTGATGTCGTCCGGCCGCCGCAGGATGGCGCGGACCAGTGAGGGCGCGCCGCCCTCGGCGGTATAGACGACGTCCCGCGCGAGATGCGCATCCGAGAAGAGCGCATCGAGGGCGGCAGCAAAGGCGCTCATCAGGTCCGCCGCGCTGAGCGCAGCACCTGCGGCCGGGTGCAGATCGGCAGCGGGTTCGACTCGATCTCAAGCCGCACCCACTCGTCGCGGTCCCGGTCCGGGATGGTGCGGGCATAAAGCGGCAGGCCGAGGGTGTTGACCGTCTCGAATGTATCCGCCGGAGCGTGGTAGATCTCGAAGAGACCCTCGACACCTTCCGGATAGAAGAAGGCCTTGTCCGTCGGCACGCCAAAGGCGGAGCTGCCCCGGTAGCGGCGGAAGGTGATGCCGCCAAAGCTGACCTCGTCGGCGACGCGGCCCCGCAGATCGGCCGCGGCGGCGGTGTTGAGATAGGTCTCCCGCACTTCCTTGTGCGCCACGAGATCGGCAAAGAAACCCGAGCCACATTCGGCGCGCACTTGCACCGCGCCCGCGGCAAGCCCGCCCAGGCTTTCCTCGACGCTCTCGATCAGCGCCTGGCAGCGCTTCCTGAGCGCGCCGGATCCCGGGCTCGCGTTGTCGAGATCGAAGTCGATCTCGGCCACGGGCGTGATCCCGAACTCGGCGGCGTAGTCGATGACGGTCGCGCCATCCTTCGGGTCCTTCACGATCCCCTGGATGCCGTTGAGGAAATGATACTCGAAGGTGGCCTCGGCATCCTGGCGCAGACGGCGCAGCCGGTGGGCCACCTCGGTCTGCACCTGCTGGGTGGCGCTCTCCGAGCCGAAGTCGCGGACGGACTGGATCTCGGAGGCCCAGAGCACGTCCTGCTTCTTGAACTGGCGGCAGACAAAGGCCCGCATGTTGCGCCGTTCCGGCACCTGTTGCTCATGGGCCGAGCCGCGCTCGGAGAACGGGATCAGCGACAGCGTGCCGTCGCGGCTTTCGATCACCACGGTGCGCGAGCGCACGCCGCGGGGTGAGAACAGGCCGGAGCCCGAGAGCAGTGCGGGCTTGAACGGGATGTTCTCCAGCGCGCGGGTAAGCTCGATGACCGAGAAGGCATCGGCCTCGAAGATGTCCATGGTGGCCATGAGACGGTCCTTTCGGGGATGGGTGTGAGGTCAGCGGGTGAGAATGCCGGCCGCCAGCAGCGCGGTGTGCGCGGCGGCGATCTCGGGATCCGTCGGCGTGCCCGCGAAGACGAGGTCGTGACGGTTGACGATGGCCGGGCCACGCACGAGTGCCACGGCCGGGACATCACCCCCGCTCGCATCCGCCTTGCCCCAGAGCACGGCGACGGCGGTCTCGGTGCCATCGACGGCGGCCGGGTCATGGGCGGCGTATTTGCCCGAGGCGGTGATCTTGCCCAGCACGGTACCGGGGTCGAGCGTGCCTGCCGCGACGGTGATGGTTTCCCTTGAGTAGTCGCGGAAGGCCTCCCAGACGAGGAAGCCGCCGGGATGGGTGGTCTCGGTGAGCATGGGCATTCGGGTTTATCCTTTCTGGCGGAAGGTGCGGGCGATCACGTCGCCCCAGGGTCTTGCAGTTGGCCCGGGTCCGGGCTGGGCATGGGCGGGGAAGATCTCCGGGTCGGTCTGCGCCTTCGCGGCCAGCAACGCCGCCCGCACCGCATCGAGTCCGGCATCCTCCTCGAGGAAGTGCCCCGCCATCTGCAGCTGGCCCGCGAGCCGACAGAGATCGATCACGGCCCGGGCATGGGCGATGGCCTCCGCCCGGACGATTGCGGCATCAGGCGCTGCGTTGTCGTCCGCAACGGAGCTTGCGGGCTCGGGTGCCGGAAGCATGGCATCGGCCTGGGTGTTTCCGTCCGGAACACCCTCGGGCGAAGTTTCAGCGGCGATGGTGGGTTCGACGGGTTCCGCCGCGGCCTCGAGCACTTCCGGCGGCGCATTGCGGAAGCGCGCCACATCGAAGGCGGCGGCGAGTTTCACGGGGGCGGCGATGCGGTCGATGAAGCCCAGGTCCAGTGCCTCCTGCGCATCGAGCCAGGTTTCGGCCGCCATCAGCAGGGCAATCTCGTCCTCGGGCCTGCCGGACTTGGCCACATAGCCCGAGACGAGGCTGCCCTTCACCTTGTCGAGCGCCTCGGCCATGGCGCGCATATCTTCTGCCGTGCCCATCACCAGCCCCGAGGGATCGTGGATCATCAGGAAGGCGTTTTCCGGCATCACGATCGTATCGCCCGCCATGGCGATGTAAGAGGCAGCCGAGGCGGCGATCCCGTCGATCCAGACGGTGATGTCACCGGCATGGCGTTTCAGCGCATTGTAGATGGCGACCGCGTCGAAGACCGAGCCACCGGGACTGTTGAGGCGCAGATCGACCGGCGTGCCCTCGGGCAATGCCCCCAGTTCGGCCAGGAAGCCCTTGGCCGTGACGCCATAGGCGCCGATCTCGTCATAGATCAGCACTTCCGCGCCGGACGCCCGGGCGCGGATCGTGTACCAGGATTTCATGGGATCACTCCTGCTCAGCTGTGGTGGACGAACCGCTGCCGTCCCCAGGGGGTGTGTCTGTGTCGGGTGCTGCCGCCGGTGTCGCCCGCGCGCCCTGCGTCTCGCCGGGGCTGGCGCGGTAGCGCAGTCCAAGACCGGCTGTGCGCGCGGCATCCGAAGCGTTCTCCCGATCGACCTCTTCGATGTCATATCCGGTCGCCTCGACCACCTTGCGGCGCGAGGTCAGCCCGGCCTCCATCGCCAGCACCTGCGCCTGGATGTCCTTCAGCGGATCGACCCAGTCCCAGCGCGGCGGGATCCATTGCACTGGCCGGACGGTTGCCATGTCGCCAACATCGATCGCCCCGGACAACACGGCCGTTTCCAGCCAGCGCCGCCAGATCGGCCGGCAGAGCTGATGCGCCATGACCCCGTGCTGCAACTGGCCGATGCGGCGGCGGAACTCGACGAGCTCGGCGCGCAAGGAGGAGTAGTTCGCCTGCCGGACATCGCCGGTGACGAGGTGATAGGGCAGACCCAGCGAGGCCGAGACTGCCAGCAAGGTGCGATACTGGAAGGCCTCGTAGCTGCTGCCGACATCGGCAGGAGACGAGAACTTCACATCTTCGCCTGGCAGCAGCACCTGCATCGTGCCGGGCTCGAGGCTGGCAATGGCTGCGCCATCGAGATCTGCCGCGCTCTCGCCCATCATCGGATCTTCCGGCGCGCTCTTGGTGATGAAGCCCGCGAACATCGCCGCGGTCTTCTTCCGGTCGAGCTCGGCGTCATCGTACTGATCGAGCAGAAAGAGCCGCACCATGGCCGGGGCCACATGCGGCAGGCCCCGGATCTGGCCCGCGTCGATGGGCCGGTAGATATGCAGCACATCCGCGGCCGGTACGCGCACCGTCTCCGGGATCACCGCGCCCAAATCGGTGCTGTCGCCCGGATGGCGGCGGCGGAAGTGATAGGCCACGCGTCGGCCGATGGCATCGAACTCGATCCCGCAGCGGATGCGGTTGCTATTGGCCGCCGTTTCCGTCTTCTCGAAGGGCAGCATCTCGGATTGGAGAAGTTGCAATTGCAGCGGCACCAGCAGCCCGTCCTCGGCCCGCCGCGGGCGCAAACGGACGAAGCATTCACCGGCGACGAACATCTCGCGCGCCACCATGGCCTGCAGGCCGTAGAAGTCGGTCAGACCGTCCGCATCCGCCTCGTCGGTCCAGGCGAGCCACAGCCGCTGCACCCGGTCGCGCAGGTCGGCCTCCCCGATGAGCGAGGAGGGCTTGATCCCGTCGCCCACCAGGTTCGCGGCAAAGGCCTCGCAGGCATTGGCCGCATAGCCGTTGGTCACCACCAACTCGCGAGACCGCGCCAGCAGCCGCGGACCGCCCGAGGCGACCAGCGCGTTGATGTTTTCCAGCGGCGGGTTCCAGCCGCGCAGCCGGCGTTTCGCCATGGCGCCTTCGAGACGGGCGTGCATGGCAGAGGGGCCGGCGGGGCCCCGACGGCGAAAGCGATCGAAGAGGCCCATGGTTCTCAGAGGCCCTTGGTCGCCGTCACGCGGACATGGCGCACGATCCGCCGCCCTTCGACTGCAGCGATCTCTCGATCTAGCGCCTCGATGGCCCGGTCGATTTCAGCCACGCTGCGATAGTCCACCGTCTTGCCGTCATAACTGACCCGGGCCACGCCCGAGGACCGCTGCGCCGTCAGCGCGTCACGGCGAGCGCGGAGCTCAGCGGCCGTAGCCATGGATCACCTCATGTAGTTCGAGCGCACCGTGCGTCGGCGCGGCATTGGTCGTGTCTGGACGGATGGCGCGGTTGCCGCACCCGCCTCGGGCCCGTCCGACTTCGCCACCCCGAGTTGCGCTTCCAGATCGGCCCAGCGTGCTTCGGGCCAGCGATCCGCCCCGAGGATCCACGTGGCCGCGCGGGCATAGACGCGGGTGTCCAGCGCCTCGTTGCGCTCGCGCAGCTTCTGCCATTCGAGCCGCGCGAAGCCGCGTTTCGTGCGCACCGTTACCAGCTGCTCGGCGGTCAGCTGCTTCAGCCATTCGCCGTCCGCCCAGTCCGGCAGA
This sequence comes from Ruegeria alba, assembly GCF_022321465.1. Taxonomy (NCBI): domain Bacteria; kingdom Pseudomonadati; phylum Pseudomonadota; class Alphaproteobacteria; order Rhodobacterales; family Roseobacteraceae; genus Ruegeria; species Ruegeria alba. The sequence goes on along the minus strand of NZ_JAKOEM010000002.1, from coordinate 371,493 downwards.
TGGATCGTGCCGGGCGGGCACAGCGCGCCCGCCGCCTGTTCCTCTCTCGTCGGTCGGTCCTGCCGCAGGAAGCGATAGGTTTCGGCCTTGAAGGTCGAGGTCGCCACCGTCCAGAGCCGGGCCCCGCGTCGAAGCCGTTTGCCCACGACGGTCGCGTCGACATAGGTCGGCCCGGTCACCGGACTCGTCCTTGTGAACCCCTCGACGCCCTTTACCGGCGCCACCTGCGCGAAGCCCACCTGGCGTGCCCAGCCATAGACCGCGCTGGTCTCGTAGCCCGTGTCGATCGCGAGCCGGGCGAGTGTCATCGTCTGGCCCGAGCCATGCGTCCACGTCCGCGCCAGCAGGTCGGTCAGCTGCTGCCAGCAGGCCGGATCGCCGGGCCCACCCTCGAGCACGAGGTGGTCAACGAGCCAGCTTTCCAAACCCTTGCCCCAGGCCCAGACATCGACCTCGATCCGGTCCTTCTGCACGTCGGCGCCCGCGGTGAGGAACAGACCGCGTTCCGGCACCGTGCCCGGGGCCCATGCCTCGCGCCGGTCCGCCAGCCGCTGCCAGTCGGGCGCCTCGCCGGTCTCCATCCACGTCTCGCCGAGGATGGTGTTCCGGAACGCCCGCATTGCCTCGTCGCTGCCCCGTGCCGCTTCATGTGCCCGAGCGATCCGCTGCCAGCTGAGCCAGCCCACTGGCGAATAGAGCGCCGAGAGGTGGTAGCCGACCGTCGCCGGATCGGTGGCCGCGGCGGTCGCGCGCCATTCGCCAGCTTCCAGCATGGCCGTCTTGTGGTGCTCGGCAATGGGCGTCTCGCAGCTTTCGCAGTGATATTCCGCCGTTTCCGGTTGCCCTTTTTCCCAGCGTAGCCGTTCGAACTTCAGCCACTGCATCGCGTCGCAATGCGGGCATGGCACGAAGTACCGCCGCTGGTCGGACGCCTCGAACTCCCGCTCGATGCGCGACAGACCCCGGATTGTCGGCGTCGAGACCAGGAACACCTTGCGCCTATGGGCAAACGTCAGCGAGCGGGCCTCGGCCAGCGTGACCGGATCGCCTTCCTCGTCGGCCGAGGCCGGATAGGCATCGACCTCGTCGAGGAAGATGTACCGCGCCGGCGTCGAGCGCAGCCCGACCGCCGAGTTCGCGCCTGTCATGATCAGGATGCCGCCTGCGAACTCCTTGGACAGCATCGTGTTGCCCGCATCGCGGGAGCGCGCGGGCTTGACCCTCTCCCGAAGATCCGGGCTTTCGTCGATCAGCGGATCGATCCGCTGGCGCGAGTTGCGTTTCGCCAGTTCCACCGTCGGCTGGACCGCCAGCATCGGCCCCGGCGCCTGGTGGATCACGAAGCCGATCCAGTTATTGCCGGCCTCGGTGTTATGCGTCGGTATCCATCCCTTCCCGCACAAAAAGAGGTGGCTCGGTGCATCGACCTCGATGCAGCGCACGGGCACACTCGGAACTGGCCGGATTGCAGCGATCCGGCGGCGACGGCTCTTCCATGGCCGGCCGTTTTCGATCGAGCGCATCCTTGCCCGCTTGCGGGACAGCCGGAACATCGGCTCCTCGGCATAGGCGGTCCAGGATATGCGCCAGTATTCCGCCGAGTCCGATGGTCTGCCGTCCGCCCCGAAAACCTTCCGGCGCGCCTTGCCGTGATAGACGGTCGGCTTGTATCCGAGGCTTCGAAGCAGCTCGATCATCGCGTCGATCAGCCGGCGATCCGCGTTCGAGAACTCGCATCGCTTGCCATCCGGTCCGATGGTGCCATCGGAGTCCATGAGCCCGCGCACCAGTTCGAGCCGTTGTGTCCGGCTCGCCCGCAGATAGGGGAGCGGGACATGCTTGTTGTCGAGCACGTCCAGCTGCCGCAGGCGCGTCACGAAGCGCGATCGGAAGCAATCGGACAGGGACGCTCCATCCTCACGCCGCATCCGGAACGTCGGATCGATCACCACATTGCCGATCCGGCCCTTGCGCCAGTGCGGCAGCCGGAATTCGGCCTCGACGCTGCAGGCCCGCAGGTGCTCGACAACCTCGGCATCCTCCTCATGCACCGAGATGTGGTTCATGATCGACGAGCCATCGCCGAGCCATCGCCCCAGCACATAGGGATGCAGGATCAGGTCCTGCTCGGGCATCTCGATCGGATCGCAGCAGTCGATGGCATAGCGCCGTCGCGTTCCCCTGGCGCCGATGCTCACGCGACTGGCCATCGCCGCGGTGGTCAGCGTACGAGCAACCGGCCGGTCGTTCGTGAAGTCCCAGACTGCCCAACGATGATCGCCGTCCGCGACGATTTCCTCTCCGTCGTCAAATACGACCGCGAAGCAGGCCCGGTCCTCGAACACCGGCGAAAGGCCGGTGACCCGCGCGATGCAACCGCGCTCATCGTAGACCAGGTCGCCCGCGGCGATCTCGCCCATCGTCGTCCAGCCGAACGGCGTGGGGATGGCCGTATCGAGTGCCAGTGGGGCCCCGACCTGTGCGGCCTTCATGAACACGATCCGCTGGGTCGCATCGCCGGGCGAGAGCCGGTCCATGATCTCGCGCATGTAGGGCGTGCGCGCGGTCCGGTACTGCCCTGGCTCGGCCGAGGCCCGAGAGGCGAGTTTCCGGTGGCGGTCGGCCCAGCTCGAGACGGTGAGGTCAGGATCAGGACGCAGACCCCGCGACCAGGCGCGGATCAGAGCCGCGGCGCCGTCGAACCCGAGGACATCGTCAGGCAAGCCCGGGCCGGATCTCCGCAAGGCTGTCGAGCTGGGCGCGGACATGGGTCTCCAGAACCTTCTGCATCAGTGCCGCCTCCACCTCGTATCCGTCCCCGAGCGCCGCGGTGAGCTCCGAGGCCATCAGCGCGGCGACCCGCGCGGGCCATGTCACCCAGGCGTCGCGTTCGTCGCGCGCGAGCCGGAACATCAGCGTCTCGGCCCGGGCGCGATCGACCAGTTCCCCCTTCAGCTTCGAGAGCCGGATGCGCCGTTCCTGCGCCTTCAGAACCTCGTTTGCCGTCTTGGCCTGAAGGAAGGTCGTGCCGCCCCCGACGGCCGGGACCGCCATCCCCTGTTCGCGGAGCGTGTCGCCGACGGCGGCGACCGCCGCCTCGGGGACGGGCTTCAGCTTCGGTGCGGGAGGCTTGCGGGTCTTCGACGGGTCCGTTGTCTCGGCCCGCCGCTGGTCGGAAGCCGCTGCGTCGATGCTGTCATCCTCGTGCAGGACGAGCCGACCGGCGGCCTTCGCCTTCTGGATCGCGCCGCGCGACAGCCCGACATGGGCGGCATACTGGCGCTCGCTCATGCCCTGCATCGGTGCCTCCGATTATCATTCAAGATCATGTGCTTATAGAGTTGATAAGCATCGCGGACAGAGGGAAACTGTCTCCAGCGAAGCGATGCAACTCGACCCAAGGAGCCACCCCGATGACCCGCCTGAACCCGCAAACAACGCCCCGCCACGTGTTGCGCGCCGAGAAGGCCCGGCGGAACAAGGAAGCGGCCTTGAACGCTTTCATCGCAAAGAAGGCGGAGATCGACGAGATGCTCGCCCGCTTGCAGGCGCTCAGCGACGACCACTTCAACGTCCATCCCGATGAGGTGAACTGGGGCCATGTCGGCACCCTTGACCATTACGCCAGCCTCCTGAAGCGCATTACCGACAGCGCCTTCGGCGAGGGCGAACATGCCGAGTGATCTCCGGTTCAGCCGGAGCTCCCGCCGCGCCAAGGCGCGGTTCGGGGTCGTAGAAGGCGCCGCATGACGCGGGCCCGAATACGGAGACGACCCCATGACCAAGCTTTCCGATACCCAAGCCATCATCCTCGGCGCCGCTGCACGGCGCGCCGACCGCATCGCCCTTCCGCTGCCCGACAGCCTGCGCGGGGGCGCCGCCGCAAAGGCGGTCGGCGCGATGCTCGCGAAGGGCCTGCTCGAAGAGGTCGAAGCGGACATGCGAAAGGGCGAACCCGTCTGGCGCGAGACCGGCGACGGCCACGGCGTCACGCTGGTTGCCACCGAGGCAGGCCTCGCTGCTGTCGGTATCGAACCGGACACCTCCGCTGCCCCCGAACCCGCGCCCAAGACGCGCACGCCGCGCACGGGCACCAAGCAGGCGACCCTGATCGCCATGCTGCGCGCTCCGGACGGCGCGACCATCGAGGAGATCACCGCGGCCCTGCAATGGGCACCGCATACCGTGAGGGGCATGTTCGCAGGCACCCTCAAAAAGCGCCTCTGCCTCGAGGTCACCTCCGAGAAGGTCCAGGGACGCGGGCGTGTCTATCGACTTGCCGAATCCGGAGAAGTCTGATCAACGCCAGCAGCATAGAATGTTGGTCCAGGCCAGGCTGCATGAGCATTCCGCGAGGAATGCGATTGCTCGAAGCAGGTTCGGTGAGAGAGGTGGCAGGAAACCGATCGTGAGGTCGGCAAACTGGACACCGTCACCTCATCAACCACCGCCCCTTGGATCGTGTTCGATGGAAATGGAGACAAACTCGACATGACAACTTGGTATGACATCACGACCGAAAGCATTCGGTTTGCAACGGCCCGCTTTCAGCACGCACTGGAGACACAGCAGGCTCTGCTTACCTGCAAAAAACCGGAAGATTTCATTCGGCTGCAATCCGAGTATTTTCAGAATGCTTTTGAGCAGTACTTGTCAGAGGCAGGCCGCTTCGCCGGAATGATGTCCAATTCGACGGCGCAAGCCCTGGGTAGTGCAAAATCCGCTTATTCGCGCTCTTACGACGATGTTCCTCTCTGATGCCGCTGTCGGCATCTTGAGCGAATCTGGATCGCGGAATGCCTGAAGCACCGGGCGCAGCTGTCAATTCGCTCACCACAGCTAGAACCGTGTTGTCCATACCCTGATCGCCTCGAACAGGCGGCGCAGCGCGAAGGATCTCGAGATGCTGACAACCGTGAATATCCCGCCCATGGCGAGGTTTTGCCCGAGCGTCGTATGCAGCCCGAAGACCGGAAAGATCAGAATCTGCGTGACGACCGCGACGCCGTAGCCGATCACCACGTTGGCGACGGCTTCGACCAGCGACATGAGGCGCGACTGCTTCACGCGGCCGCATCCTCGTCGTTCGCGGACAGGTCCAGCCGCCCCGCTTTCACCTCGGCGAAGGTCCGGCCGTCACCGTCGAAGATAGCGTCGCGGCCGGTCCCGGCCTGCCAGCGTTCGACGGCAACATCGACATAGGCGGGGCTGATTTCCATCGCGAACACACGGCGGCCGTTGGCCTCACCGGCCATGATCTGCGAGCCGGAGCCCGAGAACGGCTCGTAGCAGAGGCCACCACGGGCGACGTGCTGGCGCATCGGGATCCCGAAGGCATCGAGCGGCTTCGGCGTCGGATGGTCGGGGCGCTCGTCCTTCGCGAAGCTGGGCATTTCCCAGGTCGAGGGCAGCGTCTGCTCGGCGACCTTCGGCGGGCGGTTCGGGCGGCGCCAGCCCATGAAACAGGGCTCGTGCTTCCAGAGATAGTGGGACCGGGTCAGCACCCCGCGGTCCTTCACCCAGATGATCTGCTGGTGGACGAAGGCGCCGGCCTTTTCCCAGCAGGCCTCGAGCATCGCCTGGCGGCGGGAGGCGTGCCAGCAGTACCACGCCGCATCTTCCGTGATCGCCTCCGCGACTGCGGCAGCGATAAAGCCGTCATAGAGCTCGGCGCCCTGGCTGCTGTCATCCCAGGTCACGCCATAGGATTGCGACCAGTCCTTGTTGCGCGTTGGGTGGTTCGAACCATCGTAGTCCACCAGATACGGCGGGTCGGTTGCGAACAGCGCCGCGCGCTCACCGTTCATCAGCCGACGGACATCGTCGCGCGAAGTCGAGTCCCCGCAGAGCAGCCGGTGATCGCCGAGGATCCACAGATCGCCCGTCCGCGACGCCGGGTTGCGCGGCGGTTCGGGGATGGTCACCGGCGGCACGGAGCCACCGGCGCCACCTTCTTCACCGTCGTCTTCCGCGACGTAGGCCAGCAGCTTGTCCAACTCGCCATCGGAGAAGCCGACCAGCGACAGGTCGAAATCCTCGGCCAGCAGGTCGTTCAGTTCCGCCGAGAGCAGCGCCTCGTCCCAGGTGCCGAGTTCGGTCAGCTTGTTGTCCGCGATCCGGTAGGCCCGCCGCTGCGCCTCGGTCAGATGCCCGAGCACGATCACCGGCGCCTCGGTTAGTCCGAGCTGCGTCGCGGCCAGCACCCGGCCATGGCCCGCGATCAGCTCGCCGTCCTCGCCGACGAGGCACGGCACGGTCCAGCCGAACTCGGCCATGCTGGCGGCGATCTTCGCGACCTGGTCGGGCCCGTGCACCTTCGCGTTCTTCGCGTAGGGCTGCAGGCGCGCAAGCGGCCAGGTCTCGATCCGCTCGGGGGCGAAGGCAAGGGTCATGCAGGTTCCTGTCGGTGATCGATCGGCATCCGCCGAAGTGGACTCCAGTACGCCGGAGTCCACCGGCTTCCAGGCTGGACTCCGGTATCCGCGGGGTATCCACCCCACGCCGCCGGTCATGTGTTTGAATTCAAAAGGTTTCAGGGCATCGAAAGTGGATACCGGCTCCTGGTGGCTTCCCAAAAAAACGGGCCTGTCGCTGACGAAGTTGCGCGCCAAGCCCCCCAGCATACGTTTCGGCCCGGAAAGGAACCGTTCAATTTCAATGGGTTAGGTGTCTGGCGAATCCGGATGGAGAACAGTTTGTGTGGTCAATTGCTCCCCGTTCGCCTTCTTCGAACCCCTCATTCGATCACGCTTCCGCGTTTCTCACGCTTCGTGCCATCTTACCCGTTTCTAGCCCATCTCTCGCGAGAGGTCTCGGCTTCCGGTGTCTCACCGGAAATTGTCTCGCGGGTTCGAATTTCGTTGACACGAGCGTCCGGCGCAACTGGCAGCCGATGGGTCTTGCGGCCGAAGCGGTCGTTGGAAAAGATCGCAGAGAACAGCACGAGAGAGCCCGCAGCGGATCTCTAGAAAACCTTTTGATGTCCACGGTCACGTCGAATAGCCGCTGGCCAATCGGAATACCTCAATCGGTTCCCGAAGTCCTTTGAGGCTCAATTCACCGCGAGACTCGACCTGAAAGTCGTCCTCGACGGCGATTGCCGCTCTGGGGCTGAGAAGGATCTCACCATCAACGGCCTCATCGCAAAGGCGCGAGGCAAGATTGATAGCAGTGCCCGAGGCTGTATAGTCGAACCTGCCTTCGAACCCGACCATGCCGACCGTAGCGTATCCGAGGGACACCCCAACCCCGAAGCCCAGCCGATAGCCCATGCGCTTCCAACTCCGGCACAACTCGGCCATCCGGGTCCGCATTGCGATGGCCAACCGGACAGCATCTCCCGCTGGGTCGTCGCATGGTAATGGATCGTTGAAGAGCACCATTATCCCGTCGCCCATCCGGTGATCGACGCCCGCGCCATGGACATTGATCAGCTTGCCCATCTCCTGGTGGTAAGTCTGCAGGACTTCGATGGTCTCTTCCGGTTCGGCGGTCTCGCAGAAGGCCGTGAAGCCGCGGATGTCGCAGAACAGCACGCCCAGAAGCGCGCGGTGGCTGGACAGCATCTTGTCCGAGCCGGACGAGATCACCGTATCTGCCACGGCGGCAGGCAGGAACCGTTTCAGCCGGCCCATCCGCTCTATCTCGTCGACCTGTTCGCTCACACGGGTTTCGAGCGAGGCGTTGAGCGCTTCGACTTCGGCGGTGCGGTCGGCAAGCGCCCGGAACTGTCGTACGTTCTCGATCGCTATCACGGCCTGGGCGGCGAAAGTTTCCACAAGGGCAATTTCGCTGTCAGAGAACGGACTTTCAAAAGACCGGAAAAGGCCTAAAACTCCAATGGCTTCGGCTGCTTTCATAAGGGGAACCCACAGGACGGTGCGGACGCCATCATCCTCAAGGTTCCGACGCGCTTCGACATTCTGGATATCTCTTGTCGAACGGCGATGAACAATGCGGGTTTCGCGGACGGCAGCGCAGGCGCCGAAATCACCGTCGAGCGGGAAGCGAGATGTCCCTACAGCGAAATTCCTGAAACTTCCCTGCAAAGCTGCAATGGTCAGTTCGGTTCGTGCCCCGTCGAGCAGCACAAGCGCAGCGACGGAGGCGTTGCAGAGCTGGCTGGCGTTGCTGAGGATAACGTCGAAGACCGGCTTTTCGTCATCGCGGCTCCAGGAGATGACGCTAAGTATCTCGCCGTTTGCTCTTTCGCGCTCCAGCCTCTCCTGCACCTCGCGAAACTGGCGCACGTTCTCGATGGCGATGACGGCTTGTGCGGCGAAGCTCTCGAGCAGTTGAATTTCGGTTTTGACAAAAGGTCTGACCTCCTTGCGGCTTAGAGCTATCGCACCAATCGCCAGCGGTCCGTTCATCAGAGGCACTATCAGCCAAGAACGCACACCCTCGATTTCCACCACATGCTTGATAACGGGATCTTTTTCACGATACAGATCGGTGTCGATCAGATCGGCAATATTAATCGTGTTGCCGGTTCGAATAACCTCAGGAATCGGTCGCCCGCTGTTCAAGGGCGCAGAACCTCCCACGCTGAAGGCCGTTTCCTCAAATCCCCAGTAATAGGCAATTTTGAATTGCGTCCTCTCTGCATTTGCAAGTTGCAAAGACGCTTGGCTTGCTGCGCACAGTTCCGCTGCTTGAGTAAGAATGGCTTCGAAAACGGGCCCTTCGTCCTCGCGTGACTTTTGAATGACCTCGAGAATGCTCCGAATAGCCTCTTCACGCCGAAGTCCATGACGCAGTTCGACCAACAGATTATCCCGATCTGTGCTTTCCTGCATGGCCTGCCACCAATTCTTCGCCTGTAATGATCAACTCAGGCTTACCAGACTTCCGCCGCCAGAAAAACGCATAGCCTAAAGTCCATTAAAGCCCCCGCTCTCCGCGACCGCTCCATTCGGCTGCGGCCCAATGAAACTCCGGTCTCACCTCGCGCGCCCGATCACGAACTCCATCGATCGCTTCGTCGGCACGCGCTTGCCGTTCAGCCGCAAGGCGATCACCGCCAGACCATATTCGTGGCGTCGGTGCGCTGTGGCCCGGCTGATGCCGTGTTCCCAGGTGATGTGCTTCCACTGCTTTCGGTTGGCCCGCGCCCAAAGGATCTGGCCGATATCCTTGTCGACCCACCGAAGCCAGAGCATCGCCTCCTCGGCCTCCGTGATCTGGCGCGGGCTCGGGCGAGGCCGGCGCATCTGCGGCTCCTGGCCGACCTGATCGGCGAAACTGTGGAAATACTCGGGCCAGGCGTTGAAGTAGCCCTGCGGTTTCACCGCTGGCAGCTGTGCGAAGACATCGGCGGCGAGTTCAAGACGGTCCTGCGCCATCGCGGTTGTCCAGTCAGTCACCTTGAACCTCCTTCTGCCGCTGGCCGTATAGTTTCTCGCCCAGTTGGCGGACGAGTTCGCGTTCGGGCCAGGTGAGACGGTCGTCATCCGCCGAGACCGCGAGAACGCCCTGTTCCTGCCATCCGTCGCGCTTGACCTGTTCGGGGTCACGGCGTTGGCCGCCGTAACCCTTGGGAGTGAAGCGCATGCCCATCAGGCCAACCCTCCCTGCGTTTCCATTGCCCAGTGCAGGATGGCGATGGCATCCGCCTCGTTGTCGTCTGTGGGGCTGAAACCACGCTTGCGCGCTGCATCGATCATGGCCTGTTTGGGTGCGTTGCCCTTGCCGGTCGCGTGGCGCTTGATGGTACCCACAGGCACGCCCTGGTAAGGCACGCCACGCAATTCGCCCCAACTTGTCAGAACTGCCAGAAGGCCACCGTGGACATGCGCTGCATCCGTGCCGAGATGTCGGCGGACCTCCTCGAACCAGATCGCTGCGATCGGGCCAGACAGACGGTCGATCTCAGTCAGCCAGTTGGTGAACCGCAGGTAGCGCATGCCACCGCCATCGTAGCGACCGGGTTTGAAGCTGACGGTGCCGCTGGTGATCAGACCATCATAGCCACGGACGGCCCAGCCGGTAGTGGTGCCGAGGTCGAGGGCTATGATGGTTTTCTCGCCGCCAAAGGTCTCAGGCAGCGTCTCTGTCGGGATCAGTTCTTGTGTGTTCATGGTGAAGGCTCACGAATTCAAGTGGGCCTTCGGCTTTGGTCTTGACCAAAATACTGGCCCGGACTCGGCCGAGCAAGAAAATTTCATTACGTCCCGCGGTCAGATCCTTGTCACCGCCTGTCACCACCAGCCCCCATGACTGGTGACAAAATTATGTCAATAAAAACAACGCTGTCATCACTGTCACCACCTGTCTCCACTAAATGGCTTTGTATGTATGAGAAGGCATAAGGTTACTCCGGAATACACATGTATATGTATAAGGAAGGAAGTTGGGCGTTCCAGTGGTGACAATGGTGACAGCATTGTTTTCACAGGATTATTTCTGTCACCATCTTCTCGGCGAGATGGTGACAAATGCGTGGTAGTGACACCACAAAAGCCAAGGGGCACCCTATCGGATGCCCCACCTGTTCGCTATGCGTCCTCGATGCTGTGGCGCGAAGCCATCAAGTTGGACGTTTGCGATATCGCCATTCCCGTGCCTCGCCTGTCCGGCGTTGATACCGCTCCCAATTTCGGGACGTCAGCCAGGAACCAACGCGCATTTGATCCGGTTTCGTCCACCGCGCCGGTTCGATTCCGATTGCTTCCGCGAGAATCTCGCCAACAGATACGTCTCGTAGTGGCTGCAGTCGCTCAACCTCTTCATCCTGCCAGTCAGCACCACCGGCATATCCGCGATTTACAACGCGCTTTTCATGCGTCAGCCAACGATCGATCAAGCCATCCCAAGCATCGGACTGGTACCGTTTGTCCTGCTCATCGCGCGCAGCTTCGAGCAGACCCCTGTCTTCCAGCCACCAGATAGCCCCGGCCCTGAACCGAGCCACAGCCTCAGCCCAGAGCTGATCGCGATCCCGGCGGAGCGCCTCGATGTCGATCTCGCCGCAGCGGATCGGCCAGAAGCGGCGGTTGCCGGTCTCATCGCGCAGATAGGTGTCTGGGTTCACCGTGCCGGCAAAGACACATTGGCGTTTGATCTCGACCGTGTGGCGGCCATAGGGTGGTCGGAACCGGTCAGTGGTGCGGGTGAGAAACGCCTTGATGCGCGAGACCTCTGCTCGGCCAATGGCATCGAGTTCGGCGATTTCCACGATCCAGACACCTTGCATATGGATGGCCGCATCCTTGGATCCGAGATCGGGCAACTCGTCGGTGAACCAGTCCGCGCCCGCAAGGATTTTCAGGGCAGTGGATTTGCGCGCGCCCTGTTCACCTTCGAGAATCAACATGTGATCGGCCTTCACACCGGGGCGATAGATGCGCGCAATGGCTGATATCAGCCACAGGCTGCCCATGGCGTGGGTCAAATCCGTGGGCTCAGCGCCCAGGTAGCGACTGGCCCAGGTCTCGATCCGGGGCGTACCGTCCCATTGCAGCTGGTCTAGATAGCGACGCACTGGGTGAATGCGGAGTTCGCGGGCAAAGGCCCCAACTGAGCGCCCGACAACCAGAGGTGCGACATTCACTTCCCGGTGCTGCAGCCATTCAGCCAGCCGGATGTCGTCGCTGTCCTCCCACGGCCGCGGATAGTCCATATCCTGCGCATCCCAAGGCACTGGGTGCAACACGACCACTTCCTGGCGGAATTCATCGAAGGCGATAGTGCCGGCAAAGGCCGGATCGGAACTCAGAGCAATGATGACATTGGCCTCGTTGCGCTCGGGCGTCCCGGAAAGATCGAGGCGCAGCCGGTTCGCCCAAGCTGGGCGTGTAACAGGCTTGACAAGATCGCCGGTGCTGTTCAAACGGCGGCGCAAGACGCCAAGCTGTTTGTCGAGGATCGACATCGCGATCCCAGTACGCGCCTTGATCAACGACAGCACATGGCGTTCCTCCATGGGCTCAAGTCGCTCTTTAACGATGCGCCCCATGAGGGTGCCCAGCTCGGTGAGATCGGGTGGATTGGTGAGCGCCTCGGTTGCGGCGGCCAGCGCTTCGACGGCACGTTCCAGCCCTCCGGAAAGCGTGCTCGCCGGGGCATCGTCGGCAACAAGCGCGCCTTCGGGGATGATTTCCGGACTGCCGTAATCCGTTTTCACGGCCCCTCGCAGCAGATCGTCGTTGAAATCATCACCATGGAGCGGGGCAATCACCTCGTTTGGGATGTCTGCCATGTTCAACCGGTCTGACAATGTGGCGGCCGCCTGACGGCCGGTATGGCCCGCATCGGCAAAGATGGTAATGCGGCGCGTGCCTTCGGGCCATTTGAACCGTGCCATGCCATCGGCCGACAAGGCCGCCCAGACTGGCGTTCCGAAGATCACATTGGCCGCGAGCGCCGTCTCGATCCCTTCCGCCACGCCCAGATGACCATCTTTGGCCAAAGGAAAAAGCCGGACCGCCGCCTCCGTGATCGTGCCCAGCATCTTCTTGCCCGCCGGTGCCTTGCCGCTGCCGTCATCCAACAGGAAGGTGCGATGGATCCCGCCGACCGGATCGCCATTGGCCAGGCGCGGGATCGCGAGCATGCCCGGCCAACCACGGCGACTGTCGTAATCCGTGAGGTCAGGATGCGAGAGGAGATCCGGTGAGCCCGGATCGCTCAGCCCACGCGATTGCAGGTACGTGTCGGCAAGGCTTCCTGCCAAGGGCTCGCATTCGTCCAGTATGCGGCGGATTTCCAGGCTGTGATCGGGGCGTACTGGCGCAGCGGGTCGTGCTGGCAGGTCACATTTCAGACGGGCCAGACGGGCTGCCTCATCAAACAGGCGCCCTTCGCTCATGCCTGTGGCGTGATAGATCATGTCGATAGGCCCCGCGCGTTCGCCCGTCGCAAAGTCGAAGCCCCAGCCTGCATAAGGCCCATCGAGATGGATGACACACGAGCCCTCACCACGAGAACGGCGCCCGGAAAGGTCGGCGCAACGCATCGCTCGTTTGTCATGGGTCAGCTGTGCCTCCGGAAACAGGGGAGGCAACCAATCGCGGGCCGTCGCAGTCAGCCGCGCTTTGATGGCGTTCAAATCATGGCGGGCAGCCGGGACGAAGACATCGTTGAGGTCGATCATGGGCCATACCTCATGCAAGGAGTACAAGGCCGCGCTCAGCGCGGGTGATCGCAGTGTAGAGCCATCGGCGGCGGTCGATCTCGCTGCGGCCAAGCCCATCATCCCAGACGATCACGTTCTCCCATTGAGAGCCTTGCGCTTTGTGAGCAGTAATCGCCCAACCAAACGTTGCCTCGGTCAGATGCTTTTTCTCCTTCCAATCGCGGTCATGGCGAGTGCGATCGAACGCGAAGTGATCCTCGAAATGCCCCTTGTAGATGCGCAAACGCCCCGGTTTTCCATTGCTGCCCGGCGCACCAACGCGCCGACCATCCTCGCCGGTCACCTCGGCCGAGAAGAAGAGACTGCCCTCGTCCACGATGTGTTCGAGCGTCAGGAACATACCATTGATCAACCCGAGGTCGTTCTGGTTCTTCAGGCAGATGATTTTCTCGGCGGCACCTGAGGGTAGGACGCCACCGGGCAGGCCAGCCGCCCCACGCATGGCATTGTTCAGCTGCAGCCGCGTCGCGTTCATTCCGCAAATCAGCTGCCCGCCCCGCAGCGCCTGATCCGGCGTGATATCAGCCTTGTGCATCTTGGCGACATGGTCGTCATAGCTGCCGAAGCCGATCGGCTGACCCTCGCGCGCCATGGTGGCCAGCCGGATGATGGCGCTCTCGGATGCCTGTCGGTGGATCTCGGTCAACATGACATCCGGGGCGACATTGGTGAATGCCCCGTCGCCCTTGATGGGTGGAAGCTGACCCGGATCACCCAGCACAAGGATGGGCTTTTTGAAGCTCATCAGATCGCGCGCCATCTCCTCGCCCACCATGGACACCTCGTCGAGTACGATCAGTCTGGCGTCAGCGGCATCACTTTGCGCGTTCAACGCAAAACGCGGTTTTTTCATCGCGGATAGCGCCTGGCGCATCGCCTCAATCCCGGCTTCCGCCGCAGTGCGGTCAAACCCGGTTAAGGATTTGACGCTGATTTCTGCTTCGAGCACTTTCTTCGCTGCCGCTGCGATTTCCTCTTCGGTTGCCTCCGATACCGAATAGATCAGGCTGTGGATGGTGCGCGCAGGCGTGCCCTTTCGGGTCAAGACCAGCGCCGCCTTGCCGGTGAATGTGGCGGTGACGACGCCCGGCACGCAGGTGCCGTCGCGGGCGCTCCGGTGTGGCGAAAGGCCCAGTTCATCGAGTGCGAATTTCAGCACCGTCGATTTCCCGCTTCCCGCATACCCGAACAACCGGAACACCTGCTGCTCGTGGGTTCGGGTTTCAAACCAGGTCTTGATCGCGCGGATGGCGGCCGCCTGACCGCTGGAAGGCGTGAAACTGGTCATGCGGCTGATCCCTTTACGATGTAATCCTTGACCACGCCTCCCTGCATGGGATCGCCGACCTGACATTGGCGCACAAAGACACGACGGCCGTCTGCGAGCCGACGCCAGTGGCCACGTCGGATATGCCATCGCGGGCCGGCATGGGTGCCGCCCTGCGGCGCGCTTTTCGCACGCAGCCGTTCCGGATCGATCGTGATTTGATGCCAGGTCCAGCCGCGCACGCCCGCCTTCGAATATTTGCTGCGCAAAGCTGGCATGATGGTTCGTGGCTTCACCTCTGCCACCTGAGACAGGATGCTCAGGGCCCGCCAGACGATGCCAGTCGCAACTTCGCCGTAAATGCTGATCTCATCCTCGCCCAGCTTTGGGTTCGGATATCCTTCGGCCAACCCGGGTTCGGAGAATACGGCGTGGATCAGGCAATCCGTCCATTGTCGCTTGCGCTGGTCCTTAAAGAGGAAGGCTGCTTCGACGCGATCATCAAACTGACGTGCGTAGACCAACAGTGAGGCGCGTTGCGGAGCCCGGTCCTTGACCTCGAAGACGACGCAAGGGTGCGGCAGCCGGGGCGGTCCAGCAATCATTTGCGCGCGCAGCGCACCTACTGCGTCGCTGTCGAAGCTTTCCTGATCATCGAAATAATAGACCGGCGCGGTCTCGATGCCTTCAAAGAGAAAACCGAAGGTCGATACCTGCCGAAACCGGGATGCGATGCGCTTAAATTCGTAAGCCTGAGGGATCATTGCTTGGCCCCCCAGCAACGCTGCGCCCATGCACAGGCTGGATGCCAATGGCCCGCGGCCATACCGCCTTTGCAGACCACCGAGGTCGGCTCAGCCGCCTCACGCGGCAGCATTTCCTGTGCGTCCGACGCCTGTACTACAGCGACAGCGCGATCGCTCATCTGCTGGGCAAGTGCTGCATCGAACGGCAACAGTTCGGCGTAGATTTCCATCGTGTCGCGATTGAGCGCGGTGAAGAGCGCCGGGTTGGGCAGTTCCAGATAGGCCTGGTAGAGTACGATCTGCGCCGCGTAGACAGGCTTTGAAACTGTGACCCCGCGCTTGACCGTGTCCTTCCAACTCGAGGCCCCGAGCGCCTTGGTTTCCCAAAGTGCGGGATAGGACATCTCGACCGGGCCGCTGACGATGCAGCCATCAATATGACCCTTGAACCGTCCGCCCAAGGCAGTGAAGCCGAACTGGCGCCCGTCGTCGCGCTCAGTGCGCAGGTCAAACCCCGCAAGGCGCATCCAACTGGCAACCATATCCTCGCCGCGATGGCCCGCCTCAAAAATGCGGAGGGTTTTGGGCGCGAACTCCTGACCTTCGTCTTTGGGCACGGCCAGATAATCGTACTGAATCTGACGCAAGCAGGTGCGACCAAGACCAGAAGAGCTGACATAGCGACGCGGACGCTCCCTGCGCTGTCGGACGCCAAGGCCGATGTCGATCACATCGCTGAGAGCCGTGGTGATGTCGGGCGTGGGACGCGAGGTCGCGTATTGCGCGCCAGACCCGTGGTTCAGATCAATCATGGGGAGTACCTCAAAATGGAATGGGGTCGTCAGGCAGGCGGCCGTCGCGTTCCGGCTGCGCGCCTTGGGTCTGCATGCTGTCGATGTAGCCGGTGACCGCCGCCTCGATCAGCTGATCGATCTCGGCCGCGGTGCGGTCAAAAAACGGGGTCATCAGGTCGAGCGCCGTCAATGCTTCCGCAAAATCCTTGCGGGCGTCGCGGATGGCCTGGGCCTCGCGTGCTGTCTTATCAATCATTCCGTGTCTCCTCTTTGCGAGGTCCGCGCCGATGTCCTGACACCGGCGCGAACAGAATTTGTGAAACGGGAACTGCAACCACTGGAGGCGCAGGCAGAAGCCGAAGCCCCGAGCTTCTCGGCCGCAAACCGCGCAGACACGGCTCACCCCATCAGCAGGTTTTCGAGCTCCGGATATGCCCTCGGGGCCTCCCTCACCTTGCGGGATGCCAGAACGACGAAGCGGCTGATGGCCACCGAGGCCATGGCGTCGAGATCCGTGAGCCGCAGGCTTGCGATGGGCCGATCCAGTTTTCCGCGGGCCTCTAGCCATTTGCCAATATCCTTTGCCGCTTCGCGCGTGACATGCGCCTGCCATTCATCCGGGGCCATGGATTCAGCTGTTCAACCAGGCCGGAGCGCCGCCGGGCGTTGCTGCCGATGTGGACGTGCCAGGTTGAGCTTGCGCGGCCGGGGCCTGCTGTGGCGCGTTGGACCAGCCCGTCTGGGCAGGGGCTTGCGCGTTCCAGGCTGCAGGCACCGCCGCCGGTGATTTGCGCGGCGGCGCATTGACCGGCTCGGGCGAGACGTTTTCCCCACGCATGATCGCGGCGTGGGCCGGCTCATTGGGCAGCACCACATTCGCGATTTTATTGCTGTCGCGGTAATTTTGGTTGTCCGAGATATCGACCATGATCCGTGCGGCGAATGTGATGCCATCAAGCTGCTTGAGCCCAGCGATCACACGCTTGGAACGGGCTGCCTCGCTCAAATCATCGGGCTTGAGACCGAGGGCACTGTCGATCATGGCTCGGAACGTGCTCTTCGAGATGTTCCAGCCTTTCGATTGGCCCTTCTCGTCAAGCTTGCCGCCTGCCACGGTGAAGTTCTGCCAGAACTTGCGCCGGGCATAGGGCCCCTCGGTCACCGTGAATTCACAGTCGAGCATCTTCGCATCGCTGTGCGGCGAGGCTTTCAGAAGCCCCGCATCCATTTCGCTGGCGCCATTTGCACCGCCGGGGCGCAGTTTCATCATCACCTTGGCAAAAGTGCCATCGGGGATCAGCTCGCCCATCGGGGCCATTTGCGGGCCAGCGTCGTTCAAATCGAAACTCATGGGATATGTCCTTTTCTGTTCAGACGGAGGATGAGGTGGGAGGGGTCAGTGCCGAGCGGCCGTCAATCTTGGCCAGCAACGCTCCTAGGTCCGGCGGCTCGGTCATGTCGAGGCGGCCCGAGCGATCCTTCGCGGGGAGGCCCCAGGGATTGCCGGACTTGCACACGAGGCGGCGGTCGGCGGATGTCTCGTCTAGCGTCCAGGCGCCTTCCACATCCTTGCCAAAAAGCTGCATGGAGATGACCTGATCGACGATTCCGGGCAATTCACGACCCGCTTTGGTGCCTTCCATTTGCGGCACCCAGGACGACGCCCCGTACTCATCGGTGACCTTTTCCAGGACGCCAACGAAGATGACGGTCTTACCACGCGCATGTTGCAGGTGCTTGAGCGCCTGAATGACCTCGCGCCCCAAAAGCCCGTAAGCGCCGCGCACATCCGGCTTGCCGGTGCGGTCTGAAAACGCCTCCGGCTGCTGTTTGGCATAGGCCATCGCCTGCCGTGTCAGATCGGTGATGCTGTCGACGAAAATGATCGAGCGGTCCTTCAGAAAGGCTTCCAAACCGCTTTCGGCATATTCCCGTTGCACATGGGCATGGTAGTCAGCCCCGTAATAGCTACCCGGGTGTTGTGCAGGGTCCGGGCCGCCGATCAGGATCACAAGGTCCCTAAAATCAGGAAAGCTGCGGATCGGAACGCTGGGTCCTCGCCAGTCCTGCACAGATTTCATGCCAGCCTCGAGATCAAAGCACACCGCCTTATCCGCGGGCAACGTCTTGATCAGCGTGGTTTTCCCCACGCCCGGCGGGCCAAAAACCGCCAGCGATGTTTTGTTTTCAGATGCCGACAATCGTTCGTCGGCGGTAATGATGCGCAAAGCCATGGCGCGCTCCTTGGATTGGGTGAAAAGTCAACGGCAGCGGGGTGTGACCGGGCGCCGAAGGGGAGCCTGCCCAGCCTTGCGGTCAGGGCGTCCCCGCTGCCGTATTCAGGGTGCTTTGGCCGGTTCGAGCTTGAAGCTGGCCTTGCCAGACCCGACCGTACGTGCGGGATCGAACCCCTTGCGCCAGGCCTCAGGCAGCACCCCGTACTTGCGCTCCGAAACGGTCAACTTTGTGTCGATGAACTCTGCAGGGTCCTCGCCGCTGTCGGCGATGTTCCGGGCAATCTGCGCCAGCTTCTCCTGGTCCCAGTCGACGCGTTTGGGAAGATCGGCGACAACAGTGAAATCACCATCAGCGAGGCGGACCGTGCCGGTGTCCTTGCCGCAGGCGCGACGGGCATCAGCCGCACGGGTGGCGTAGCGGACCTCGAGGGCAGCGCTGAACCGGGCGGTCGCCGCCTTCAGTAGTTTGCTGGCGTGATCCAGCTCGCCTTGAAGGCCGGCCAGTAGCTCCACAGGCATCTGCGCCAAGTCGCCGGTGGGCATATTGAGCATGTCGTCCACACTCGGGGTGTTTTCGGGATAAGGCATAGGGGCTCCTTTTCGGGGGTTGGATCAGGCAGCTGCCGCCAGTTGCTTCACAGCTGCGGAAGGAACGGCGCCCTTGTGCGGGCGGGCGATGGCGAGATAGGCAAACCGGTCCGGGCCAAGGCGTTCCTGGACAAGGTGGATTCGACCGAGTTCAGAGAGCCGATACGCTGCGTTTGCCGTGGCGCGCAGATCTTCAAGCGCAGGCTGTCCGAGCGTGGAAACATTGGGGGTCGTGTCGATCACCAGAAAGCCACGGTGATAGACGAGGCGTGCGCCGGGCTCTGCGACATCAACCCACGCCATCAGCGTGATGTCCGAAACAGCAGGCGCACTGGTTGAGATACGCGCGATCATGCGGCGCACTCGACAACAGCCAGGGTCGGCACCGGACCGGCGGTCTTTATATGCTTGGCCTCAAAGGCCTGAATATCAGTTTGGCGATAGCGCACGTGCCGGCCAATCCGGACGAACTGCGGCCCACGACCTTCGGCGCGCCAACGTTCCAGGGTACGCGGCGCAATATTCCAGCGCCGGGACAAGAGCTTCGTGCTCAATAGGGTGTCATCTTGTTCCATGGCGGTCCTCATCGAGTTGATGAGGGCAACTTGCCAAACCCTTGGGTTGGAGGTCGTGGCACGAATGGTCGGTGACAGAAATTAATTTTTGTTGGAAAATCAGCAGCCGGTGAATTTTCGGTCGGAGCTCCAACCAAGCACCGACCGAACACCGACCGAGGGGGCTAATCGGTTCGCACCAAAACCGAACCATAGCGACCGCCGGATACAAAAAAGCCCGCGTGAAGCGGGCCTGTTCAGGATGAAGGTTCGGTATCAGGCGCCGACGCGCATCGTCACGACCAAGGCGGGTTCGAGCATGTAATATCCTCGGCGCTTCGAGACGGGGTGCACGATGTCGCGCCACCCTCTCCGGCTGGAGAACAGGTAGCTGAGCTTCAAGGAGGCCGAACCTGCCGCCGCCAGGATCTGAGCGCCACGCTGCTCTGGGTCACCGGTGATGGCGCAAATGAACAAATAGTTCAAAGCTCGTGCCTGCATGTCCGTAAAGAGATAGTGCTGACCATTCAGATCAAAGGACAAAAATCGATCATAATCATTGGCATGGGGAGCACCAGCGGCCATAATTGTCGCCTCAAAATGCGCGCGCTCAGCGGCGCGGACAAGAAGCGCTTCTCGATAGACAACCCAATCTGTACCGCCCTCCGACGTTGCCACGACACCACCGTTTTGAGCAAAGGACGGAACAGGACAGGCGTGTTTGCGCAGCACGCGCATGGCGTCACGCCGCCCCAGATCGACCACACCTTCGAAGTCCGGGTTGCACCGACCAGGTCGATCTTTCCGATCAGCAACTACGAAGGAGCCATAGACGCGAACCGACAAGGTCAGCTGGCCCATCTCAACGACGTATCCCAGCTCCGACTCGGAGATCCCCCAATCCGCCAGAACTTCCTGTAGGGTAAAATATTCGCGTGGAATCAACACTGGCGGCAGCCCCCTTTGTTCACTCATTGTTCCTATCTGTTTGACTGTCCACTTTCAACAGAATAGATATCCAACTTAGTCCACAACTCAGCTGGGGATAAGCATGATCATCACCAACATCGCACAGCGCTTGAAGGCTCGCGCGTTCCAGCTCGACATGACGCCTGCGGCGGTGGCCGAGGCCTCGGGCCTCAACCGTTCCTTCATCTACGACATCATCCGCGGCAAGTCTGTGCGGCCGAGCCGTGCCAAGCTGCAGAAGGTTGCAGACGTCTTGAAGGTCGATGTTGACTGGCTTGTCGACGGTGATGGAACGATAGAGGGCGAAGCCCCCAAGATCTATTCTCCAGACACGACCTTTGTTGGTATTTCCGGCGTCAAGGCGAAGGCATCTGCAGGTGGCGGCACAATCGTGCATGCCGAGGATGAGCAGGCCAGCAAGCTCTATCATTTTCGGCTGTCTTGGATTGAAGAAGAGTTGGAGGCCAACCCTAAAAATCTCAGGATCCTGCGCGTCACTGGGGACAGTATGGTGCCCACACTGAATGATGGCGATACGATCCTGGTCGATATGGGTCGCAAGTCGCCCTATCCTCCAGGGCTTTTCGTATTGCACGACGGCATGGGGCTGATGGCCAAGCGAATTGAGCATATTCCGTCCAGCGACCCACCGCGCATTCATGTCACCTCAGACAACCCCAACTACGCGCCCTATGAATGCCTTCTCGATGAGGTCAATATTGTTGGCCGGATTCGCTGGTATGGCCGCCGTGTCTAAACCGGCCTACCGACATGAGGCGCCGCAAACCGACATGAGCTGACAAGGCATTGTTTTTGCTTGTTCAAGAGGCGTCGAAGCGACTTCTTGGGATCAAACCCGAGGAGACATCACATGGAAACTGCCCCGCTTCGCAGGGCAACCGGACCCAACCCGCTTCACCCCGACCGGATGACGCCGACCGAACGCCGCGCCGAGCTGTGCCGCATCCTTGCCCTTGGGCTGATCCGGCAGCACGTCCGGCAGTCAAGCGGACTATCTGCAGGTATCGGAGACATTTCGCTACACAACTCAGCCGACCAGAGCGGTCATGCAACCACCTCGAAACGGAGAACCGCATGACCAATCACGATCCCATCCCCGCGCGCCTAACCGCGCTGAAAACGGGAAAGACATCCGAGTTGAAGGCGCAATGGCGCGAGTTGTTCGACAGCGAACCGCCACCGTTCAACCGGCGCTACCTCGAGTCCCGCCTGGCCTATCGCATCCAGGAACTGGCCTATGGCGGGCTGAAGTCCGAGACGATACGGCGTCTGGAACGGCTGGGCGAGGAACTGGACGGAGGCGACAGGAAGAAGCGCGGAATGCGTTTCGACCGCGACCGCCCCATCACTGGCACGCGCCTCCTGCGCGAATGGCAGGGCGTCGAACAGGTCGTCACCGTCACCGCCGATGGCTTCGAGTGGCAGGGTCGACCCTACAAGTCGCTGTCCGCCATCGCGCGCGCCATCACCGGCACACGTTGGAACGGCTGGGTGTTCTTCGGCCTCAAGAACCATAGGGGGCGGGCATGACGAAACCGCCCGAGAAAGCGAAGGTGGTCCGCAAGCTGCGCTGCGCGATCTATACGCGCAAATCGTCCGAGGAAGGGCTGGAGCAGGAGTTCAATTCGCTGCACGCCCAGCGTGAGGCCTGCGAGGCGTACATCGCCAGCCAGCGCTCCGAAGGCTGGGTGCTGGTCCGCGATCAGTATGACGACGGCGGAATCTCGGGCGGCACACTGGACCGGCCCGGCCTTCAGACGCTGATGGCAGACATCGAGGACGGGCTGGTGGATGTTGTGGCGGTCTACAAGATCGACCGCCTCAGCCGCTCGCTGGCCGACTTCGCCAAGCTGGTCGAAGTGTTCGACCGCAACGGCGTGACCTTTGTCAGCGTTACGCAGTCGTTCAACACCACCACGTCCATGGGACGGTTGACGCTGAACATCCTGCTCTCCTTCGCCCAGTTCGAGCGCGAGGTCACGGCCGAGCGCATCCGTGACAAGGTCGCCGCCAGCCGCAAGAAGGGCATATGGATGGGCGGGGTGCCGCCCTACGGCTACCGCGTCGAGAACCGGAAACTGGTGGTCGACGACGAGCACGCGGCGCATGTTCGCTGGATCTTCGCCCGCTTCCTCGAGATCGGCTCGGGGACGGAGCTGGCGCGGGAGGTCAGCACGCGGGGACTTCGGACACCGCGTGGCAACCGGATCGACAAGAAATACCTCTATCGGATGCTGAACAACCGCGCGTACATCGGCGAGGCGGTGCACAAGGGCGACAGCTATCCCGGCGAGCACGACGCCATCATCGACCGCGAGACATGGGACCGCGTCCATGCAATTTTGCAGGAGAGCCCACGGAAGCGCGCCGGGCGCACCCGGGCCGAGACGCCGGCGCTGCTGAAGGGATTGCTGTTCGGACCGGACGGCGCAGCGTTCTCGCCGACGCACACGAGAAAGGGCGGCAGGCTGTACCGATACTATGTCAGCCAGACGGTGCTGAAGCACGGCGCGGGATCCTGCCCGGTCGGCCGGGTGCCAGCGGGCGAAATCGAGGCCGCCGTTATCGACCAACTGCGCGCCGTGTTTCGCCAGCCGGAGATTGTTGCGGGGACTAGGAGGGCGGCGCGCGCCCACGCAGACGACATCGCCGAGGCCGACGCCCGCGCGGCATTGCAGCAACTCGACCCGCTGTGGGACGAACTCTTTCCGGCAGAGCACACGCGCATCGTTGCGTTACTGGTCGAGCGCGTGGACATCGGCCCGGATGGGCTCAACGTCCGCCTGCGCATGGACGGACTTGCGGCACTGGCGCGCGAA
This sequence comes from Ruegeria alba, assembly GCF_022321465.1. Classification (NCBI taxonomy): domain Bacteria; kingdom Pseudomonadati; phylum Pseudomonadota; class Alphaproteobacteria; order Rhodobacterales; family Roseobacteraceae; genus Ruegeria; species Ruegeria alba. The sequence continues at coordinate 348,363 of NZ_JAKOEM010000002.1, read as the reverse complement.
ATCACCGCCGATGCAGGAACAGCCGCATGACCCGGACGCCATCGGTCCCGGAGACCGTTACCATCCATGTTCCGTTCCGCCTCGTGAAGCGCGGCGGGCGGAAGGAGATGCAGTTGCCGGACGGAGCATCCAGCCAGAGCAAGATGGACAACACGCTGGTCAAGGCGCTGGCCCGCGCGTTCCGCTGGAAACGGATGCTGGAGTCGGGTGAGTTCGCAACCATCGCCGAACTGGCCGAGCGCGAGGGGATCGCACCGTCCTACATGACCCGCGTCCTGCGGCTGACGCTGCTCGCGCCCGATATCGTCGAAGCGATCCTGGACGGGAAGCAGGGGCCGGAGTTTACGCTCGCGCAGGTGCTGGAGTCTTTCCCGGTAGAGTGGGCGCAGCAGCCTGCCGCCATCTTCCTCCTGAAAGAATAGGGGCAGGCCGCAGCCTGCCCCAATGGTATGGATCTTTCACCTTATCGCGGGAAAGACCACGCCGCTTCTTCTACTAGGAATATCAGGCTATCCCGTAATACGCTGGCTTGGCAAGCACTTCGGAGGGCTCATGTATCGTTTCGCCTTTGACCTTGGAACAAATTCGCTCGGCTGGGCGGTCTACCGGCTCGACGATCGCTCGCATCCCGCTTCGCTTGAAAAGCTCGGGGTGCGGATATTCCCGAACGGCCGGGATCCGCAGTCGAAGGAATCCAATGCTGCGGGCCGACGCGGTCCGCGCGGTTCGCGGCGACGACAGGACAGAACGCTCGGACGACGCAGACGGTTGCTCGACGACCTGATCGAGTTCGGCCTGCTGCCATCAGATGCAGATGCGCGCAGCGCAGTCTTTGCTGCAAACCCCATCGAAGCACGAGCGAAGGCCGCACGCGAGCAGGTGGCTCTGGAACAATTCGGCCGGGCGCTCTGGCATATGTCCAAACACCGAGGCTTCAAAAGCAATCGTCGTGCCGACAAGGATGCAGATGAAAAGGGCAAGATCGCAACGGCATCGAATGCGCTCATGGAGCGGCTCAAGTCCGAGGGGCACTCAACCTACGGCGCCTTCCTCCACGCCCGTCTCGCGCGTGGCGAAGGGACTCGAATCCGGCCGACGGGCGAAGGCGCGAAACTGTCCTACGCGTTCTATCCGACCCGTGCCCTACTGGAAGCGGAGTTCGATCACATCTGGGCCACGCAGGCTGCCTTTCATCCGTCGCTGACGGATGGCAAGCGGGAACGGCTGCGCGATACGATCTTCTTTCAGCGCCCGCTGCGGCCCGTCCGGCCGGGGAAATGCACCTTCTTCCCGGATCAGGACCGCCTGCAGCGCTGGCATCCGGCCGCTCAGGAATTCCTGATCTTGTCTCAACTCAACCATTTACGCATCGTCGATGACCATGGTGAACAGCCGCTGGACATCACCGCCCGTGATCTTGTCGCGCGGACCCTGATGAGCGGGACCAAGCTGTCCTGGGCGGCGTTGCGAAAGACCCTGAAATTGCCGACGCAGGCTGAGTTCAATCTGGAAAAGGGCGGCCTGAAGGAGCTTGCGCGCAACGACGTGGCCGCACGATTGCTGGGCGACGCGAAGAAGCCAGGCCCCTTGGCAAGCCTCTGGCCAACCCTCGACAGTGCCATGCAGGTGGAGATGCTTGGCCGGATCGCGGATACGGCTGACCCGGAAGAGTTGATCGGTTGGCTGATGGATCGGCACAACCTTTCCCGCGACGCGGCGGAAAAGGTCGAGAAGATCCCGCTGCCAGACGGTCACCTGCGGTTCTGCCTGGAGGCTACGCAGGCCATCGTGGAAGAGATGCGCAAAGACGTTATCACCTATGACGAATCTGTTCGGCGTGCACCCGCGCTGGGCGGCGCGGGGCTAGACCATTCCGATTTCCAAGCAGTGGAGGGCGTGGACACCCTGCCACCCTACAACCGGCTTTCCGTCCTGCAACGCATGATCGGCAATGGTACCGGCGATCCGAACGACCCCGACCTTGTGCGCTATGGCCGGATCACCAACCCGACGGTGCATATCGCCCTAGGGCAGTTCCGGCGCGTGATGAACGCTCTGATCGCCGAATACGGCAAGCCTGCGCAGGTGGTGATCGAGGCTGCGCGTGACATGGCGAAGTCGGCCGAGGAACTGAACAAGATCGAGAGCGACATCCGCAAGTACACCGCACGCAACGATCGCTGGCGGGCCGAATTGCAGGCGGAGGGTCTGCTGGCCGAAGGCGCGCGTGTGGGCGACCGGTTCCTGCGCATGCGTCTGTGGGAGGAGATGGGCAAGGGCCCGGCGGATCGGCTCTGTCCCTACACAGGCCAGCCCATCGCGCTGCACCAGATGCATTCCGACGAGATCGAGATCGACCACATTCTGCCGTTCGATGAGACCTTCGACGACAGCCCCGCAAACAAGACACTGTGCTTTCGCGCGGCCAACCGTATCAAGGGCAAGCGCGCGCCCGGCGATGCCTGGTCCGGCGAGGATCTTGCCGCCATTGTCGCCCGGACGAAACACCTGCCCGCCAACAAGGCCTGGCGATTCCTGCCCGGCGCGATGCAGAAATGGAAAGAGACGCGCGGCTTCGAGGACCGCCAGCTGAATGCCACCGGCTATCTCGCCAGGGTTGTGCGCGCCTATGCTGAGGCGCTGTTTCCGAAGACCGATGACGAAGGGAAGCGGCGCAACCATGTCTGGGTTCTGCCGGGGCGCATGACCGCGATGCTGCGGCACCGCTGGGGCCTGAACCTCGGCGATCACAACCGCAAGTCGCGCGACGATCACCGCCACCACGCGATCGACGCCGCCGTTGTGGGCGTGATCGACCGGCGGATGATTCAGGTCTTGCAGACCCACGCCCGGAGAATGGGGGTGGAACGACTGGACCGCGTGTTGCCCGCCCCGCCGGAACCTTTCGAGGTCTTCCGCGATGCCGTCCTGCGCGCGGTCGAGAAGGTCAACGTCAGCCATCGCGCGCAGCACGGCAGCGCCGACCCCTCCGACCCCTCGCAAACCAGCGGCAGGTTGCATGAGGACACGGTCTTCGGCCTTGTGCGTGACGTGCCCGAAAATCAGGCCGACCGGACCATCGGAAATGTCGTGGTGCGCAAGCATGTCCATGGCCTGACGGAAAAGGAAATCGGCCAAGTGCGCGACGTGAAGCTGCGCCTGAGCCTTGAGGAAGCCACAAGATCCGCGCGCGACAGGTCGCTGCCGGAGGCCGAACGCAAGAAGCGACTGCCCGAGGCGCTTGCGGCTTGGAGCAACGAAACCGGACACCGCAAACTGCGCATTCTGAAGCCAGAGGCCGCCGTGCGCCCGGTTCATGATCGCGGGGGCCGGCCCTACAAATGGCTGGTTCCGGGCGAGAATGCCTACATGGACATCCTCGAAAGCCCCGACGGCACCTGGTTCCAGCACGCGACCGACATCTGGGCGGCCAATTCGGGCGGGGCCGAGCCGTGGAACGTCGCCCATCCCGACGCGCGTTTCATCATGCGCGTCCACAAGAACGACACGATTCAGCTGTTCGATTGGGACAACAAGAACAACTGCGTGGTGGAGGGAAGCAACAGGATCAAACGGATCATTCGACTCGAACCCAGCGCCAATCGAATGCGGCTCGTCGGAATAGCCGACGCCGGTAAGTTCGATGAGCGCCACAACGACGCCGATGATCCCTTCCGCTGGGATCTTGCAACGGTCAGCAAACTGAAACTCCGCCGCGCCCGGCGCGTGCGGGTCGACGAACTGGGGCGGGTGCACACGATCCCGCATGGGACGATCTGACAGGCAGGCCAACCCTTCGGGCGCATTCCATCAAGGAGGCTCTAATGGTTGGACGAATACTGGAACTGACGGCACCCGGGCTTTCGGTGCACAAGCGCCGCGGATTCCTGGCGGTTGATACGGACGGAGGCGAGGCTGGGCGCATCGCCTTCGATGACCTCGAGGCGGTGCTGGTCGCCAGCCCCGGGATGGTCTGGTCGAACAGTGCGCTGGTCGAACTCGCAGCCCGCCAGGTGCCGGTCATGGTGTTGGGGCATGACTTCAATCCGGTGGCGGTGGTCCTGCCACTGAACGGGCACTTCCAGCAGGCGCATCGCATCAGAGCGCAGGCCGATGCGTCCTTGCCGTTTCGCAAACAGGCCTGGGCTACATTGGTCCGCCATAAGATCACGGCACAGGCGGAAGCTCTCGAGCGTGTGAACGAACCGTCCGAGCGCCTGCGACGACTGGCAACAGCCGTGCGCTCCGGCGACCCTGACAACCGCGAGGCGCAGGCCGCGCAGGCTTACTGGCCCTTGATGATGGACAAGGCGTTCCGGCGTGACCGCGAGGCCTTGGGGGCCAATGCCCTGCTGAACTACGGCTATGCCGTTCTGCGGGCTGCAACGGCGCGCGCGATCGTGTCCGCAGGGCTGCATCCGTCGCTGTCCGTCCATCACCGCTCGGGCGGCGATGCACTGGCGCTTGCCGACGACCTGATGGAACCGTTCCGGCCCACCGTCGATCTGATCGTCCGCGACCTGTGCGCCGAGGGAATCACCGAAGTCGCCGAGGCACGCGGCGCGCTCGTGGCCAGCCTTGCCGCCGACTTCCCGACGCCACAGGGCGCAAGCCCGCTATCACAGGTCTTGGTGCGCCTGGCGCAAAGCCTCGCCCAGTCCTGCGAGTCGGGCAAACTGCGCCTCGTCTTTCCGGACCGGCCAATCCCCATAGCCGCCGAGGAGCAAGACGATGACTGAAAACGGCTTCAAACAACTTTCAGGATACAGGATCATGTGGGTATGGGTGCTTTTCGATCTGCCGGTGCTGACCAGCGCCGAACGCAAGCGGGCCACGCGGTTCCGCAACGATCTATTGGACCTTGGATTTGAAATGGTTCAGTTTTCGGTCTATCTCCGTCATGCTTGGAGCAAGGAGAAGGCCGAAAGTTATGCCCGACAGGTTGGCGACCTCGTCCCCGACGCCGGCCATGTGCAGGTTCTCTTCTTCACCGACAAGCAATATGCGCTCAGTCAGGTCTTCCACGGCAAGCGAAGATCGAAAGCGCCTGCGGAAAAACCGGCTCAACTCGTGCTGTTCTAGGCTTGCCGAGGGAGTTTTTCTGCGGCGCAACTCAATAAAATACCCCGCACAACAAGAGGTTGCGCGGGGTGAATCCTAGCAGAAGAAGCGGCGTGGCCAAGCCCGGACGAGGGCGTCGAGGGGTTGAAGAACTACCGGATCCTAGCAGAAGAAGCGGCGTGGCCAAGCCCGGACAACTTCCTCGTGGTGGATTTCGGCCATGCGATCCTAGCAGAAGAAGCGGCGTGGCCAAGCCCGGACTGCTGCGGTTTCGATCCGCAGGATTGCGTCATCCTAGCAGAAGAAGCGGCGTGGCCAAGCCCGGACCAACGCTGCCCGGAATGTTTTCCAGTGCCTATCCTAGCAGAAGAAGCGGCGTGGCCAAGCCCGGACTGGCATGGCGCGCCGGTCGAGATACGCCACATCCTAGCAGAAGAAGCGGCGTGGCCAAGCCCGGACAGATCGGGTTTCATTGTTCTTCAACCTTCTTATCCTAGCAGAAGAAGCGGCGTGGCCAAGCCCGGACAGCCGCCCGGTGTTGGCCTTGGTGCCAGGAATCCTAGCAGAAGAAGCGGCGTGGCCAAGCCCGGACCCAGCGCGTTGCCGGTCCCTCGCGATAATCATCCTAGCAGAAGAAGCGGCGTGGCCAAGCCCGGACACCTCCGCCAAGTACGAATGGCAGCAGGCGATCCTAGCAGAAGAAGCGGCGTGGCCAAGCCCGGACGGACCGCCCCGAGGGTTTCTATTCGCGGGCATCCTAGCAGAAGAAGCGGCGTGGCCAAGCCCGGACAGCTGATATGGTCGGATCAATCGGCCCGCTATCCTAGCAGAAGAAGCGGCGTGGCCAAGCCCGGACACGGAGTGAGCAAATGAGCGACACGACAGCATCCTAGCAGAAGAAGCGGCGTGGCCAAGCCCGGACCGGGCCGGGGTCAAGGCGCGCGTGGCAGAACATCCTAGCAGAAGAAGCGGCGTGGCCAAGCCCGGACGTGAGGAAATCACCTATCGCGATGCCTTCCATCCTAGCAGAAGAAGCGGCGTGGCCAAGCCCGGACTGGCGAGGACTGCAACCGCTGGTCTGCGCCGATCCTAGCAGAAGAAGCGGCGTGGCCAAGCCCGGACTATCGGCGCTTCGACGGAACCCCTGTGTGGATCCTAGCAGAAGAAGCGGCGTGGCCAAGCCCGGACAAGAATTGCCGTGAAATCGCCCCCCCCCCCGCGCTGGATGCGTCGTCCTACAATCACCCAGCCACAGCCTGAGAGCTTCCGAACCCGGTCGCGGCAGACGCAAACGCGACTCCAATCCAAGAAATTTCAACGGCTTGAATTTCGTCAATATCTACATGGGCTTATGAGAAATTCACCAAAATGGCGCAGTCATGAGGTCCGGAGAATATCGGCCCTGAGAGACCGCTTCCGGGCCACCCAGTGCCACTGCCAGTGCTCAGCCCCGCCCGTATAACCCTTGAATATAACGGAAAAATCCGGCCGCGGCCGGATCGGGAGAACGCTTTCGCGAGGGCAAGTGGCGGAGCCGATGGGATTCGAACCCACGAGACCCTTCCGGGCCTACTCCCTTAGCAGGGGAGCGCCTTCGACCACTCGGCCACAGCTCCGCTGACCCGTTTATGGATTTCATCACCCAAGGACAAGGCGAAATTGCGGTTTTTTTGTACGCTCTGGCGATTTGTTCATGTCTCGGCGGAGTCAGGCGCCGCCACCGCTAGTGCGGTCATGCTGGCCGAAACCTGCTCGAGAAACTGAGCGCCGATGGCCGAAATCGGACGACCGTGCGCTGTGACGACGATGACATCCAACAGGATACGGGGTGAAAACCGGCGCAGGACATAGCCGTTGCGATCGTCGCTGGACAAGGTGAACGGGTCGACCAGCGTAACCCCAAGCCCCTGTTTCACCAGGTTGAGCGCGTTGCGGAACAGGTCTGTCTGGCAACGAATTCTCAGGTTGGCACCTTCGCGATGAAACGCCTCACGGGCGCGGCGGGTCACCATATGGTCGGCGCCCATGACGATAAAGGGCACATCGTCCAGCAGCGTGGGCGTCAGTTCATCGTGCCGGGCCAGCGGGCTGTCGGCCGGCACCGCGCATTGGATTTCAAAGAAGAACGGGATCCAGTCCAGCCCGTCGGTTCGCACGGGCTGTTCGCAGATGCCGATCTCGAACAGGCCGGCGATCACCCAGTCCTGAATCTTGGCCGAGTATTGCGACTGAAAGGCGACGGTCAGGTTAGGTTTGTCGGCAGCAAACCGCGCGATCTGTTCAGGCAGAAAGCCAAAGGCCATGGCGTGGTTGGTGGCCACCTGCAATTGCCCGGCCTTCTGGTTCTGCAGGTCGACCACCGCCTGATTGACCTGGCCCAGCCCGCGCATCACCGTGTCGACCTCGTCGAACAGAACCATTGCCTCGGGCGTAGGCAACAGGCGACCACGATTGCGTTCGAAGAGTTTGAGACGGGTTTGCCGCTCCAACTGCGCCAGAAGGTTGGAAATGGCGGGCTGTGACACGCCCAACCGTTCGGCGGCACCTGTCACGGTGCCAGTCTCGATAATGGCGTGAAACGCCTGATAGTGGCGAAAGAAACGGCTCATATCACTTAGAATATCATCAGAAATGATGCCTTGTGCAAATCTTAGTATTGGAAATGATGCAAAAGCTTCCGCACACTCTCCTTGGGTCAACGGGGATTGAAGATGGGCGATCTTGAGCAAAAGATCATGGGATTCGATCTGTGGCACCTGGCCTTGCCAGTCGTGTCCGCGCGCGACCACGGGATCGGACGGGTCGAGGGAAGCTGCGAGATCGTCCTGCTGCGCCTTGTCGCCGAAGGTGGCGCCGAGGGGTTTGGCGAGGCCTCGCCCTGGTCGGTCTTTACCGGCACGCCCGAGGCGAGCTATGCGGCGCTTGATCGCTACTTGCGTCCACTGGTGATCGGGCGGCGGGTCAGTGACAGGGTCGCGATCATGGAAGAGGCTGCCCGTGCCGTCGCCCATTGCACCGAGGCGAAGGCGGCGCTGGACAGCGCGTTGCTGGATCTGACGGGCCGCATTTCAAACCTGCCGGTCTGGGCGCTGCTTGGTGGCAAATGCCGCGACACGATCCCGCTCAGCTGTTCCATCGCCAACCCGGATTTCGACGCCGATATCGCGCTGATGGAGCGGTTGCGGGCAGATGGCGTGGGGTTGATCAAGCTAAAGACCGGTTTTCGAGACCATGCCTTTGACATCATGCGGCTGGAACGGATCGCGCGCGATTTCCCCGAGTTCCGGGTGCGCGTCGATTACAATCAGGGGCTTGCGATCGAAGAGGCGGTGCCGCGCGTGCTGGATGTGGCGCGGTTCCAGCCCGATTTCATCGAACAGCCGGTGCGGGCGCATCATTTCGAGCTGATGGCCCGGCTGCGTGGGATGAGCGATGTGCCCCTGTTGGCGGATGAGAGCGTCTATGGCCCCGAGGACATGGTGCGGGCCGCACGCGAAGGCATCTGCGACGGCGTCTCGATCAAGATCATGAAATCCGGTGGGCTGACGCGGGCCCAGACAGTGGCCCGGATCGCCGCAGCCCATGGGCTTATGGCCTATGGCGGCGACATGTTCGAGGCCGGGCTGGCGCATCTTGCCGGCACGCACATGATCGCCGCCACTCCCGAAATCACGTTGGGATGCGAATTCTATCAGGCCAGCTATTTCCTCAAGGAGGATATTCTGGAAACGCCGTTCCGGGTCGAGGCGGGCCAGGTCATCGTGCCTGACGGGCCGGGGCTGGGCGCGCGGGCCGATCCCGGCAAGCTTGACCACTATGCCGTCAGAAAATCGGGGTGACCCACTCAATGGCAACTTATCGACATTTTGTTGACGTTTTGGAAATGTGTGGCATGCTGACGCTTAGGGAATCGGATATGGCCCGTGCTCTTGCCGGTTGGGGAAAAACATGACGGATACCGCAAAGACCATTGCGATCATCGGCGCTGGCATCGTCGGGGTGTCCACCGCGATCTGGTTGCAGCGCGACGGGCACAAGGTGGTGCTGATCGACCGCGCCGGACCCGCCGAAGGCACGTCATACGGTAATGGTGGCGTGCTGGCCTCTTGCGCGATCGTACCGGTGAGCACGCCGGGCCTGATCGGCAAGGCACCCAAGATGCTGTTCAACCCGAATGAACCCTTGTTTCTGCGGTGGGGATATCTGCCCAAGCTGACACCTTGGCTGGTGCGGTTCCTTCGTCGGGCCAATGCAAGCGACGCGGCGCAGACCGCAGCGGCGATGGCGCCTATCATCGGCGACAGCCAGGCCGACCATCTGGCGCTGGCGCAGGGAACCGGCGCCGAGAAATGGGTCGTGCCCTCGGACTATCTGTTCCTCTACAACGACCGTGCCCACTATCAGGGGGACGCGTTCACCTGGGACCTGCGGCGGCAGAACGGCTTTGCCTGGGATGAGATGGAGGCCGATGAATTCCGCGCCTATGATCCGGCTTTCTCCACCGATCTGCGGTTTGCCATCCGCCTCAAGGATCACGGGCGCATCACCGATCCGGGCCAGTACGTCAAGGATCTGGCCGCGCATGTGGTCGCCTCGGGCGGGAAGCTGATCAAGGCCGATGTCGAGGATATCGCGCGGGAAAACGGCCGTGTCACCGGGGTGCGCGCCGGTGGCCAGACCATCCCCTGCGATGCTGCCGTTGTCGCCACCGGGGTCTGGTCCGGACCACTGGCCAAGAAACTGGGCCTCGACGTGCCGCTCGAGGCCGAGCGCGGCTATCATATCGAGTTCTGGAACCCGAATTTCATGCCGAAATCACCGGTCATGGTGGCCGCGCGCAAGTTCGTCGCCACCCCGATGGAGGGCCGCTTGCGCCTGGCCGGGGTGGTCGAGTTCGGCGGGCTCGAGGCGGGGCCGTCCCGTGCCCCGATCGAGTTGCTCAAGCGCAGCGCGGCGGCGGTGTTTCCCGGACTCAAGGCCGACGAGGTGACCGAATGGCTGGGCCACCGTCCGGCGCCTGCGGATTCGATCCCGGTGATCGGCGAACTGCCGCATCTCAAGGGCGCCTTTACCGGCTTTGGTCATCACCATGTCGGCCTGACCGGCGGCCCGAAAACCGGTCGCATCCTGGCGCAGCTCATCTCGGGGCGGCAGCCCAACATTGACCTGAGCGTCTATTCACCGGCACGCTACACGAAGGCCGGGCAAAACTGAGAACCTGAAAACGAACCAACCAACTAGGGAGACTACGATGAAAAAACTGACAACTCTTCTGGCCGCTACAGCGCTGACCTCGGTCGGCGCCCTGTCCGCCACTGCTGAAACGTGGGACATGCCGCTGGCCTATTCCGGCTCGAACTTCCATTCGGTGACCGCGGCAGAGTTCGGCAATTGCGTCACCACCGGCACCGGCGGCGAGATCGAGATCGTCACCCATCCGTCGGGCTCGCTGTTCAAGGGCGCCGATATCAAGCGCGCCGTGCAGACCGGTCAGGCGCCGATCGGCGAGCGCCTGTTGTCGGGCCACCAGAACGAGAACGCGCTGTTCGGTTTTGACTCGGTACCTTTCCTCGCCACCTCGTTTGACGATGCCGACAAGCTTTGGAAGGCCGCCAAGGAACCGCTGTCCGCGCTTCTGGCCGAGCAGAACCTGACCCTGCTCTATTCGGTGCCGTGGCCGCCGCAGGGCCTGTATTTCAAGAACGAGGTGAATTCGGTCGCCGATATGAAAGGCATCAAGTTCCGCTCGTACAACAACGCCACCTCGCGGCTGGCGGAACTGACCGGCATGCTGCCGGTGACCATCGAGGCGGCCGAAATCAGCCAGGCCTTTGCCACCGGTGTGGCGGATTCGATGATTTCGTCCGGTTCCACCGGCTATGACCGCAAGGTCTGGGAATCGCTGAACTATTTCTACGAGGTCGATGCCTGGCTGCCGCGCAACTACGTGTTCGTGAACTCGGATGTCTGGTCGGGCGTGAGCGATCAGAACAAGAACGTGATCCAGGCCTGTGCCGGGCTGGCCGAGTATGCGGGCAATTGGCGGTCCAAGGAATACACGGGCTTTACCCTTCAGGGTCTGCGAGATGGCGGCATGACCGTCGGTCCGGCTTCGGATCAGCTGGTGGCCGAGCTGAAAGAGATCGGTGTGACCATGACCAGCGAGTGGCTCGAAGCTGCCGGTGATCAGGGCCAGGCCATCGTCGACGCCTTCAAGGCCGACTGAGCGACGGGATGCGGCGCGGGCGGCGGGTTGTCCGCCGCCCGCCTCGATCCGGCTGATTTTTCCGAAACGGAGGATGTGTCATGGCGCTACTGAGAGGTTTGCGCAGCGGACTGGATTTGCTCTATCTCATCGCAGGCGTTCTGGCCGCGATGTGCCTGGTCGGCATATTGGGGCTGATCGTGGTGCAGATGCTGGCCCGCTGGACCGGCGAAGTGTTTCCGGGTGCGCCCGACTATGCGGGTTACGCCATGGCAGCGGCCTCGTTTCTGGCCTTTGCAAACGCGCTGAACCGGGGCAGTCATATCCGCGTTTCGATCCTGCTCAACGCGGTGCCCGACGGGCTGCGCCGCTGGATCGAGGTCTGGTGCTTCGGCATCGGCACGGCGGTGATGTGGTATTTCGTCTGGTACGCCTATCGCTTTGTCTATTGGAGCTGGAAGTTCAACGACATCAGCCAGGGACAGGACCGTACCCCGCTATGGATCCCGCAATCGGCGATGCTCTTGGGCGCCGTGATCCTGGCCATCGCACTGACCGATCACCTGATCCACGTCATCTTCAAGGGCGATCACCGTATCACGCGGGATCTCGCCGACCAGAGCCACGGGGAGTAGACGGCGATGGAAAACCTATCGGTCATCATTCTGTTTCTCTTCGTCCTCTTCACCCTTCTGGGCACCGGCGTCTGGGTCGGGCTGGCGCTGATGGGCGTGGCCTGGGTGGGGATGGAGCTGTTCACCACCCGCCCCGTGGGCGATGTCATGCTCACCACGATCTGGTCGGCCTCTTCCAGCTGGACCCTGACGGCGCTGCCGATGTTCATCTGGATGGGAGAGATCCTGTATCGAACGCGCTTGTCCGAGGACATGTTCAAGGGGCTATCGCCCTGGATGGCGCCGCTGCCCGGTGGGCTGGTGCATACCAATATCGTCGGCTGTACCGTCTTTGCCGCCGTGTCGGGCTCGTCCGCGGCCACGCTGACCACAGTGGGCAAGATGTCGATCCCCGAATTGCGCAAGCGCAAATACCCCGAGCGGATGATCATCGGCACGCTGGCCGGGGCGGCGACGCTGGGCCTGATGATCCCGCCCTCGCTGACGCTGATCGTCTATGGCGTCACCATCAACGAGTCGATTACCAAGCTGTTCTTTGCCGGTATCCTGCCGGGGCTGGTGCTGGCGGCGATGTTCATGGGCTATGTCGCGATCTATTCCCGCATTGGCAAGGATTGGAGCCCCAATCCCGAACCCAAGCTGAGCTTTGCCGAGAAAATCCGCAATTCGCGATTCCTGGCGCCGGTGATCACGCTGATCGTGGTGGTGATCGGGTCGATGTATCTGGGCTATGCCACCGCGACCGAGGCCGCCGCATTTGGTGTCATCGGCTCGCTGCTCCTGGCGCTGGGACAGGGATCGCTGAGCTGGAAGACCTTTGCAGAAAGCCTGATGGGCGCCACCCGCACCAGCGCGATGATTGCGCTGATCCTTGCCGGCGCGGCCTTTCTGTCGCTGTCGATGGGTTTTACCGGCCTGCCGCGCGGGCTGGCCAACCTGATCGCCGCCTGGGACCTGTCGCGGTTCGAGTTGCTGATGGTGCTTCTGGTCTTTTACGTCATCCTTGGCTGTTTCCTAGACGGCATCTCCTCCGTGGTGCTGACCATGGCGGTGGTCGAGCCGATGATCCGCGATGCGGGCATCGACCTGATCTGGTTCGGCATCTTCATCGTGGTGGTGGTCGAGATGGCGCAGATCACGCCGCCGATCGGCTTCAACCTCTTCGTTTTGCAGGGGATGACCAATCACGAGATGAGTTACATCGCCCGCGCCGCCATTCCGATGTTCCTGATCATGGTGCTGATGGTGTTCGTACTGATCCTGTTCCCCGATCTGGCCACCTGGTTGCCGGACAATCTGAGAGCGGGTCCGGGGCAGTAGCGCCCGGCCGGCAAGGGAGCAGGGATAATGCAACAGGCGCTGGCCTTTGTTGCCCGGCATGGCAGGCTGGGCCTGATGGTGGGGTTGGCCGCTGGCCTGGCCCTGCCCGGGCTGGCGGCGGTAATGCGGCCCTGGATCCCGCAACTGGTGGCGCTGTTGCTGTTCCTGACCGCCTTTCGCATCGGCCCGGTCGATGCGGCAGGCTCGCTGGCGGACCTGACCCGAACCGCCCGCCGGGTTCTGGTGCTGCAACTGGCGCTGCCGATCCTGTTCCTGTTGGGCCTGCACCTGCTGGGCTTGCCGGTAACGCCATTGGCGCTGGTGGCGGCGCTGGTTCTGGCTGCGCCCTCGGTCACCGGCTCGGCCAATTTCACCATCCTGCTGGGGCATGACCCGGCGCCGGCGCTGCGGCTCTTGATTCTGGGCACGGCGCTGTTGCCGCTGACCGCGATTCCGGTGTTCTGGCTGTTGCCCGCCTTTGGCGACCCGGCCGAGGTGTTTGGCGCCGCCCTGCGCCTGCTAACGGTCATCCTTGCGGCGGCGGGCTGCGGTTTTGCCCTGCGCCATTGGGGTGCGCGGCATCTGAGTGATCTGAACCGCCGCGCGCTGGACGGGCTGACGGTGATCGCGCTGGCGGTGATCGTGATCGCGCTGATGTCAGCGGTGCGCCCGGCCATGACCGAACGCCCGGGCGAGCTGGTCTTTTGGCTGCTGGCGGCTTTTGCCATCAATCTGGGCGGGCAGGCCCTGTGCTTTCTGACCCTGCGCGCCACGGGCGGCGCCGATCCGGTGCCCACTTCGATCGTTGCGGGCAACCGCAACTTTGCTCTGTTCTTTGTCGCTCTGCCCAGCGAAGTGACCGAGCCGCTGTTGATCTTTCTGGGATGCTACCAGTTTCCCATGTACCTGACCCCGACCCTGATGCGGAGGCTCTATGACCCGCGCTGACCCCTTTCCCCTGATACGGACCGTCGGTCTGGATGGTGCACTCGTCACCTTTGCCGACACCATGACCGAACCGTCGAACCGGGCCGCGCTGGCCTTTCGCGGCGCGCTGCACGAGGCCGGGTGGGAGGGCGTAGTGGAAAGCTCGACCTCGCTCGCCTCGGCCTATCTGCGCTTTGACCCGCTGCGCCTGAGCCATGCCGAGGTGCAGGCCCGGCTGGCCGCCCTGCTGGCCGAACGCGACTGGTATGCCGCGCCACTGCCCTCGGGCCGCAAACTGTGGCGGGTGCCCACGGTCTATGGCACCGATCTGGCGCCGCAGCTCGAGGACGCCGCCGCCGCCGCGGGTCTGGACGTGGACGAGGCGGTCCGCCGTCTGGGAAAATCGCGCGTGCGGGTGCTGACCATCGGTTTTGCGCCTGGCCAACCCTATCTCGGGCCACTGGCGCCCGAGTTCGACATCCCTCGCCTGCAACAGCTCACCCCGATGGTGCCCGAGGGAGCGCTGGTATGTGCCATACGCCAGCTCATCGTCTTTGCAGGCCCCACACCCACCGGCTGGCGCCATATCGGCCAGACCGCGTTCCGTTGCTTCCGCCCGGGGATGGAGCCGACATTCGCGCTTAACCCCGGCGACGAAATGGTGTTCGAACCTATCGAGCGGGCGGAACTGGAGCATATCCGCGCCCATAACGAGGACGGCACCGGCGGCGCCACGGTCGAGGAGATCGCGGCATGAGCCTGATCGTCCACCGCATCGGCCCCGCCTGCACCATCCAGGACCAGGGGCGTGAAGGCTACCTGGACCAGGGCCTGTCCCGCTCGGGCGCCGCCGATCTGCGCGCGCTATACGAAGGGGCGGCGCTGCTCCGTCAGAAACCCGATCTGGCGGCGCTGGAAATGGCCGGCATGGGCGGCGAGTTCGAGGCCGTCTCGCCTGTGCGCATCGCACTCACCGGTGCACCGATGCAGGCCAGCATAGACGGCAGCCCGGTCGCCTGGAACGCCTCGCACGCGCTGGCCAAGGGCCAGCGGCTGAGCATCGGCGCGGTGTTGCGTGGCGGCTATGGATATCTGCATCTGGGTGGCGGCATTGCAACCGAGCCTTTTCTCGGCTCGCGCTCGGCGCATCTGGCGGCGCGGGTCGGCCGCGCTGTCGCCGTGGGCGATACGCTGGAAAACGGGCCGGACAAGGGCGAGGCGGGCATGAAGATCGCCGCCGAAGATCGGTTCGGTGGCGGCACCCTGCGGGTGGTGGCCAGTTTCCAGACCGCACTGTTCGATGCCGAAACCTTGGCCCGGTTCGAGGCGACCGAGTTCCGCCGTGGCCCGCGCGCCAACCGGATGGGCATGCAGATGGACAGCGACGGTCCGGGTTTTGCCGCTAAGGGGCAGCTCAACATCCTGTCCGAGGTGATCTCGCCCGGCGACATCCAGATGACCGGCACCGGCAACCCGTTCATCCTGCTGCCCGAATGCCAGACTACGGGCGGCTATCCCCGGATCGCGACCGTGTTGCCCTGCGACCTGCCGCGCGCGGCACAGACGCCGCCGGGGGGCGCGGTACGCTTTCAGTTCGTGTCGCTGGACGAGGCGGTCACGCTGCACGCGACCTGGCTCAAGGACCTTGCGCGGCTGTCAGCTCGGGTCGATCCACTGGTGCGCGACCCGCATGACATTCCCGACCTTCTGTCCTACCAACTGATCAGCGGCGTCGTGTCCGCCAATGACTGAGGAGCATAGCATGACCCAAGTGGACCTGAACGCCGACATGGGCGAAAGCTTTGGCCCCTGGAAGATGGGCGACGATGACAGCCTGCTGAAGATCATCACCTCGGCCAATATCGCCTGCGGCTTTCATGCGGGCGACCCGGACGTGATGGCGAAGACCATGGCGCTTGCGGCGGAAAACGGCGTGGGTATCGGCGCGCATCCGGGTTTTCCCGACCTGCAAGGGTTCGGTCGGCGCAACATGAAGGTGCCGCATGACAGCCTGCGCAACATGGTGCGATATCAGTTGGGCGCCGCGTTGGGCATGGCGCGGGCGGTGGGCACGCAGGTCCGGCATCTGAAACTGCACGGGGCGCTGGCCAACATGTGCTCGGTCGATCAGGACATGGCGCGTGCCTGTTACCAGGGCGCGCTGGACGTCGCCCCCGATATCATCATCATGGTGCTGGCGGTCACCAAACAGGAACAGGCGGTGCGCGAACTGGGCTGCAAATGGGTGGGCGAGATCTTTGCCGACCGCGCCTATAACGACGACGGCACGCTGGTCGACCGGTCGCTGCCCGGCGCAGTTATCCATGACCCGGAGGTGGCCGGGCCGCGCATGCTCGAAATGGTGCGCGCGGGCGCCATCATAACCGAAAGCGGCAAACATCTTGAGAGCTCGGTCGACACGATCTGCCTGCATGGCGATGGGCCGACCGCTGTCCAGATCGCCCGCTCGGTGCGGGCGTGCCTGGAAGAGGGCGGCGTCCGCGTCACCGCATTCGAACGCTGAGCGAGCGGGAAAAGAAAAGGCCGCAGCTTGGGACTGCGGCCAATACTCACGAGGTCGTCGTGCGCCGGGCCTTATGACGGCCCGATCATGAAACAGGTGACGTTGCGGGCCTGAAGTCGGCGGCAGGCGCGGTCGGCCTGATCGCGGGTCATGCCCTGAAACGTGGCTTCGAACCCTTTCGAGGACTGGTGCACCTTGCGCAACGAACCGTCCAGTGTCGACACTTCGGCCAGCGCGGTGCGCAGCAACACCTTTTCCGCGTCATAGCGGTTGGGATAGCGCCCGATATTGATGCCCCAAAGATGCCCGCCCGAGGTCGACAGCCGGGTGACCACCTCGCGTTCGGGTTCCGGTTCGGCATCGGGTTCAACCGCTGCAAGGATCAGGTTTTCAGGCCGCATGCTGGGACGGACGCCCACATCGGGAGCGTCGGTTTTCTGCGTGACGACATCGGCCTGGGCCATGGCGGCATTGATGCCGGCCTGAATGCGGTCTTCGTCTTGACGGGCGGTTTCGGCAACCGCCTGTGCAACAACGGTGGCGATAGCGCCGCCCGGGCGCTGATTGGGTCGCAGGCTGCTGCTGGGGGCGCCGGCGACGCGCACGGTTTTCGAGCTTTCCCCGACCTCGCCTGCATAGAGCGGCATGTCGGGACGTCGGATCGGTGCACGCGACGGCGCCTTGCGGAAACCGAGATCCAGCAACTCGGCGACCTTGGCGTTGCGCGCGGTGCTCGATTTGCCGCCAAAAACGGTGGCGATCACCCGCTCGTCGCCGCGCTTGGCCGAGGCGACAAGGTTGAAGCCGGCCGCCTGAGTATAGCCTGTCTTGATCCCGTCGGCACCCTGATAGGCGTCCAGCAGGCGGCGGTTGGTATTGGCAACGGTCTTGATCCCGGCGCTGGTCTGGCGGCGCGAGAACAGGTTGTAGTACTGCGGGTAATCATACAGCAGATGCCGCCCCAGCGTGGTCATGTCACGCGCGGTGCTGAGATGGCCGGATTCGGTCAACCCATGGGCGTTCTTGAACGTGGTGCGCGTCATCCCCAGCGCCTTGGCAGTACGGTTCATGCGCCGGGCAAAGGCGGCCTCTGACCCGGAAATGGCAATCCCGATCGAGGTGGCGGCATCATTGGCCGACTTCACCGCGGCGGCCCGAACCAGATAGCGAAAGGCGATTTTCTGACCCGCGCGCAGGCCCAGTTTCGAGGGCGGTTCCTTGGCCGCGAACGGGTCGATCCGCACCTGGGTGTCCATGGTCAACTCGCCATTCCGGACCGCCTCGAAGGCGATATAGAGCGTCATCATCTTGGTAAGAGAGGCAGGGTGCAGACGGGTATCGGCATTGGTGGAATGCAACACCTCACCGGTCCGCGCGTCGATCACCATCGCCGCATAGGGAGCTGCCCTGACAACGCCAGCGAGAACCGCGATCATCCAGAACGCGAAGAATAGCATTAGGCCCAAACGGGCCGGCATTGTTTGCCGAACCTGCACGATCATTGCCTCTGTCTGCCTCACGCCGCCGGTTTCCGGCTGGCTAGTTTGTTTTGCTTGCTACAAGGCTAACACAGCGGATTCCCGAAATAAACCCGCCCGCTGCATGCTTCGGCGGATTTTCCTTCGCTCAAGTGAACCATATGTAGGGGCTGGTTCAAAGCCTGACCCAACACCGGCGATCATGGCAATTTTGTGGCGCGAGACCACGTGATTCGAATGTGTACGCTTCGTAACACAGGTCACAAGACATGTTGGTTCTGCGTCAGTCGAGCCGCGCGACAAAACTGGCCAAGGCACCTAGGTCGGGCAGGCTGTGAAACCGGGACCGGTCCTCGGGCGGGTCGGCCCTTTCGATCTCCCATTCCAGGCCGTGAGGCACATGAACGCCCCAGGCCCCCGCCTGGATCGGCGCCAGCACATCCGAGCGCATGGAGTTGCCGACCATCATCGCCCGACCGGCCCCCTCGCCATGACGTTCGAAGACCCTCTCATAGGTTTTGGCCGTCTTTTCCGAGACGATTTCGACCCCGTGAAACAGGTCGCCCAGCCCTGATTGCGCCAGCTTGCGTTCCTGGTCTATCAGGTCGCCCTTGGTGATCAGCAGCACACGATGGGTCTGCGCCAACGCCTCGACCGTGGCGCGGGCATGCGGCAACAGCTCGATCGGGTGCGCCAGCATCTCTTGCCCGGCCTCGATCAACTGCCGGATCACGGCCGCGGGTACCCGATCCTCGGTCACCTCGATCGCGGTTTCGATCATCGACAGGGTGAACCCTTTGACCCCGTAGCCATAGTGGCGGATGTTGCGCCGTTCGGCGGCCAACAGCCGCTCCATCAGGTGATCGGCTTCGGCGAAATCGGCCAGCAGCCCTGCGAAATGGTCCTGCGTCATTTGAAAGAACCGCTCGTTATGCCAGAGCGTATCATCGGCATCAAAGCCGACAGTGGTCAGATTTTGCGCCATCTGTCGCGTTTGCTTTCTCTTTTCCATTTCCACGCTAAGGTTATATAAGCTTGCGACCAAACCGAACCCGGAATCGGAAACGCGCACCCCATGACCGCACAACAGCACATGATGTCGGACAAGCATGACCAGGACAACGATGCCTCGGTCCTGTTGCAGACGCGCCCCAGGACCAAGCGCCCGCCGCTGTACAAGGTGCTGCTGCTGAACGACGACTACACGCCGATGGAATTTGTCGTGCATGTGCTGGAACGGTTCTTTGGCATGAACCACGCGCAGGCGTTCGAGATCATGCTCACCGTACACAAGAAGGGGGTCGCGGTGGTTGGTGTGTTCAGCCACGAGATCGCCGAGACCAAGGTCAGCCTGGTGATGGATTTCGCCCGCCGTCATCAGCACCCGCTGCAATGCACCATGGAAAAAGAGGACTGATGCCGCGCCATTTGCGCCGCAAGGTCCCGGAACGGATATCCGAACATGTCTTCGCGTCTTGAGCTTGCGCTGGCCTCGGGGCTGGACCTGACCACGCCTGTTTCGGTGCTGGGTCCGACGCCCGATCACGACCTGTCGGCGCTGCCGCCCGATACCGAGGTGGTGCAACCTTATCGCCCCTGGCACGACCATTTCGCCGCGCGCGGCTTTCATACCGTGGCGCAGTCGGATGCGCCCTGTTCTGATGCGGTGGTATTCCTGCCGCGCGCCAAGGCGCTGGCGCGCGCGATGGTGGCCGAGGCGTGCCGCCGTGCCTCCGGTCAGGTGGTGGTGGACGGGGCCAAGACCGAGGGGATCGACAGCCTGCTGAAAGACATTCGCAAGCGGGTCGTGGTCGAGGGGCCTTTGTCCAAGGCGCATGGCAAGATTTTCTGGTTCCGCGTCGATGCGGTGGATTTTTCCGACTGGACCCCACCCGGCGATCAGCGGGTCGCAGGGTTCCGCACCGCGCCCGGCGTGTTTTCCGCCGATGGGGTCGATCCGGCCTCTGCCCTGCTGTTGGCCGCGCTGCCGAAGAAGCCCGGAAAGGTGATCGCCGATCTGGGCGCGGGCTGGGGGTATCTGTCTGCGGGGGTCCTGGCGCGCGAGGGGGTGCGAGCGCTGCATCTGGTCGAGGCCGACCATGTCGCGCTGGACTGTGCACGCACCAATATCGACGATCCGCGCGCCAGCTTTCATTGGGCAGACGTGCTGAGCTGGCAAGCACCCGAGCGGCTGGATTGCGTTGTGATGAACCCGCCGTTTCACACCGGGCGTGCCGCCGAACCGTCGCTTGGCCAGGGCTTCATCGCGGCGGCCGCGCGCAATCTGTCCGGGTCGGGGCAGCTCTGGATGGTGGCCAACCGGCACCTGCCCTACGAGGCGGCGCTGAACGAACGGTTCCAGCAGGTGGACGAGGTCGCGGGCGACAACCGGTTCAAGGTTTTCCACGCCTCTCGCCCCCGGCGCTGAACCCGGCTAAGTTGCGCCCAAAGTCAGGAGAAAGCTCATGTCCTTTTCCATCGCAGGCAAGACCGCCATCGTCACCGGCGCGGCCAACGGTATCGGCCTTGCCATCGCGCGCCAATTCGCTTCGGCCGGGGCCAATGTCATGTTCGCGGACATGGACGAAAAGGGGCTGGAGGAGCAGCTGGGCGATTTTGCCGAAGATGGCAACATCCGCTATTTCGCCGGCGACCTGCGCGAGCGGCTGACAGTCGCCAACCTGCTATCCGCCACGATAGACGCTTTCGACCAGATCGACATTCTGGTCAACGGTGCACGGCAGGTGATTCCCACCGATCCCTTGGATTCCGAGGACGACTCGGTGCGCGTGGCCCTGAATCAGAACCTGTTCCCGGCCTATCGCCTCAGCCAGGCGGTGGCCAAGAGAATGATCAAGCAGGCTGGCGAAAACGGCGAAGGGCAGGCCGGTGCGATCATCAACCTGAGCTCGGTCGCCGCCCGGCGGACTCACCCCGACCTCTTGGCTTATTCGGTCTCGACCGCCGCGCTGGACCAGATGACCCGCGCCTTGGCGGTGGCACTGGCGCCACAGCGGATCCGGGTCAATGCCATTGCCATCGGCTCGGTGATGAGCGCTTCGCTGCAAGTGGCGCTGAAGGACAACCGCGACTTTCGCAAGGATATCGAGCGGCACACGCCGCTGGGCCGGGTCGCCGCCGCGAACGAATTGGTGCTGACCGCGCAATATCTGGCCTCGGATGCGTCGAGCTTCATGACCGGACAGATCCTGACGGTCGATGGCGGTCGCACCCTGCTGGACCCGGTGGCCGCCCCCGCGCATTGAAGGAAGACCAGATGTTCGAGACCGAGAAATCCACCGCCTCCGCCTGGTTCCGCGATCTGCGTGACCAGATCGTTGCCGCATTCGAGGGGCTGGAAGACAGCCATTCCGAGGGGCCGTTCAGTGACATGGCGCCGGGCCGGTTCGAGGTGACCGAGACCACGCGGCAATCCGACGATGGTTCGGACGCGGGCGGCGGGCTGATGAGCGTGATGCGCGACGGCCGGGTGTTCGAGAAGGTCGGCGTCAATATCTCGACCGTCTACGGCACGCTGGGTGAGCGGGCGCAGGCGGCGATGGCCGCGCGCAAGGGCATTCCCGGCATGGCGGACGATCCGCGTTTCTGGGCCTCGGGCATCAGCCTGGTGGCGCATATGCAGAACCCGCATGTGCCGGCGGTGCATATGAACACGCGCATGTTCTGGACCCCGCATGCCTGGTGGTTCGGGGGCGGCTCGGACCTGAACCCCTGTATCGAATACGCCGAGGACACAGCGCATTTTCACGCCACGCAGAAGGCGCATCTGGACCCGCATGGGAGCGAGCATTATCCCCGCCTCAAGGCCTGGGCGGACGAGTATTTCTATATCCCGCACCGCAAGCGGGCGCGCGGCGTCGGCGGTATCTTCATGGATGATTTGTGTACCGGTGACTGGCAGGCGGATTTCGCGCTGACGCAGGATATCGGTCGCGCCTTCCTGCCCGCCTATCTGCCGCTGGTCGAACGCCGCCGGGTGCAGCCGTTCGATGAGGCCGAGAAGGAGGCGCAACTGGTGCATCGCGGGCTCTATGCCGAATACAACCTGGTCTATGACCGGGGCACCAAATTCGGGCTGGAGACCGGGCATGACGCCAACGCGGTGCTGATGAGCCTGCCACCGCTGGCGAAATGGATCTGACCAGGGCGGGCGGGGGGCGCTGCCCCCGTCACCTGCGGTGACTCCCCCGGAGTATTTTCGGCAAAGTGAAGGGGCGGGCCGGTTTACCCATTGTCAGGGACGGAGCCAGAAATCGTCGGTCAGCCGGTCGTAGCAATAGTTCTGTGCCATCGACGCTGTCATGTTGTCGCCGACCTTTTTGACGCTGATCGAATAACCCGGGTTGGTATCGGCGCCTTGGGGTGGTTGCAGGGAGAACTGCACGCCCTTGCGGCCCTTGACCGTGACCGCCGGTCCCACCGCCTGCCACAGGTAGATGCGCTGGGTCGCGCTGGTGCGCAGCACGCGGATGGCGTAATCACCCGCGCCGCACCAGAAATCCTTGGGCGCGGAACCATGCCGGTTGACCACTTCGAACACCCCCTTGCTGACGGGATAGACTTCGAACCGGTTGAAGGCCTGAAACCCCATCGCCATACCGGGCAGCAGCAACGCCGCGGTGACGAGGGTCCAGCCTGTCCTGCGCCATGTCATGGTATTACTCCTGCTCTTCAATGAGTTGGCCGGGACAGGATAACGGGATTCGCCGCTAGCGCCAATGATGACGGCACGCGTCAGGCGCTGCGCCAGCCGGCCTCGCGCAAGGCGGCGCCATAGCTGGGGGCGGTTTTCATCCGGCCACCCAGCCCCTTGTCGAGGAGTAGCGCGTGCATCCGGGGCAGGTTGTAGCAGGGCACATGCATGATCATGTGGTGTTCGAGGTGGTAGTTCACCCAATAGGGCGCCACCAGCAGGCGCGCGATCGGCCCGGCAAGGGTGGTGCGGACGTTCCGGAACGGGTCCTCGGATTGTTCGGTGGCGCCATGTTCGGCGATATTGCGGATGCGCAGGACGAACTGGAACCAGGTGAGATAGGGCAGGATCCAGAAGGCCAGCCCCCACCACCAGTCGCCTGCAAGGCTCATCGCCAGGGCGACGGCCAGAAACACCGGCAGCGATTTCCACAGTTGCGGCGCCTTGAAGCTTTGCGCGAAATCGGACGCGGCGGCCTTGATCGCCTCGTCATCGCCAGCAAGGCGGAAGGACATCAGGATCTGACCGGTCAGCTGCTTGATCCCGGTACGCCCGGTCAGGTCGCGCGCGAATTTCCGTTTCATCGAAGCATGCGACGTGGGGAATTTCGACGACAGGACAAGGTCGGGGTCCTTGTCTGTCTGGGTAAAGCGATGGTGGGTCAGGTGGTAATGGCGATAGGCCGCCAGTTCCGCCAGGATCGGACGGCCACAGAGCCATTCGCCCACCAGATCGTTGAGCCGTCGGTTGCGGAACAGCGCGTTATGCGCCGCCTCGTGCATCAGGATGGCAAGGCCCAGCTGGCGCGAGCCGATCACGATCACCGCCAGCACAAAGGTCAGCGGGTTGGACCAAAGCCCAAACAGCGCCACAGCCAGCGCAATGGTGCCCCAGCAATGGGCGACCAGCCAGACGCCCATCAGGTCCGACCGTTCCGCCAGCGGACGGATTTCCTCGGTGTTGAGATAGGCCTTTCCCGGTGTCATGCGTGGTCCTCCATGGCGGAAAGGGTCTCAGGTCGGGGACGGGCCTGTCAAACAGAGCGCCACGTCATTCCGGGGGCAGGCCGAGATCGATCAGGATCTGGATATTGGCTTCGTCGGCCGCTACCCAGCGCGCCCAGATCGGAAAGCGGAAGGCGCGGCGCCAGAATTCAGCCGTCAGGGCCGGGTATCTTTCGCGTGCTTGAGCAAGGTAATGCGCAGCCTTGTCCCGGTTGCCAAGCTTGGCGTGTTTCAGCGCGGTGGCCATGAAGACGAAGTAGTCCGCATTGGGAAACCGGCAGGCGGTCTCATAGGCGGCCAGCGCCTCGGGATCGGCGGCGTCGGTGTTGCGAAAAGTGAAGGCATTGCCAAGCTGGAACCAGAAGCCCCAGGCCATCGGGTCCTTGGGGTTCAGGCGCAGTGCGGTGCGGGCGGCCCGCTCCAGCCGGTCGCAATCGAGCCTTTGCATGAACAGGCAGGCGTGGCAGCGACCGAAATGCAGCACCGCGTTGTTGGGATTGAGCGCCTCGGCCTTGTCCAGCGCGTCGGCGGCATCCTGTTCCCGCCCGGTTATAGCCAGCAGGACGCCCAGCGCGACATAACCGATTTCAAGGCGATCGTCGCGCTCGATGGCTTGCGCAGCATGGTCTAGCCCAGTCGAGATTTCGGCGGCCGGGTCGCGCGTCCGCCCGGTAATGACCTTCACCCAGGCGAGGCGCGCCAGCAGCGCGTGCGGCAAGGCGAAATCCGGATCGGCGGCAATGGCGCGGGTGTAGAAGGCATGTGCCTGCGAATAACCCTCGTCGGTGTAGCGGGTGAATTCGGAATAACCCTTTTGGCACATCTCCCAGGCGGTCAGGCTGTCGGTGGGCTTGCGGCGCGCCAGATTACGTTCGTGCGCGCCCAGTTCCGGCTCCACCCCGGAAACGATGGCGGCGGTCAGCTCGTCTTGCAGATCGAACAGATCGGCCATGGTCCGGTCCCAGCGTTCGGCCCAGACATGGGCGCCGGTCCGGGCATCGATCAGCTGCGCGGTGGCGCGCAGCCGGTCGCCTGCGCGTCGGACGGAACCCTCGACCACATAACGCACGCCCAGTTCCTCGGCGATCTGGCGCACGTCCTTGTGGCTGCCCTTGTAGGCAAAGGCCGAGTTGCGGGCGATCACGGTCAGGGTGCGGAAGCGGCTGAGTTCGGTGGTTACGTCCTCGACAATGCCATCGGCCAGGAAGTCCTGTTCCGGGTCGGCCGACATGTTGTCAAAGGGCAGGATGACAACGGCGGGCAGTTCGGTGCGCACCAGGGATTTGTCCGCGGCGCAGGCGATGCCCTCTGCGTCCACCCGCCAGACCTCGACCGGGTCGGGGATGTTCTTGACCGGCTGCGGGCCCAGTTCGATCAGCTCGGCGGCGACCTTGCCGCGCACCTGGTCATGGACACTGCGGGAGATGCAGATGCCGCCGGGGGTGGCCAGGCTTTCGAGCCGGGCGGCGATATTGACCGCGTCGCCCAGGATATCGTCGCCATCGCTGATCACGTCGCCCAGGTGGATACCGACCCGGAACAACATCCGGGTGTCGGGGGCGTTTTCGGCCTGGTCGCGCGCCACCCGTTGCAGGATGGCGACGGCCGACCGCAGGGCGGCGACGGGCGAGGCGAACTCGACCAGCATGCCGTCGCCCATGGTCTTGATCAGCCGCCCGCCTTCGCGGGACAGGCCCGGGCGGATGATGTGGTCAAAGAGGTGGCGCAGGCGGGTGACCGTGCCTTCCTCATCCACAGCCATCAGGCGCGAGTAGCCCGACAGGTCGGCGGCGAGGATTGTGGTCAAGCGGCG
This sequence comes from Ruegeria alba, assembly GCF_022321465.1. Taxonomy (NCBI): domain Bacteria; kingdom Pseudomonadati; phylum Pseudomonadota; class Alphaproteobacteria; order Rhodobacterales; family Roseobacteraceae; genus Ruegeria; species Ruegeria alba. The sequence goes on along the minus strand of NZ_JAKOEM010000002.1, from coordinate 322,682 downwards.
GTCCATGCGGGGTCTCCGGGCGGGCGCAGCACTGCGCCCCGCCTACTATGCCCGGGGAACCGGCGATGGCAAAGCGGCAAAGGCCGCGCGGGTGGTCATCCGCGCCAGTCGAAAAAGCCCGGCCCCGCCTGTGCCAGCAGGTCACGCGCCATCTGGGTACCCAGTGCCGGACCATCGGCCACGTCGCCGCTGCGGTCGAGCGCGATCGCCTCGGACCCGTCGGGGCGCAGTACCTCGCCGCGCAGACGCAGGGTGGTGCCGTCCAGCTCGGCCAGACCGGCGATGGGGGTTTCGCAGGACCCGTCGAGTGCGGCGAGCAGCGCGCGCTCGGCGGCCAGCCGCTGATCGGTCTCGGCATGGTGGATGGCGGCCAGCATGTCACCGGCGCGGGTATCATCGGCGCGTCGCTCGATCCCGATGGCGCCCTGCGCGATGGCGGGCAGCATGTCGTCGGGCGAGATTGCGGTGGCGGGCACCTCGGCCATGTTCAGCCGCCGGATACCAGCCATGGCGAGGAAGGTGCATTCGGCGACACCTTCGGAGAGCTTGCGCAGGCGGGTCTGCACATTGCCGCGGAATTCGACCACATTGAGGTCGGGCCGACGGTTCAGCAACTGCGCCTTGCGGCGCAACGACGAGGTACCGACCACGGCGCCCTGCGGCAGGTCGCGGATTGCCGAATGGCTGGGCGAGATGAAAGCGTCGCGCACATCCTCGCGTGGCAGGAAGGTGTCGAGCACCAGGCCCGCGGGCTGTTCCACCGGCATGTCCTTGGTCGAGTGCACCGCGATGTCGATATCGCCGCGCAGCATCGCCTCTTCGATCTCCTTGGTGAAGAGACCCTTGTTGCCGATCTCTTTCAGCGGGCGGTCCGCCTCGATCATCGCGCGGTTGTCGCCGGTGGTGGTGATCACCACGATCTCGAATGCGTCCTCGGGCAGGTCGAATGCGGCACCAAGGCGGCGGCGGGTCTCATACGCCTGCGCCAGCGCCAAAGGCGAGCCACGGGTGCCGATCTTCAGCGGCGATGCGGGAGAGGGAAGTGCGATTTTCATGGACGTCAGCTTTAGTCGCGTCACATTGCCCTGACAATGGGGGCTGCGCTTGACAAATTGCCGCCGAACGCAGACCCGTGGCGCAAAGTGAAGGATGGGGGCAGATATGGCCGAGACAAAGAAACTGCTGCGGGTGCTGGCGGGCGAGGTGCTGGACACCCCGCCGATCTGGATGATGCGGCAGGCCGGACGGTACCTGCCCGAGTATCGCGCCACCCGCGCGCAGGCGGGCGACTTCCTGTCGCTGTGCTATAACCCCGAACTGGCTGCCGAGGTCACGTTGCAACCGATCCGCCGCTATGGGTTCGACGCGGCGATCCTTTTTGCCGATATCCTGTTGGTGCCGCAGGCGCTGGGGGCCGATCTGTGGTTCGAGACCGGCGAGGGGCCGCGTCTGTCGACTATCGGGGCGCAGGCGGATTTCGACCGGCTGAAGCCGGTCGAGGCGATCCACGAAACGCTGGCGCCAATCTATGAGACGGTGCGTATCCTGACCCGCGAACTGCCGTCAGAGACGGCGCTGATCGGCTTTGCCGGGGCGCCCTGGACGGTCGCCACCTATATGATCGCAGGGCGCGGCACACCGGATCAGGGCCCGGCGCATGCGCTGCGCGAGGGCAATCCGGCGCTGTTCGATGCGCTGATCGAACGGCTGACAGCGGCCACCATCGAATACCTGAGCGCCCAGATCGAAGCGGGCGCCGAGGTGGTCAAGATATTCGACAGCTGGGCCGGGTCGCTGAAGGGCGAGGCCTTCACCAAGTATGCGCTGGAGCCCTGCCGCGAGATCACAAAGGCGCTGAAAGAGCGCCATCCCGGTATCCCGGTGATCGGATTTCCGCGCGAGGCCGGAGAGGGCTATGTCGGCTTTGCCAAGGCCACCGGCGTCGATTGCGTGGCGCTCGACAATTCGGTGACGCCCGACTGGGCGGCGGCGCATGTACAGGTGGATGGCTGCGTGCAGGGCAACCTGGCCTCGTCGCATATGGTGACCGGCGGTCAGGCGCTGGTGGACGAGACGCGGCGCATTGTCGAGGCGTTTTCCAAGGGGCCGCATATCTTCAACCTGGGCCATGGCATCACGCCGGATGCCGATCCTGCAAACGTGCAGCTGATGATCGACACGGTGCGCGAAGGTTGAGTGCGGAGCGAGGGGCGCTGCCCCTCGCGCTCCCCGGAGTATTTTGGGCGAAATGAAGGGGCGGGTCAGGGAGTCCCGGGCTGGGCCAGTTCTGCAAGGATCTCCGCCGTGTGTTCCCCGCGCGCGGGACTGGGTTTCGGCTGCCAGTCGCGGTCTTTGAAACGGGGAGCGGGGGCGGCCTGAAGCGTGCCGTCGATCTCGGCCCAGGTGCGGCGGGCGGCGTTCATCGGCTGGTGCTGCGCCTCGTGCGGGCTGAGGACGGGCGCGACACAGGCATCGGTGCCGAGGAAGAGATCGGCCCAGTGGTCGCGCGGCTGTGTCGCGAAAAGCGCGGCGAGGCGGGCGGTGAGCGAGGGCCATAGCTTCGGATTGAACTGCTGCGAGAACTCGGGGTCGTCCAACAGGCCGAGCCGCTCCAGGAAGAGCGCATAGAACTTGGGCTCGAGGCATTGCACGGTGATGTGGCCGCCATCGGCGCAGGCATAGGTCCGGCTCCAATGCGGCCCGTCGAGCAGGCTGCGGCCGCGTGTCTCGGACAGGCTGCCGGTCTGGCCGAGGCTCATCAGCAGGTTCATCATATGGGCCGAGCCGTCATAGATCGCGGCATCGACCACCGTGCCCTGCCCGGTGGCGCGGGCATTCAGCAGGCCCGCGAGCAGGCCGGTCACCAGATACATGGCGCCGCCGCCGATATCGCCCACCAGTGTCGCGGGCGTCTGCGGCGCATCGCCGGGGGCCGAGCCGTACCAGAGCGCGCCCGAGAGCGAGATATAGTTGAGGTCATGCCCGGCGGCATGGGACAGCGGCCCGTCCTGGCCCCAGCCGGTCATCCGGCCATAAACCAGCGCCGGGTTCAGCGCATGGCACTCCGTAGGACCAAGGCCAAGCTTCTCCATCACACCGGGGCGGAAGCCTTCGATCAGGGCATCGGCACTGGCGATCAGGGCGCGGGCGGTGGCGACGTCTGCGGCATCCTTGAGGTCGAGCGCGATGGAGCGTTTGCCGCGGTCCAGAAGCGAACGCTCCGGCATGCCGGGTGTCACCGCGCCGCCCTTGCGATGCACGGTGATCACGTCGGCGCCCAGATCCGCCAGCAGCATGGCGGCAAAGGGCCCGGGGCCCAGCCCCTCGATCTCGACGATGCGGATGCCGTTCAGCATGATGCTCTCCTTCTCTTTGCGGCAGGTTCCCGGCCCCGCGTGCCGAAATCAAGCGCGGCGGTGACGCATGACGTGGCGTTGCGTTTTGTGCGCGCCGTTTCGCATGCTCTGCTAGGGTGCAGTCAGGGAGGAAGACATGTCCGTTGTTGCCTATGAAAAGGACGGGCGTATCGCCCGGATCACGCTGAACCGGCCCGAGGTGATGAATGCCATCAATGATGAGCTGCCCGGCGCGCTGGCCGCTGCCGTGGCGCGGGCCGATGCCGATCCGGGTGTGCATGTGATGGTGCTGTCGGGGGCGGGGCGCGCATTCTGCGCGGGCTATGACCTGACCTATTACGCCGAGGGCAACGGGGCGGGCGACGTGACCCAGCCGATGCCCTGGGATCCCATAAAAGACTATCGGTTCATGTGGGCCAATACCCAGCACTTCATGTCACTCTGGCGGGCGGTGAAACCGGTGTTGTGCAAGGTGCACGGCTTCGCAGTGGCGGGCGGGTCGGATATCGCACTATGTGCCGATATGACGATCATGGCCGAGGATGCGCAGATCGGGTACATGCCCTCGCGGGTCTGGGGCTGTCCCACCACGGCGATGTGGGTCTATCGGCTGGGGGCCGAACGGGCCAAGCGGATGCTGTTCACCGGCGACAAGATCACCGGGCGTCAGGCGGCGGATATGGGGCTGGTGCTGGAGGCGGTGCCGGCGGAGCGTCTGGACGACCGGGTCGAGGAACTGGCCGCGCGTATGGCGACGGTGCCGATCAACCAGCTGGCGATGCAGAAACTGGTGATCAACCAGGCGATCGAGCAGACCGGGCTGATGCAGACCCAGCGGCTGGCAACGATTTTCGACGGCATCACCCGGCACAGCCCCGAAGGCATCCATTTCAAGGAACGGGCCGAGGCGGTGGGCTGGAAACAGGCGGTGGACGAGCGCGATCAGGGCACCTGGGACTGGACAGCGAACGAGGCGATCCCCAAGCGGAACCGCTAGGCTCAGACCCGGCCCGCGCGGCTGCCCGACCTTACGCCAGTTCTGCGCTGGCGTTGTTCGCGCAGGAACACGAACAGGCCTGAACCTGCGATCAGCGCCATTCCGGCCCAGACCTCCCAATCCGGCAGATCGCCCCAGATCATCCAGCCCCAGAATACCGCCAGCGGCAATCCGACATATTCGAAGGGCGCCACCGTTGCCGCGTCGGCCTGGCGATAGGCCTGTGCCAGGCAATAGCCGATGATGGCCGAGTTGAGACCCAGACCGGTCAGGAACAGCCAGTCCTGTCCGCTGGGCCATGTCCAGGCGCGCAGCAGAAAGATCAGGCTGGGGTCCGAGCTTTCGTCGACGAACCGACCATCGCCCGCGACCAGATAGAACAATGCGCCCACCAGGATGAACATCAGCTGGATATAGACCGAAAGGGCCGAGGCCTTGCTGCTGACGCCCAGCTTGCGCGTCATCAGTTGCAGCAGCGCATAAGTCAGGGCAGACAGAACCGGCAGCAGCAGGACAAGCCTGCTTGCCTCCAGGCTTTCGGCCCCTTGCCACGGGCGCTGCATCAGGATCACGCCCGAAAAGCCGACCAGCACCGCGCCCAGGCGCATCGGGCCGACACGCTCTTTGAGGATTGGCACCGACAACAGCGTGATGAACAGCGGTGCTGCAAAGAACAGCGCCGTCACATCCGCCAGAGGCGCCACCGCCAGCGCGGCAAAAAAGCTCATGTTCGAGATCACGACCAGCAGGCCGCGCAGGGCGTGCAGGAAGGGATGTCGCGTTTTCAGGATGCGCAAGCCACCCTCAATCCAGACCAGCCCAAGCGACAGCACGATCCCCACCGCCGAGCGGGTAAAGACGATCTGGTGCAACGGATAGGCGCCCGACAACTGCTTGACCAGCATGTCGTTGAGCGAAATGGCAAGCATTCCGGCCATGATAAAGGCAATTCCGGCACCTGGCCGGTGTTGTGCGGTCTCGGTCATATCGTGGATCCTGTCCGGGCGCCCGCGCCCTGTCTCTGGCTATCACGGTTTGGCCGGTGTGCCATGCCCATTTTCGATAGCCCCTGTGGTTGCCGCATGCCGGGCCGGGCGTTAGCACAAGTCCGGCACGCAGAACGGAGGCACCCCATGCACCTGCACGACACCCGCACGATCGCGGCCGACCCCGCAACGGTTTTTAGCGCGCTTCTCGACCCCGCGGTCCTGTGCGCCTGCGTGCCCGGCGCGCAAGAGGTGACCGGCACCGCCGATGGCGGTTTCGAGGCGGTGGTGGTGCAAAAGGTCGGGCCGGTGAAGGCGACGTTCCGCGGCACCGTCACCCTCTCGGATCTGGTGCCGGGCGCGGGGCTGACCCTGACAGGTGAGGGCAAGGGCGGCGCGGCGGGCTTTGCCAAGGGCGGCGCCGAGGTCCGGCTTGCCCCCAGTGATATGGGCGGAACGCTGCTGTCCTACCGGGCCGAGGCGCGGGTGGGCGGCAAGCTGGCCCAGCTTGGCAACCGGATCATCGACGGGTTCGCTCGCAAGATGGCGGACCAGTTCTTTGACAACCTGCAAGCGCAGTTCACGGCCGAGGCCGACGAGGACCCGCAAGGGGCCAAAGAGGCCGCCCCGCCCCGCAAAACCTGGTTCGGGCGCGGCTGAGCGGGGCTGCATATTCGCTCTGTTCCCTTGCTGCGGCAGATTGTAGGGTTCCGGCCAGAACGGGACCAATACATGACGACCATTCTTTCGATCCGGGACTTGCGAAAATCCTATGCCGACGGGTTCGAGGCGCTCAAGGGCGTTTCGCTCGACATTCGCGAGGGTGAGATTCTGGCGCTGCTCGGCCCCAATGGCGCCGGAAAGACCACGCTGATCTCGACCATCTGCGGCATCACCACGCCGACATCGGGCAGCGTCACCGTGGGCGGGCACGATATTCAGGAGGAGTTCCGTGCCGCCCGGCAGATGATCGGGTTGGTGCCGCAGGAAATCGCGCTGGAACCCTTTGAAACGGTGATGAACACCGTCCGCTTTTCGCGCGGGCTGTTCGGCAAGCGCGCAAATGATGGCCGCATCGAGGAGGTGCTGCGCAAGCTGTCCCTCTGGGACAAGCGCCGCAACGCCATCAAGGAACTCTCGGGCGGGATGAAACGCCGGGTGCTGATCGCCAAGGCGCTGGCGCATGACCCGCGCGTGCTGTTCCTGGACGAACCCACCGCCGGGGTCGATGTGGAACTGCGCAAGGACATGTGGGAGATCGTGGCCGAGTTGAAGGCCGCCGGTGTCACCATAATCCTGACCACCCATTACATCGAAGAGGCCGAGGCCATCGCCGACCGCATCGGCGTCATCAACAAGGGCGAACTGCTGCTGGTCGAGGACAAGGCCAAGCTGATGGCGCGGATGGGCCGCAAACAGCTGGACGTGCTGCTGACCCGACCGATTTCCACGATCCCGGCCAGCCTCGCCCGTCACAACCTGTTGCTGGGCGCGGCGGGGGATGTGCTGATCTATACCTATGACACCCATGCCGACCGGACCGGGATCACCACGCTGTTGAACGACGTGGCCGAGGCCGGTCTAGTATTGCGCGACGTGGTGACCCGCCAATCGAGCCTGGAAGAGATCTTCGTCACCCTCGTCAAGGGAGAGACACAATGAACTGGGCCGCCATTGCCGCCATCTACCGGTTCGAAATGGCCCGGTTCTTTCGCACCCTGGCGCAGAGTTTCATTTCGCCGGTGCTCAGCACCTCGCTCTATTTCGTGGTGTTCGGCACCGCCATCGGCAGCCGCATCCAGGAAATCGAAGGTGTCTCTTATGGCGCGTTCATCGTGCCCGGGCTGATCATGCTGTCGGTGGTGATGCTGTCGATCTCGAACGCCTCTTTCGGGATCTACTTCCCGAAATTCCTCGGCACAGTCTATGAACTGCTCTCGGCGCCGGTCAATTTCATCGAGATCGTCATAGGTTATGTCGGCGCGGCGGCGACCAAGGCGCTGTTTGTGGGGCTGGTGATCCTGGTGACCGCCAGCTTCTTTGTCGACCTCAGGATCGAGCATCCCTTTGCCATGGCAGCCTTTCTGGTGCTGACCTGTCTCAGCTTCTCGCTGCTTGGCTTCATCGTCGGCATCTGGGCCAGCAATTTCGAACAGATGTCGCTGGTGCCGCAACTGGTGGTGACACCACTGATCTTTCTGGGCGGTACGTTTTACAGCATCTCGATGCTGCCACCGGTCTGGCAAACGGTGACCCTGTTCAACCCGGTGGTCTATCTGATCTCGGGGTTTCGCTGGTCGTTCTACGGGCTGGCCGATGTGCCCGTTGGGTTGAGCCTGTTAGCGATTGCCGGGTTCACGGGGCTGTGCCTGGCAGTGATCTGGTGGATCTTCCGGACCGGCTGGCGCATTCGCAGTTAAGAGGAGGAGCACGTTGCAAATATGCCCGTTCGCTGTGGGAAATGTGTTGCCGTCGCGTATCTGTCATGCCGCGCGTCTTGTTTGTCGGCAGGGCGCGCTCTACATCGGCTGCCATGACACTCGCCCTTCCGTTTAAGAAAAAGCCGCCTCTGGTGGCCGTGGTTCGCCTGTCCGGTGCGATTGGTCTCGCCGGGCGCGGGGCGCTGAACGACACCACGCTTGCCCCCATGCTGGAGCGCGCCTTTCGCAAGGGCAAGCCTGCCGCCGTTGCGCTGGAAATCAATTCGCCCGGCGGCTCGCCCGTGCAAAGCTCGCTGATCGGGGCGCGCATCCGGCGCCTGGCGACCGAGCATGAGATGCCGGTTTATGCCTTTGTCGAGGATGTTGCCGCCTCGGGCGGGTATTGGCTGGCCTGCGCCGCTGACGAGATCTGGGCCGATGACAGCTCGGTCCTGGGCTCGATCGGGGTAATCTCGGCCAGCTTCGGCGCGCATGTGTTCCTGGCGCGCCAAGGGTTCGAACGGCGGGTACACACGGCGGGCAAGTCGAAATCCATGCTCGACCCGTTCAGCCCGGAAAAGAAAGAGGATGTGACCCGGCTCAAGGGATTGCTGGGCGACATCCACCAGAACTTCATCACTCATGTCAAAGAACGTCGCGGCGACCGGCTGGATGCTACCGAAGACCTGTTCACCGGCGAGGTCTGGCTGGGCGCGCGGGCCCGCGATCTGGGGCTGATCGACGGTATCGCCCATCTGAAGCCCAAGATGCAGGAGCGGTTCGGCGACAAGGTGCGGTTCCGCCGCTATGGTATCCGCCGCCCGTTCTGGTCGCGCATCGGCGTGCATCTGGCCGAGGACGCCCTTGCCGGTATCGAGGAGCGCGCGGCCTTTGCGCGTTTCGGTCTCTGACATGCTGACAAAGATCGTCGCCCTTTTCCTGGTTGGCATGATGGTTCTCGCCATGTTCGGACGTTTGCGGTTTCCGGGCGCGTCCCGGTTGAAATCGGCAAAATGTCCGCGGTGCGGGCGCTACAGGATCGGCAAGGGCCCCTGTGCCTGTGGACATGGAGGCCGCGCATGATGCCATGGATCCTATCGGCGCTGGGGCTGGTCATCCTGCTTCTGGCCGGGGACGCGCTGGTACGGGGCGCGGTCAATCTCAGCCTGCGGCTGGGCGTGCCCGCGCTGATCGTCAGCCTGACGATCGTGGCCTTCGGTACCTCGGCGCCGGAGCTGCTGATCTCGATCAAGGCGGTGCTGGAGCATGCCCCGGGCATCGCACTGGGCAATGTGGTCGGTTCGAACACCGCCAACATCCTGCTGGTTCTGGGGGTTCCCGCGCTGCTGGCGACGCTGCACACCAGCGAATGCGACAGCCGTCGCAACTATGTGCTGATGATCCTTGCCTCGGTCCTTTTCATCGGCCTGGCCTTTTGCGGCACCTTTACCGCCACCAGCGGTCTGATCCTGCTGGCCGGTCTGGGATTGATGCTGGCCAATGCCTTTCGCGAGGCGCATGCCCATCGCAAGGCCTATGGCGACCCCTGTGCCGATGACGATCTGGAGGTGCTGGAAGAAGCCGACCCCGACATGCCCTGGTGGCGCATCGGCATCTATCTGCTGCTGGGTCTGATCGGGCTGCCGATGGGCGCGCATCTGCTGGTCGACAATGCCTCGATCATCGCGCGCACCTACGGGGTCAGCGAAACCGTGATCGGCCTGACACTGGTGGCTGTCGGTACCTCGTTGCCCGAACTGGCCACCACCGTTATGGCGGCGCTCAGACGTCAGGCGGATGTGGCGCTGGGCAATGTGATCGGGTCGAACATGTTCAACCTGCTGGCCATCATCGGTGTGGCTACGATGTTCGGCCCCATCCCGGTCGATCCGGAATTCCTGCGTTTCGACCTCTGGGTGATGTTGGCAGCCTCGCTGCTGCTTATCCCCTTCGTGTTCTTCAAGTGGGACATCACCCGCACCTGGGGGGTGTTCCTGACGGGTATCTACCTCGTCTATATCGTTGTCGTCCTCGTTTAGGCGACCCGCAACAGAGAGGAGCGGTCATGGCATTGGCGCTTGTCACCGGGGCAGGTATCCGTCTGGGCCGCGCTATGGCGCTGTATCTTGCCGGGCGCGGTCATGATGTGGCGGTGCACTATGCCCGCTCCGAGACCGATGCGGCCGAAGTTGTGGAGCGGATCCACCATTTGGGACGACGCGCCGTAGCACTTCAGGCCGATCTGCTGGACGAGGACCAGATGCAGGCCCTTTTGCCGCGCGCGAGCGAGGCGTTGGGCGGTCTTGTCACCTGCCTGGTCAACAATGCCTCGATCTTTGAATATGACAGCCTGTCCAGCGCCAGCCGTCATAGTTGGGATCGGCATATGGAAAGCAATCTGCGCGCGCCATTCGTACTGACCCAGGCGATGGCAGCACAGGGGTTGGAACCGATACTGGACGACAATGGCGAGCCGATGGCGAGCGGGCTGATCGTCAACATGATCGACATGCGGGTGCGCAAGCTGACACCGGAGTTCATGACCTACACGCTGGCAAAGGCCGCATTGTGGACCCTGACTCAAACCAGCGCTCAGGCGCTGACGCCGGCGATCCGGGTCAATGCGATCGGACCCGGCCCAACCCTGAAAGGTCACCGCCAGTCGCCAGAGCATTTCGCGGCGCAGCGGGCCAACACGATCTCGGGGCGCGGTTCGAACCCGCGGGATATCATCGCTGCTTTGGGATATTTCCTTGATGCCCCTGCGGTAACTGGACAGTTGCTTTGCGTCGATGGCGGGCAGCACCTGGGGTGGCGCACACCCGATGTTCTGGGGGTGGAATAGAGGTTTGCGCCGCGAGTTTTGCACCGGCGTCAGTCATGTTACGAAAGCGTTACAAAAACACCTTTGTTTTCATTGGCTTGCAGCGAATTAAAAAAGTTTTGTTTAGATTCAATATGTTGCATTGGTGCCTAATTTTTAGGCAACTCGGCAAACCGCCCGCGAAACAAGGGAAAATCCCGCGCGTCTTAAACTTGTCTTCAGACTTATCCACATAATCCGTGGATTTGTTTCCTCTTGAAACGGACGCCACAAGATTGCAGCGGGGTCCAGAGAATCATATCTCGGTCCCATGCAAGACACGAACCCGTCCCAACCTGATTCCCCGGTCACCGGATATGCCTGTATCCAGGACTATCTTCGCAGTCTGAGCGGCGCGCCGGGAGTCTACCGGATGCTCGATGCACAGGCGCGGGTGCTTTATGTCGGCAAGGCGCGCAACCTGCGCGCGCGGGTGTCGAACTATGCCCGCCCAGGCCATAGTCCGAGGATCGAGCGGATGATCCGCGAGACCGCCTCGATGATGTTCCTGACCACGCGCACCGAGACCGAGGCGCTGCTGCTGGAACAGAACCTGATCAAGCAGCTCAAGCCGAAATACAACGTGCTGCTCAGGGATGACAAAAGCTTTCCCAATATCCTGGTGGCCAAGGATCATCCCTTTGCCCAGATCAAGAAACACCGGGGCGCGAAGAAGGAGAAGGGCACCTATTTCGGCCCCTTCGCCAGTGCCGGTGCGGTCAACCGCACCCTGAACCAGCTGCAAAAGGCGTTCCTGCTGCGCAACTGCACCGACGCGGTATTCGACAGCCGCACCCGGCCCTGCCTGCTCTATCAGATCAAGCGGTGTTCGGGACCCTGCGTGGGGCTGATATCCGAGGCTGACTATGCCGCCGCCGTCAAGGATGCCGAACGGTTCCTCTCGGGCCGCTCGACCCGGGTGCAGGAGGAATTGGCCGAACAGATGATGGCCGCCTCCGAGGCGATGGAGTTCGAGCGCGCCGCCGCCCTGCGCGACCGGATCCGGGCCTTGACCACGGTGCAGGGCGCACAGGGCATCAACCCGCGCGGCGTGGCCGAGGCGGATGTGGTGGCGCTGCATCTCGAAAACGGCCAGGCCTGCGTGCAGGTCTTTTTCATCCGGGCAAACCAGAACTGGGGTAACCGCGATTTCTATCCTCGCGTGGGCGAGGACGTCTCGGCGGCCGAGGTGATGGAGGCGTTCCTGGGCCAGTTCTATGACAACAAGGAACCGCCCCGGCAGCTGATCCTGTCGGACGCGATCGAGAATGCAGACCTGATGACCGAGGCGCTGAGCGAGAAGGCCGGGCGCAAGGTGGAACTGCTGGTGCCCCAGCGCGGCGAAAAGGCAGAGTTGGTCTCGGGCGCGCTGCGCAACGCGCGCGAGTCGCTGGCCCGGCGCATGTCGGAAAGCGCGACCCAGGCCAAGCTGCTGCGCGGCCTGGCCGAGGCCTTCGACCTGGACGGCCCGCCAAAGCGGATCGAGGTCTATGACAACAGCCATATCCAGGGCACCAATGCGGTCGGCGGCATGATCGTGGCCGGACCTGAGGGGCTGATGAAGAACCAGTACCGCAAGTTCAACATCCGGGGCGACGACCTGACGCCGGGCGACGATTTCGGCATGATGAAAGAGGTTCTGACCCGGCGGTTTACAAGGCTGCTGAAAGAGGACCCGGACCGCGACAAGGGGCTGTGGCCCGATCTGTTGCTGATCGACGGCGGCGCCGGTCAGGTCAGCGCGGTGCAAGAAATCATGGTGGCGCACGGGGTCGAGGAAATCCCGATGGTCGGCGTCGCCAAGGGCATCGACCGCGACCACGGCAAGGAAGAGTTCCACCGCATCGGCCAGCACCCCTTTGCCCTGAAACGCAACGACCCGGTGCTGTATTTCATCCAGCGGCTCAGGGATGAGGCGCACCGGTTTGCCATCGGCACCCATCGCGCCAAGCGGGCAAAGGCGGTCAGCGCAACTCCGCTCGACGATATCCCCGGCGTCGGCGCCGCCCGCAAACGCGCACTTCTTGCGCATTTCGGCAGCGCCAAGGCGGTGAGCCGCGCCGATCTGGCCGACCTGACCGCGGTCGAAGGTGTCTCCGAGGGTCTGGCGCAGAAAATCTACGACTTCTTCCACGAAAGCTGACTTGCCATTTGCCTTGCCCTACGCTTGGCTGACGCGGGGAGGACGTTTCGATGACATTGATGCAGGGGTTTCCGCCAGCCGAGGGTGACCGCGCCACATTGGCGAACTGGCGCACCCGGCCCTATTCGGCCTGGGCGTTCCATCATGTGCGCGAGATCGTGCCCTCGGCGCTGATCGCCAACGCGCCGGGCGACGTGTGGGCGCTGGAGCAGGGCGCGCCGCTGCTTTCCGAGGATATGCTGAACGATATCCTCGCCCCTACCTGCACCGATGCGCTGGTTGTGCTGCATCGGGGCCGCGTGGTCCACGAGGTCTATCGCAACGGCATGGGGGCCGATGATCCGCATATCCTGATGTCGGTCTCGAAATCCATGCTGGGCCTTCTGGCCGGGATTCTGGCGGACAAGGGGCTGTTGGACCTGAACGCGGCGATCACCGATTATGTTCCCGAACTGGCAGCAACCGCCTATGCCGGCGCGACGGTGCGCCAGGCGCTGGATATGCGGGTGGGCGTCGCATTCTCCGAGGATTACACCGCCACCACCGGCCCGATCATCGCCTATCGCAAGGCGGCCAACTGGAACGTGGTCGAGCCGGGTGACACGGTACCCGATCTGCGCGGGTTCCAGCAGATGCTGACCGAGCGTGACGGCCCGCATGGCGGACGGTTTCACTATGTCTCGCCGGTGACCGACCTGCTGGCCTGGGTGATCGAACGGGCGGCGGGGCGGCGTTATGCCGACCTGATGTCCGAGCATCTCTGGCGGCCCATGGGCGCCCAGCAGGCGGCCTATATCACTGTCGACCGCATTGGTGGACCGCGCGCGGCGGGTGGCATGTGCGTCACCGCCCGCGATCTGGCGCGGGTGGGGCAGTTGATCTGCCAGGGCGGCGCGCGCGCGGATGGGCGTCAGGTTATCCCCGCCGACTGGCTGGACGATATCGCAACGCAGGGTGATCCCGAGGCCTGGGCGACCGGTGATTTCGCCGACCGTTTCCCGGAATATGACATGGTCTATCGCAGCAAATGGTATGTCCACCCCGGAGCCAAACCGCTGATCCATGGCATGGGCATCCACGGTCAATACCTCTTTGCCGATCCAGCCCGCGACCTCGTTGTGGCGTGGATGGCATCCGAGTCGGACCCAACCAGCGACCGCGCCTTTGGCCTGCGCTATCGCCTGATTGAACAGTTGCGCGCGGTTGTCTGAGAGATGTGGTACTTCTGTCCTCTTTCCCATTCGCTCGGGGCAGGATAAACCCGGCGCATGAAGTGGAACCTGCCCAATATCCTGACCCTGCTGCGCCTGCTTGCCGCGCCCGGCCTGGCCGTCATGTTTCTCTATTTCACACGGCCCTATGCAGACTGGTTCGCGCTAATCCTGTTTGTCTCTGCGGCGATCACCGACTGGTTCGACGGCTATCTGGCAAGGGCCTGGAAACAGGAAACCAAGATGGGTGCGATGATGGACCCGATCGCCGACAAGGCGATGGTGGTGATCGCGCTGATGATCCTTGTGGGCTATTCCACCGAACACTGGACGCCATGGCTGGTGCTGCCTGCCACGGTGATCCTGTTCCGCGAGGTCTTTGTCTCGGGCCTGCGCGAATATCTCGGCGATGTGGCCGGCACGCTCAAGGTCACCAAGCTGGCCAAGTGGAAGACCACCGCCCAGATGATCGCCATCGCGGTCCTGTTCAGTCAGGGCATTTTCGAACACTATCTGGTGATGTCCTCGTTCGGCATGGATCAGGGGATCGTCGATCAGATCATGGCGGGCGAGGTCGCGGACCTGCACGGCCTGCGTTGGAAGCTGGATGGCATGATCTGGTCCGGACGCGTGGGCCTGTGGCTGTTGTGGATCGCGGCGGCGCTGACATTGATCACGGGCTTTGACTACCTACGTAAAGCCATGCCGCACCTGAGGGAGACGCGCTGATGGATGTTCTCTATTTCGCCTGGGTCCGCGAGCGGATCGGTGTGCCGCGCGAGCGGGTCGAAACCGGGGCGCAGACCGTGGCGCAACTGGTCGAGGAGTTGCGCGCGCGCGAGCCGCGTTACGAGGCGGCCTTTGCCGACCTGACCGCCCTGCGGGTGGCGCTGGATCAGGATCTGGCCGATTTCGACGCATCGCTCAGCGGCGTGCGCGAAGTGGCCTTCTTTCCGCCGATGACCGGGGGCTGAGCCCGATGCGGGTGGTGGTCCAGAAGGAACCCTTTGACCTTGGCGCCGAGGCCAACGCCTTTGCCGCCGCCGATACAGGCATGGGCGCCATCGTGACCTTTACCGGCGTGGTGCGCGATCTGGCGCAGGGCGATCTGGATGTGATGGAGATCGAGCATTATCCGGGCATGACCGAAAAGGCGCTGACCAGGATCGCGACCGAGGCGCAGGAACGCTGGTCGCTGGGCGATGTGCTGGTAATCCACCGCTACGGGCGGTTGGCGCCCGGCGACCGGATCATGATGGTCGCCACCGCCGCACCCCATCGCAAGGATGCGTTCGAGGCCGCCGAATACCTGATGGACTATCTGAAATCCCGCGCTCCGTTCTGGAAAAAGGAAATCACCGGGACTGGCGCAGGCTGGGTCGCTGCCAAGGACGAAGACGAAGACGCCCTGACCCGCTGGTAGGCGCCCCGCGACGGTCGCTCAGCCGTGATGATGGCGTAGCTCTTCGGCCTCTTGCCGGGCGGCGCGCAACCCGTCCATGGCAGCGCCCAGTTCTGCCTCGGTCTGGGTTAGCTGATTGGTCAGCTCGGCCTCGCGCTGTTGCAGATAGGTGATCGCCTGATCGCGGGCCTCTTCGGCCTCGTGCAATTCCTGGCTCATCCGGTCCAGATCGGCCACATCACTTTGCCGCACGCGGGTAAACCGGTGCACCAGCCAGTTCGCGAACCATCCCATGGAAAAGGCCACGAACAGGATGATGGCGGTGGTGATGATGAATTCGGTTCTGTTCACTTACTGATCCTCCCCGGTGGCCCCGGTGGTGCTCTGTTCGGTATCCGCATCGCCGGATTGCTCTGCCTCGACCTGTTCCAGCGCCGTGGTGTGTTCGTCTGCCTGTTCCGGTCGGATCAGGCGGAATTCGATGCGGCGGTTGGCTTCGCGACCATCCTCGGTCCCGTTATCGGCGATCGGTTGGCTTTCGCCATAACCGACGGCGGCATAGCTGGCGGTCAGCACCCGGCGCGCGCGTAGCTCGTTCAGAACCGACTGTGCGCGCGCCTGGCTAAGCTGCTGGTTCATCTCTTCGCGGCCCTGACTGTCGGTATGACCCTGGATTTCCAGCCGGATCGGTCCGCAGCTCTGCAACAGCTCCGCGATCCGGTCCATCGTGCCCGAGGCACTGGCCGTAATGGTGGCAGAGCCGGGTTCAAAGGCGATCTTGTCATTCGCCTGCACCTCGGCCAGCAGAGCCTCGCACCGGTCGGCGTCCAGGCTGGTTTCTGCGGGTTCTGGCGGCGCCTCATAGGCGATTTCCAGATCGAAGCTCTGGTTCTCACCCAGCTTGTCGGCCAGCAGGCGGGCGATCTCGGCGCTGGCCTCTTCCAAATGGCTGGTACCGCGCAGGACAACCAGATCAGGAGTTACCACAAGAGCGCCCTTGCTGAGCGTCGCCAGCGCCTCGAGGCCGGCCAACACCCTGACGGGCCAGTCGGCCGGCAGATCGGGAACGATCCGGGCGGCGGTATAGACCGCAGCTGCGCCGAACGCCGCCTTAGCATAGCTGTCCACCATCTCGCGGGCATAGTCGCTGCCAAGGCGACCGCGCAGTTGCACCAGCCCCTCTGGGCTTAGTGTGGCGGTAAACTCGGGCGGGCCAACTGTTTGCTTGGTTTCTGGCTCGGGCAAGACCGCATGCAAGGCAAACACATCTGGCAGCCCGGTTTCCAACTCTCCGACCACGCGGTCGAACAGGGCTGGGTCGGTGCCCTGCGCAACGACCAGCGTGATGTCGGCATCCGCGATGGTCACCGTGCCCCGGCCCAGTTCGGCCAGTGCGGCAAGGCTCAACTCGGCCGCCTTGGCCCAGCGGGGCGACGGTACGCCCATCCCGATGGTGCACGAAGCATTGCCCTGCATCCCGGCATTGCGGGCGGCGGTCAGGATACGGTCGCGGGCGGCCTCGGTGTCGGCGGCGCAGGCATCGAAGCGGGCACCCTCCTCGTCGATCAGGAACCGCAGGGTAAACGGCGTCAGCACCGGACGCGGTGCCGCGATATCAAGGCCGATCCGCAGCGAAGGCGGCGCGGCACGGTTCAGCGCCTGTTCCAGCCGTTTCTTGTCGGCGCCGCTGTCCGATATGGCGCGCACGGTCACCCGTCCGGCGCTGACCGAGATTTTCGAACGCGGCAGCATACCCAGCGCGACCACCGCGTAATCGAGAGCATCCTGCCAGCCTTCGGGGACGGGATAGCTGGCGGTTTCCAGCAGATCGGCCACTTGCTGCCCGTCGGCCAGCCGTTTCAGCGAGGTCAGAAGCGCCTTCCGGTTCATCGAGGCGGGAACCAGCCCGATGATCGAGACACCGGAATCATTGCGCAGGATTTCGATGGAGAATTTCGGAGCCGCCATGCCCGCTGACGGTCGCACCTGCATCAGGTCGATCACGCGCGATGCGTCAACCTCGCCTCCGACCACCGACAGCGCGTTGAACCGCGTCGCCTCGTCGGGCGCCATGCCGGTCAGCTTGACCTGCAACCCATCGGCCTCGACCTCGGCCCAGTTGTGCCCCTTGAGGTCCAAGGCGCGGCGCACGGCGATTTCCGAGCTTTCCTCGACAGCGGACACCGCAAAACTGGCGGCGACACCGCACAGCGCCGCAGCCAGAACAAAGGTCAGCGCGACCACAAGGGTCAGGGGAAGTCGCATGAGCAGGTCGTGTCTCTCCGGTCTTTGGCAGAGTTCTTAACTCTCAAGGGTCGGGGGTGCAATCATGCGAGCAGTGCAACCAGAAAGAAGATGAGCGGAATCAGGCCGGTGTCGCGATTGACCCGGAACAGCTGCAACAGTTTGCCATTGTCGTTCAGGTCCAGTCCACGCAGTTGCCAGGCCATGTGCCAGCCCATCGCCCAGGGTCCCGCCAGCGCCAGGACCAGCGCCAGGATCGAGGCATCTGGCAGCGCGGCCTCGATCACCGCGATCCCCATCAGGCTGACGGTTGCGACCAGGAAATAGGCCATCCATCGCGGCGTCTGGTCGCCAAACAGCCGGGCAGTGGACTTGACCCCGATCAGCGCGTCATCCTCGGTATCCTGATGCGCATAGATCGTGTCATAGAACAGCGTCCAGGCGATGCCCGCCACATAAAGGAACACCGCCCCCCATCCCAGCGAGCCGGAATGCGCTGTCCAGGCCAGTAGCGCGCCCCAGTTGAACGCCAGCCCCAGAAACACCTGCGGCCACCAGGTGAAGCGTTTCGCATAGGGATAGATCGCCACCGGCAACAGCGACAGCACGCCCATGGCAATGGCCGCCCGGTTGAACGTCAGCAGGATCATCAACGCCAACAGCGCCTGCGCCACCATCCAGACCACCGCCATCCGGACGCTCACCTGCCCCGAGGGGATCGGGCGCGAGCGGGTCCGTTCGACCCGACCGTCGAAATCGCGATCGGTGATATCGTTCCAGGTACAGCCCGCGCCCCGCATCAGGAACGCGCCCATGCTGCAACCGACAGCAATCCACAGATCGCCCCAGCGCGCATCCTGCCCGTCAAGCATGGCCAGCGACAATCCCCACCAGCAGGGGATCAACAACAACCAGGTGCCGATGGGCCGATCGGCCCGACTCAGCCGCAAATAGGGGCGCGACCAGGCCGGTGCATGGATATCGACCCAGTTGCCGGTCACCGCATCTGCGACCTGACCGTCTGGCGTTGGGGCTTGGCCTTGCATATGTAGTCTTTCATGAGTGCAAAGATCAGACTGTATGTAGAGCAGGCGCTGGGCCAGGGGCAACCGGTTCCAGTGTCGCGCGACCAGGCGCATTACCTCTTCGGGGTGATGCGGCTAGACGTGGGCGCCGCCGTGGCACTGTTCAACGGGCGTGACGGCGAATGGCTGGCCCAGGTGACCGAGGCTGGCAAACGCGGCGGTACGCTGGTCTGCGAGACGCAGACCAGACCGCTTCAATTGCCCCCCGATCTCTGGCTGCTGTTCGCTCCGATCAAGAAGGCGCGCACCGATTTCATCGTCGAGAAAGCGGCCGAGATGGGGGCGGCCCGGATCGTGCCGGTGCAGACCGATTTCACCAATTCCGAACGCATCCGCCAAGACCGGCTCCAGGCCCACGCCATCGAGGCCGCCGAACAATGCGGCGGCACCTTCGTGCCCGAGGTGACGGATCTCCAAAAACTCTCCCGCCTGCTGGATCATTGGCCCGCCGACCGGCAACTGATGTTCTGCGACGAGGCCGAGGCCGGGTCCGCCCTGCGCCTCACCTCCGAGACGCGGGGCAAACCCTGGGCCATCCTGATCGGCCCCGAAGGCGGCTTCTCCGAAGCCGAGCGCAAGCGTCTGCACACAATGACCGAGGCCCATGTGGTCAGCCTTGGCCCCCGTATCCTGCGCGCCGATACGGCGGCGGTGGCAGCCATGACCCTGTGGCAACAAGCGCTAGGGGATTGGGCATGAGCTTCGTCCGACCCGAAGCGCGCGCCGCGCTGTGGCGCTGGCGTGAGGTGCTCGCAGGGCTTGCGCTGGTCCTTCTTGGGTTCAGCTGGATCGCGGGACCGGGTGGTCTGTTGGGCTGGACCGGGTGGCCGGTCGCGGCGGCCGGCGTGATACTGGCGGTCGTCGGGGTCCAGCGCGCACGGTTCCGCACCGGTGGTGGCGGGCCCGGAATCGTGCTGCTGGACGAGGGCGAGATCACCTATATGGGGCCGCTCGGCGGCGGTTCGGTCGCTTCGTCCGAGATCGAGCGGCTGACCTTTGACCCGACGGCCACCCCGCCGCATTGGTTGCTGGAACAAAAGGGGCGCGACGTGCTTGCCATCCCGGTCAATGCCGAGGGGGCCGAGGCCCTGTTCGACAGTTTTTCGGCGTTGCCCGGTCTCAGGACCGAGCGCATGCTGAGCGCATTGAATACCGAAGCCCGCCATGCGGTGGTGATCTGGGAACGTACGCCTTCACGTCCCGCGGCGCTGCCTTTGCACTGATCCGGCCAGGGTGTTGCATCGTTTCCGGTGATGGGCTGGCCAACACAACCGCGTGAGTTTCTGCCCCCCGTTCCATTGACACTTGCGTCAAATGTGCCACTTGTCGGCAGATCGAGTAAAGCCAAGACGGAGCCCGAGCATGTCCATTCCCCAGTCCGGCGGCGGACCGATCGAACGCCATGAACAGCTGGCCGAATACCTTGCCTCGGGCTGCAAGCCCAAGTCCGACTGGCGTATCGGCACCGAGCACGAGAAATTCGGCTACTGCAAGGACACGCTGAAACCGCTCCCTTACGAGGGCGAGCGCTCGATTCTCGCCGTGCTCCAGGGTCTGCGCGACCTGCACGGCTGGGCCCCGCTGGAAGAGGGCGGCAAGCTCATCGGCCTGACCAAGGACGGCGCCAATGTCAGCCTTGAACCGGGTGGGCAGCTGGAACTCAGCGGCGCACCGGTGGAAACCATCCACCAGACCTGCGACGAGGTGAACGACCACCTGCGCGATGTCAAGGATATCGCCGACAAGATCGGCGTCGGCTTCATCGGCCTTGGCGCCGCGCCGATCTGGACCCATGACCAGATGCCGCTGATGCCCAAGGGCCGCTACAAGCTGATGGACAACTACATGCAACAGGTGGGCACTTCGGGCACCACCATGATGCGCCGCACCTGCACGGTGCAGGTGAACCTCGATTTCTCCTCCGAGACGGACATGGTGCAGAAACTGCGTGTCGCCATCGCGCTGCAACCGGTGGCCACCGCGCTGTTTGCCAATTCCCCCTTCCTCGAAGGCAAGCCCAACGGCCACAAGAGCTGGCGCGCCCGCGTCTGGCGGCATCTCGACAACGACCGCACCGGAATGGTGCCCTTCGTGTTCGAAGAGGGGTTCGGGTTCGAACGGTGGGTGCAATACGCGCTCGATGTACCGATGTATTTCGTCTACCGCGACGGCGCGTATATCAACGCGCTGGGCCAATCCTTCCGCGATTTCCTCAAGGGCCAATTGCCCGCGCTGCCGGGCGAGACGCCGACGCTGTCCGACTGGGCCGATCACCTGACCACGCTCTTCCCCGAGGCGCGGATCAAGAAATTCATCGAGATGCGCGGCGCTGACGGTGGCCCTTGGCGCAGGCTTTGTGCGCTGCCCGCCTTCTGGGTCGGGCTTATGTACGACCAGTCCGCGCTCGATGCCGCCTGGGACCTTGTCAAGGGGTGGGATGCCGAGACCCGTGAGACATTGCGAGTAGAGGCCAGCCGTCAGGGTCTTCAGGCACAGGCTGGTGACATCGGCATGCACGATCTCGCGCGCGAGGTGCTGGCGATCTCAGAGGCCGGGCTGAAGGCCCGCGCCCGCCCTGGCGCCGGCGGCATGGTCCCGGACGAGACCCACTTCCTGAGCGCGCTGAGGGACAGCGTCGAAACAGGCAAGGTCCCCGCCGACGAACTGCTCGACCATTACAACAGCGACTGGAACGGCGACCTGAGCCAGATCTACGCACAATACAGCTATTGACTGCCCCCGGCGGCCAGTTGCCTTTTCGGGCAGAGTCCTTGCTTGACGAGCGCAGTTCGCGCGCCATATCCGGCTAGGCTGTCAGTTGCGAGCTGGCCGCGTCAGTACGACCAAAATTCTGGGCGTTTTGGTCCAAATAGGCCTCCATACTAGCGTCGACGATAGACCACTGTTTCGAAATCGTCCGGAAACGAGGAGGCGCATCATTGCTGCAACGTTATTTGACCGTCTGGGAGGAGCGGACGGTATCCGACGCATCGTCGGTGTACTTGTCGATAATCACGCCAAAAACCCTGTCGTGGCGCCACGATTTGCGGGAAGCGATATGAAGAACCTCAAGAAAATGGCCGGAGATTTCTTCATAGCTGGCTCTGGCGTGCCCGAGATTTATACGGGCAAGGACATGATTGCGGCCCACAAGCACATGAATATCAGTGGAGACGAGTTTGTCGCAGTTCTCGACGATGCGATGAACGCTCTGCAAGCGAACAATGTTGGTCAGCGGGAACAAGAAGAAGTCTTGTTTAATTTGTACAGCCTCAAAGATCAGGTCGTCGGAATCTGACTGTCTCGACACCGCGGCAACCCTGGGCATCTGTCTATGAATTGCCTGGTGAATGATGCTTACGCGCTGCTGATATTC
Source organism: Ruegeria alba (assembly GCF_022321465.1). Taxonomy (NCBI): domain Bacteria; kingdom Pseudomonadati; phylum Pseudomonadota; class Alphaproteobacteria; order Rhodobacterales; family Roseobacteraceae; genus Ruegeria; species Ruegeria alba. The sequence continues at coordinate 300,599 of NZ_JAKOEM010000002.1, read as the reverse complement.
GAACATTGCGCGATAGGCCCCTCTATTCTACATGCCGTGGCCTTGTGGACGGTTCTGCTACAGACTGCCCTACCCGCACACTACAAAACGCGACCGGCGGCAGTATGCACTGCCGCCGATCCTTGTTCCGGAAACCGGACTCAGTTCTGCAGTTCAGCCGGGCTCTTCGCGGCGATGTCGGTCCAGTTGGTGTCGGCTTTCACGATAAAGCCGGAGATGTCTTCTTCCCACTTGGCCTGGATCTCGTCGGACAGGTTCAGGTACAGTTGGCCGTCAACGATCTTCCAGTTGTCCGGGTCTCCATCGAACTTGAAGCCCATCGCTGCGCCGAAGGCGCAATAGCCGCCATAAGCCGGCAGATAGGCTTCCGGGTTTGCCTCGAACGCCGCCTTGTTCTCGTTGTTGGCAAAGCGATAGGTGGCGTCATGATAGACCGAGGTGATCTTCCAGTCGCCTTCAGTGGCTTCGCCCACGGTGAAATAGGCCACCGGGTCATAGCCTTGCAGCGCCAGTCCGGTCGAGCTTGCGTTCAGTTCGACACCGGCTGCCAGGGCCGACCCGGCCAGCGTCAGCGACAGGGCGACGCCGCCGATGAAAGATTTGAGAGTGTTCATTCTATGTGCCTTTCGCGTTGATGGCCCCTTGGCGGTCTATGCGCTGTAAGGGCCCTTTGATCCCGCACGGCGTAATGCGCCGTGGTGACCCCGATCTGGGAGGTCCCCCGATCACGTTCAAAGCAACTCTTTTTGAGTGGGCGTGTTGTGTCGGTGAGCACGCCGGGGACAGCAGGACCTAGCCCCGGTTTCCCTCGCGGCGCAACTGGCTAAGGAAGGTGATGACCTTGTCCAGCGGCATCTCGCAGGGCGCCAGCCGCGGCCCCGCGGTCAGGTCGTAGAAACAAAGGCTGATGTAATCGTTGCCGCCGCGCTCATGCGCGACCAGCTTGATCGAGCGACCAGCGGCAAAGACGGTCTTGCTGACTAGATAGTGCTTGCCACCAGACTGACCGTAATGCGTTCCCAGCGGCCAGTTCCGCAGGCAGGTCAGTGCCGTCGGGATGGGGCTCAACTGGATTTCTGTCCGATGCGCGGCTCGGTGCCGGCCTTGAGGCGGGCGATATTGGCGCTGTGACGCCAATAGACGAGCAGGGTCAACGCGATGCCCAGGAACAGCGTCGTGCCATGGCCAAGAAAGACCAGCCACAGCGTCGAGCTGGCCGCCGCTGCCAGGGCACTGAGTGACGAAATACGGGTGACAAAGGCTACCACCAGCCAGGTCAGACAGCAGGCGATGCCGACAGGCCAGGCCAACGCCAGCCACAGACCCAGAAAGGTGGCGACTCCCTTGCCACCCTTGAAGCCCAGCCAGACCGGATAGCAATGGCCCAGGAACGCTGCCAGCGCCGCCAGTTGTGCGGCATCCTCGCCAGCGAACACCCGCGCCAGCAACACCGCCACCGCCCCTTTACCGCCGTCCAATAGCAGGGTCAGTGCCGCCGCCTTCTTGCTGCCGGTGCGCAGCACGTTGGTGGCACCGATATTGCCCGAACCGATCTGGCGAAGGTTGCCCAGACCCATGATGCGTGACAGCAGAAGTCCAAAGGGGATCGAACCCAGACCGTAGCCGATCAAGGCCCAGAGGATCAGCGCATTGGTGGCGGTATCGATTGGGGGCATCAGTCTCTCCGATAGACGGGCAGGCCCGCGACATAGGTTGCCAGCACCCTACCTTGCATCCGCTGGCCGTCAAACGGAGTGTTCTGCGATTTCGATTTCAGCGTGAACCGGTCCAGTACAAAGGGTACATCCGGGTCGAACAGCACCAGATCGGCGGGCGCCCCCGCGCTCATCCGTCCCGACGCCAGCCCCAGCCGCCGCGCCGGGTTCAGCGCCATGGCCCGGAACAGGGTCGGCAGGTCCAGTTGGCCCGCGTGGTAAAGCCTGAGTGCCGCTGGAAGCAGGGTTTCCAGCGCCACCGCGCCACTGGCGGCCTCCTCAAAGGGCAGTCGCTTGCTTTCCTCGTCCTGTGGTGTGTGCATGGAACTGATCGTGTCGATCAGGCCCGTGCGCACCGCCTCGATCACCGCCTGCCGGTCGTCCTCGCTGCGCAAGGGCGGCTTGACCTTGAAGAAGGTGCGATAGCCCGACACATCCAGTTCGTTCAGCGTCAGGTGATGGATCGAGGTTCCAGCGGTGATGTCCAGCCCGTTCTTCTTGGCCCGTTCCAGCGCGGGCAGGGCGCGCGCGGTGGTGATCTGGTCGGCGTGGTATTTTGCCCCGGTCATCTCCAACAGCGCGATATCCCGGTCCAGACCCATCCGTTCCGCCATGGGCGACACGGCGGGCAGGCCATAGAGTGCCGCGAACTTGCCGCTGGTGGCTGCCGCCCCCTCGCTCAGCCCCGGTTCCTGCGGATGCGCGATCACCAGAGCGCCGCAGGACCTGGCATAGGTCAGCGCGCGGGAAAACACCTTGGTATTGGCGACCACATGGTCGCAATCGGTGAACGCCACCGCGCCCGCATCCAGCAGGAAGCCGATCTCGGTCATCTCGCGGCCTTGCCGCCCCTTGGTCAGTGCCGCCATCGGCAGCACGTTGACCGGCGTATCGGCCTGCGCCCGGCGGGTGACAAACTCCAGCGCCTCGGGCGTGTCGATGGCCGGGTGAGTGTCGGGCCGGGTGATGATGGTGGTGACACCGCCCGCCGCCGCTGCAAGTCCTGCGGATTTAAAGCTCTCCTTGTGGCGCTCGCCCGGCTCGCCCACCTTGACCCCGATATCGACGATGCCGGGGGCCAGGCACTTGCCGCCGCAATCGACCACCTCGACATGCTCGGGCACGCCGATCTCGTGGCCCTGCGCCACGATCCGCCCGCCCTCGACCAGCAACGCACCGCGTTCGTCGGTGCCTGCCTCGGGGTCGATCAGCCGGGCATTGGTGAAAAGGATGTTGCTCATGTCATCGCCCTTTCGATGGCGGCCTTGGTAGCGGCCGGATCCGCCTGATACTTGATCAGGTGCTTGTCACCGCCCTTGGTGATCACCTGCACATAGCTGCCCATGGTGCGCACCATTTCGATCTGGTTGAGCGGCACGCGGGGGCCGGGCCCGCTGAGCGTGCCCCCGGAGATTTCCCAGACCACCGCCAGTTCCTCGGAAGCGAGGTACCAGCCGCGCAGGGCAATCGCGGCCAGACCCGCTGGAGCGCCGGTCCAGATATAGGGGTTGCCCAATGCCCAGAGCACGGCCATGGCGCCACCCATGGCGATTGCCGCCATCCATGTGTGGTTGCGCAGATAGGCCTGCCGGTCTGCAACAAAGCGGATCACAGGATCAGCCATGCCAGCCCCACGATGATCAGTGACATGATGATGGCAAACAGGGCGAAGCCGATATTGCGTGCCTTGCGCCGTGCCGCGCGCGGAGAAAGGCGGGGCGCGGAATGGGGCAGGGCGCTGGCGGTCTCTATCGGGGTGCCGGTCCAGTCGGTTCCGGCCTCGCGATACGTCCCGATGGGTTTGAGCACCGCCGGCAGCGGCAGGTCCAGCGCCCGCCCGCCAAAGGCCCGGCTGCGCAGCATCAGCACCCAGCCAGTGCGCGCCCGCAAGTCCGCTCGGTCGAACTGATCCTCGGGCACGCCCAGCCCCTCGGTCAGGTATCCGTCCAGGCCCAACTCTTCGAGGTCAGAGATCGGAAAGACTTCGACATGATCCATGTCGAGCGTCTCGGCCCCCAATAGCTGCGCCACCGCACCCGGCTCTTGCAGGAACCGCGCCTCTTCGGGCCGCATGTCGAGGGAATAGAGCCGGATCACGCCGTGTTCGGTTGCGGAAACGTCCAGCCGGGTCATGCGGCCTCGCGCTGGTTGCGGGCCAGCAGCTCCATCGCCGCCATACGCACGGCGACGCCCATTTCCACCTGTTCCTGGATCACCGAGCGGTTGATGTCGTCGGCCAGTGTTCCGTCGATCTCGACCCCCCGGTTCATTGGGCCGGGATGCATCACGATGGCGTCCGCCTTGGCGAGGCCGAGTTTGTCGCGATCCAGCCCGTAGCGGTGGTAGTATTCGCGCTCGGACGGGATGAAGCCGCCATCCATCCGCTCGCGCTGAAGGCGCAGCATCATTACCACATCGACGTCTTTCAGGCCCTCGCGCATGTCGTCATAGACCTCGGCGCCGAACTCGGCGAACTGGCCGGGAACCAGCGTTGGCGGGCCGATCAGGCGGATCCGGTTTTCCATCTTGCCCAGCAGGATCAGGTTCGAGCGGGCAACGCGGCTGTGCGCGATGTCGCCGCAGATGGCGATGTTCAGCCGGTGCAGCCGCCCCTTGGCCCGGCGGATCGTCAGCGCATCCAAGAGCGCCTGGGTCGGGTGTTCGTGCCGCCCGTCGCCCGCGTTCAGCACCGCGCAATTGACCTTCTGCGCCAGCAGGTCCACGGCGCCCGAATGCGGATGCCGCACGACAAGCAGGTCAGGATGCATCGCGTTCAATGTCATCGCGGTGTCGATCAGGGTTTCGCCCTTCTTGATCGAGCTTGCCTGCATCGACATGTTCATCACATCCGCTCCCAGCCGCTTGCCCGCCAGTTCGAAACTGGCCTGCGTGCGGGTGGAGTTTTCAAAGAACATGTTGATCTGGGTCAGCCCCGACAGCACGTCGGAATGCTTGGCCGATTGCCGGTTCAGGGCCACATAGGTCTCGGCCAGGTCCAGAATGGCGGTGATATCGGCGGGAGACAGCTGTTCGATGCCAAGCAGGTGTCGGTGGGCAAATGACATGGGCGGCTCCGGTCAGGCGATTGCGCCGCTTATAGAAAGGGTGCGGTCTGGGGGCAATACGGCCCTTCGCCTCAGTCGGCGGGCGCGCAGCCGCCCTCGGGCAGGCAGATCTCGCCCGGTTTGCACCATTTGCCTTGTCCGCAATCGACCGCCAGCTGCGGGACACAGCCCCGTTCGGCCGAGCATTTGAAGCCGGGCCTGCATTGCGATCCGGTCTCTTCGCAAAGGAACCAGCCGACGCGACTGCACCCGCCACCGGGCAGGCATTGAGTGCCTGCCGGGCAGACCCGCCCGTCCTTGCAGGGTGTGTTTATCGGAGTTTCCAGCTCGCGCGTTGTGATAGGAACACATCTGCCACTGACGGTGCAGGTCATGCCGGGGCCGCAGGTCAGGCCCGATTGGCAGCTGCCGTCTCCCTTGGGGGCGCAGCGGGTACCACCCGCCACACATTGCTCGAACGGGCCGCACGAGCGCCCGCCGCCGCAATAAGTCGCGCCCAGGGGGATGCAATAGCCGTCCCAGGAACAGGTCTGCGCCCCTGAACAACAGCTTGTCGCACCACACCGCAAGGTTCCGGGCGGGCAATCTGCGGTTGCGGCGCCAGCAGGCAGCGTGACGCAGAACCAGAGCAGAACGGGCAACAGCAAGAGGTGGACGCGGGACATGACCCCATGCTCGACCCCGTCGCGCGCGCTGTCCAGCCCAATCCGCTTTCCCTTGCCGCAGGGACGGTTAGATTGGGGGCATGGAATCGGCACTTGACCCTCATACCGCGCTGGCCCTGCTGCAATGGCAGGTCGAACTGGGTGTGTCCGAGACGATCATGGATGCGCCGCTGGATCGCTATGCGCTGACCGACACCGAACCGCGCCAGTCGGTGCATGCGACGCCCGATCCGCGTCGCCCGGCAATGTCCGCGCCGCCTCCCAAGGCGCCCGAGGTCGATCCGGCCCAAGAAGCTGCGCACGCCGCGCATGCGGCAGCTTCGCTCGATGCCTTGCGTGCTGCGCTGGCCGAGTTCGAGCATTGCGACCTGAAGCGCGGGGCCCGCAATCTGGTCTTTGCCGATGGGGCGCCCGGTGCGCGGGTGATGATCATTGGCGAGGCTCCGGGCCGTGACGAGGATCGCGAGGGCCGTCCCTTTGTCGGCCGGGCCGGGCAGTTGCTGGACCGGATGCTGGCGGCGATCGGTCTCAGCCGGTCGGAGAGCGTCTATATCACCAACGTCCTGCCATGGCGGCCCCCGCAGAACCGCGACCCGTTGCCGGTGGAAATCGGCATGATGAAGCCGTTTCTGGAACGGCATGTGGCATTGGCCAAGCCCGAGGTGCTGGTGTTGATGGGCAATATCAGCTGCGAAACGGTGCTGGGCCGACGCGGGATTACCCGGTTGCGCGGGCAATGGACCCAAGCCATGGGCCTGCCGGTGCTGCCGATGTTTCATCCGGCCTATCTGCTGCGTCAGCCGCAGATGAAGCGGCAGGCCTGGGTCGATCTGCTGGAGCTTCAGGCGAAGCTGAGGGAGGCGTGATGCGCATTCTGGCCTTTTCCGATCTGCACATGGCGCGCGCCCGGGCCGCCGATCTGGTTGCCGCCAGTCTTGAGGCCGATCTGGTCATCGGGGCGGGCGATTATTGCAACGGGCGGCAGGGCCTGGATCAGGCGATGGCCATGCTGGCCGGGATCATGGTGCCGCTGGTGCTGGTGCCCGGCAATGCCGAAAGCGCCGACGAGCTGCGCGCTGCCGCCCCCGATGGTGCCCATGTGCTGCACGGCTCTGGCGCGCGCATCGACGGGTTGCGCCTGTTCGGTGTGGGATACGGTGTGCCGCCCACCCCCTTTGGCGACTGGTCCTGCGACCTGACCGAGGGCGCGGCGGCCGAATTGCTCGACCGCTGCACAGGTGCCGATATCCTGATCACCCATTCGCCGCCCAAGGGGATCGGCGATGTGACCGGAACCGGGCTTTCGGTCGGGTCGACCGAGATCCGCGACGCCATCGAACGGGTCCAGCCCCGGCTGGCGCTGTGCGGTCATATCCATGACAGCTGGGGGGCTGAGGGCATGATCGGGCGCAGCCGGGTCGTCAACCTTGGCCCCACCGTGAACTGGTTCGAGATACCGGCATGATCGATCCGGTCACCTTGCTTACATTCGTTCCCGCCGCGCTCGCGCTGAACCTGACACCGGGGGCCGACATGATGTTTTGTCTCGGGCAGGGGCTGCGCGCGGGTCCACGCGCGGGCTGGGCCGCCAGCGCCGGGATTTCGGCGGGTGGCATGGTGCATGTTTCGATCGCGGGACTGGGTCTGGGGGCTGCGGTACAGGCGATGCCCTGGCTGTTCGACGTGATCCGCTGGGTCGGGGTTGCCTATCTGCTCTGGCTGGCCTGGGGCGCGTTGCGGCAAGAGTTCAGCGCATCCGAGGTGCCGATACGCCCGGCGCGCCGCGCCTTTCGTGACGGGATGCTGGTAAACCTCACCAACCCCAAGGTGATCCTGTTCGTGCTTGCCTTCATCCCGCAATTCATCGACCCGGCTGCCGGACCGATCCTGATGCAATTCCTGACCTTTGGCCTTGTAATCGCGATCGGCGGATTCATCGTCAACGGCATGGTGGGTCAGTTCGCTGGCGGATTGGGCAGACGGTTGACCGGCGATCCGCGATTGGGCCGTCTGCTCAGCCGCTTTACCGCCGGCATTTTCGCCGCGCTGGCGCTGCGGCTTGCCTTGCTAGAAAGGACCTGATCCCTTGTCCCGCATCGACGAAAGCCTCGATTTCATCCCGGTCCGTATCGCGGTGCTGACCGTGTCGGATACCCGCTCGCTGGAGGAAGACCGCTCGGGCCAGACCCTGGTCGACCGGATCGCGCGGGCAGGTCATGTGCTGGCCGACCGGCGCATCATCCGGGACGAACGCGCCCAGATTGCCGACCAGCTGCGCGCCTGGGTTGCAGACCCCGAGATCGACGTGATCATCTCGACCGGCGGCACCGGCCTGACCGGGCGCGACGTGACCGTCGAGGCCCATCGCGACGTCTATGAAAAAGAGATCGAGGCCTTTGCCACCGTCTTTACCCTGATCTCGATGGAAAAGATCGGTACCTCGGCGGTACAGTCACGCGCCACGGGTGGTGTGGCGGGCGGCACTTATCTGTTCGCATTGCCCGGCAGCCCCGGTGCCTGCAAGGATGCCTGGGACGGAATTCTGGAAAAACAGCTGGATTATAGGCACCGGCCCTGCAATTTCGTGGAAATCATGCCCAGACTGGACGAACATCTGCGACGGAAATAGCTTTGCGACCCGTTCAAGCACTTGGGGCTTGGCGTTTTTCCATGCGCTGCTAGTTCTGTTACAGTGCGATCCTGAGCGAGCGGGGTGCGAAAACCGATGCGATTTTTGCGGCAGAGCCTTTTGGGTGTCTTTCTGGCCTCGGTGGCGCTTGCCCTGCTGATCTGGGCCGGACAGCTGGTGATGGAGGCGGTGCAAACCAGAATGGCCGGTGACCGCAAGCCGCCGGCCGCGCGCGAACGGGTCTTTGCGGTCAATGTGCAGCGTGCCGAATATGGCACCGTCACCCCGGTTCTCGAAGCCTTCGGTCAGGTCCAAAGCCGGCGCACGCTGGAACTGCGCGCCGCGATGGGCGGGCGGGTGATCGGCCTGTCGGACAATTTCGTCGAGGGCGGCACGGTCGCTATGGGCGAGGTGCTGGTGCGCATCGACCCGGCCAAGCCGCAGACCGAGCTGGACCGCGCGCGATCCGACCTGATGGATGCCGAGGCCGAGGAACGCGATGCCGCAAGGGCGCTGATCCTGGCCGGTGACGAGTTGCAGGCCGCCGAGGATCAGTCGGCCTTGCGGGCCCAGGCGATGAAGCGGCAACGGGACCTGGTGGAACGCGGCGTCGGCAGCGCCGCCGCCGCCGAGACCGCAGAGCTGGCCGATGCCCAGGCGCGGCAAGCCGTATTGGCGCGGCGCATCGCGGTGGCCCAGGCCGAGGCGCGCGTGGATCAGGCAGCGACCCGTCTGGCCCGCGCCCGGCTGGCGCTGGAACAGGCCGAACGCGACCTGACCGAAACCGAGGTGACAGCCCGGTTCGACGGCACGCTCAGCGGCGTGACTCTCGTCGAGGGGCGGCTGGTGGCGGTGAACGAGAAGTTGGCCGAACTGATCGACCCCGACGCGCTCGAAGTGGTGTTCCGCGTCTCGACGGCCCAGCATACGCGGCTGCTGGATGCGGCCGGTCGTTTGATTGGTGCTGCAGTCGAGATCGAGTTGGATGTGGCGGGGGCCGATCTGACCGCCACCGGCACTGTCAGCCGCGACAGCGCGGCAGCGGGCGAGGGACAGTCGGGCCGGGTGATCTATGCCCGTCTCGATGCGGCGCCGGGGTTCAAGCCCGGCGATTTCGTCACCGTCCGTGTCGAGGAACCGCCGCTGGCCGACGTGGTCCGCCTGCCGGCCTCGGCGCTGGACGCGGCGGGCACGGTGCTGGTTCTGGACAGTGAGGACCGGCTGGAACAAGTGCCGGTCACCTTGATCCGGCGGCAGGGTGATATGGTGCTGATCCGGGGTGAGGGGCTGGCCGGGCGCGAGGTGGTGCTGGGCCGCACGCCGCTGCTTGGCCCCGGCATCCGGGTCCGTCCCCTGAGGGACGAGGCGCAGGCGGGCAGCCCCGATCTGTCGATGCTGGAACTGAGCGACGAACATCGTGCCCGGCTGGTGGCGCTGGTCGAAGCCAACGAGCGGATGCCCTCTGAAGTGAAGGCCAAGGTGCTGGGCCAGCTCGCCGAAACCCGCGTTCCCGCCGGGCTGGTGGCCCGGCTGGAAGACCGGGCCGGGGGCTGATCCGCGATGGTGCGCGGCATCCCCAGCGCGGCGGGCGGCTTGCTCAGCTATTTCACCCGGCACCGGACGGCGGCGAACCTGCTCTTGATGGTGTTGCTGGTGCTGGGCGCGGCGGCGGTCCCCAACATGCGGGCGCAGTTCTTTCCCGATGTGATCGTGCAAAGTGTCTCGGTCAACGTGGAATGGGAAGGCGCCGGCCCCGAGGATGTGGACAGCGCCATCGTGCAGGTGCTGGAACCGGCGTTGCTGGCGGTCGACGGGGTGGAAAGCACCACCGCCAGTTCCCGCGAAGGGCGCGCCGATATCGAGCTGGAATTCGAGCCCGGCTGGGACATGTCGCAGGCCGCCGACGATGTGCAGGCCGCCGTCGACGCGGTCACCACCCTGCCCGAGGATGCCGAGGACCCGGCGGTGCGCCGGGGCGCCTGGCGCGACCGGGTGACCGATGTGGTGATCACGGGGCCGGTGGGTCCGCAGCAGCTGGCGCTTTTCACCGACGAGCTGATCGTGCGCCTGTTCGAGATCGGCGTCACCCGCACCACCATTCGAGGCATCGCCGCGCCGCGCACGGTGGTCGAGGTGTCCTCGGCCAAGCTTATCGCCAACGATATCTCGATGAACGAGATCGCAACGGCCATCGCCGCCGAGGTCACCGGCGACCCGGCGGGCGATGTGTCGGGGGCCAATGCGCGCATCCGAACCGGGGTGGAAAAGCGCAGTCCCGAGGATATCGCGGGCATTGTCCTGCGCTCGAACCCCGATGGCTCCAAGCTGCGGATCGCGGATGTGGCCCAGATCCGGGTCGAAGGCGTCACCCGCGACCGCTCCTATTGGGTCGGCGACCAGCCGGCCATGTCGATCCGGGTCGACCGCTCCGACCGGGGCGACGCGATCCGGGTACAGAAGCAGGTCGCCGAGGTGGTCGAGCGGATGCAGGCCAGCCTGCCCCAAGGCGTCACCATGCAGCTGATCCGCACCCGGGCCGAGGCGATCAGCGACCGTCTCAACATTCTGGTCGACAACGGGCTGATGGGGCTGGCGCTGGTGGTGATGCTGCTGTTCCTGTTCCTGAACGCGCGCACCGCCTTCTGGGTTGCGGCGGGGATCCCGGCCTCGATGTTCGCGGCGATCGCGCTGATGTATGTGGGTGGGCTGACCATCAACATGGTGTCGCTCTTTGGCCTGATCATCACGCTGGGCATCGTGGTGGACGACGCCATCGTGGTGGGCGAGCACGCCGATTTTCGCGCCCGGCGTCTGGGCGAACACCCCGTGGTCGCCGCCGAGACCGCCGCGCGCCGCATGGCGATGCCGGTCTTTGCCGCGACGCTGACCACGATCATCGCCTTTTTCGGCCTGACCGCCATCGGTGGCCGGTTCGGCGAGCTGATCCGCGACATCCCCTTTACCGTGATCGCGGTGCTGGCGGCCTCGCTGGTCGAGTGTTTCCTGATCCTGCCCAACCACATGTCCCATGCCATCGCCCATTCGGCCAAGGAACATTGGTATGACTGGCCCAACCGGGTGGTGAACCGCGGCTTTCGCTGGCTGCGCGATCACCTGTTCCGGCCCTTTGTCGGCTGGGTGGTGCAGGCCCGCTATGTGGTGCTGGCCGCGGCCGTCACCGTGCTGGCCAGCCAGGCGGCACTGTTCATCACCGGTGATGTGCAATGGCGGTTCTTCAATGCGCCCGAGCGCGGCTCGGTCACGGGTAATTTTATCATGGCCGAAGGCGCCACCCGCGCCGACACGCTCGAGATGATGCGCGAATTGCAGCGCGCCACCGAGGAACTGGGCCGCATCTACGAAGAGCGCCACGGCCGCAACCCGATCGACTATGTTCTGGCCGAGATAGGCGGCAATGCCGGGCGCGGTCTGGCGGGGGCAGAAACCAAGGATGCCGACCTGCTGGGCGGTATCTCGATCGAGTTGATCGACGCCGATCTGCGTCCTTATTCCAGCTTTGCCTTTGTCGGCGAGTTGCAGGATTTCGTCACCCGCCACCCCAAGGTCGAAACGCTCAGCTTCCGTGGCTGGCGCTCGGGGCCGGGTGGCGATGCGCTGGACGTTCAGTTCTATGGCGCCTCGGCACAGGTGCTCAAGGCGGCGTCGAACGACCTTCAGGCGGCGCTGTTGCGTTATCCCGAGGTGTCGGCGGTCGAGGATGATCTGGCCTATGACAAGGAAGAGGTGGTGCTGGACCTGACCGCGCAGGGGCAGGCGATGGGCTTTACCGTCGACGCGCTGGGCCGGGCGCTCAGGGCGCGGCTGAACGGGATCGAGGCGGCCACCTATCCCGACGGTCCCCGCAGTGCCGAAATCCGGGTGGAACTGCCCGAGGGCGAGCTGACCGCCGATTTTCTGGAGCGCACGCTGATGCGGGCGCCTGCCGGGGTCTATGTGCCGCTGGCCGATATCGTTTCGGTCAGCCAGCGCACCGGGTTTTCGACCGTTCGGCGCGAAAACGGCATCCGCCGGATCTCGGTCACCGGGGATATCTCCGAGGACGACCCGGCCCGGGCCACCGAGATCTCGACCGCGCTGGAAACGCAGATCCTGCCGCGCATCGCCAGTGAACGGCAGGTCGAATGGCGCATGGCGGGGCTGAGCGAGCAGGAGGACACGTTCCTGTCCGAGGCGGCGACCGGGCTGACCCTGTGCCTGACCGGCATCTACCTGGTGCTGGCATGGATCTTTGCCAGCTGGACCCGGCCGCTGGTGGTGATGGCGATCATCCCCTTCGGCCTCGTCGGGACGATCTGGGGTCACTATATCTGGGAGGTGCCGCTGAGCATGTTCACGGTTGTGGGCCTCTTGGGTATGACCGGCATCATCATCAACGATTCCATCGTGCTGGTGACCACCATCGACGAATATGCCGAGAGCAGGGGGCTTTTGCCCTCGATCATCGACGGGACGGCCGACCGCTTGCGGCCCGTTTTGCTGACCTCGCTGACCACGGTACTGGGTCTGGCGCCGCTGCTCTATGAAAGCTCGCAACAGGCGCAATTCCTCAAGCCCACGGTGATCACGCTGGTCTACGGGCTGGGATTTGGCGTGCTGTTGGTGCTGCTGGTGGTTCCCGCGCTGCTGGCGGTGCAGAATGATGTGGCGCGCCCGTTGTCGGCGTTGCGCCGAGCGCTGCGCGGCGGGGCGCCTCTGGCGCGTGGGGCGGTGGCGGTAAGCGGTGTGCTGACCTTGGCTTGGCTGGGTGTCACGGTGGCCTGGGTTGCGGTAACGGGCGCGCTGCCTGTCTGGATGCTGGGGCTGGTACCGCAGGTGCAGAGTTTGGCGCCGATGCCTACCGCGCTGGTGTTGTTCATTGCAGGGGCGCTTGTTGTCTGCTTGCTGGCAATGGCGGTCTCGGCACTGATCCTGATGCGCAACGCAGGACGCAAACCGGCCTGAGCGGGGCTTAGCTGGCGCGCAGCGCGATTTCCATCAGTTCGGTCACCCGGTCGATCACCGGCACCGTACCATCGCGCAAGCGGTCAATCGGGAACCAGCGTGCATCCATTGCATCGTCGCCCGCCTGCAACGTGCCCCCCTGATAGCGGCAGAGCACACCGACCAGCAGGTAATGCACCACGGCCTGCCCGTTGTCGTCGTGGTGGATCAGATCGAAATGGGTCAGATAGCGCTGGGCGCGGGCCTCGATCGCGGTTTCCTCGCGCAGTTCGCGCAAGGCGGCCTCGCGCACGGTCTCGCCCCATTCCACGTGGCCGCCGGGAAAGCCCCAAAGCCCGCGCCCGGGATCCTTGCCGCGCTGCGCCAGCAACACCTGGCCCTCGTGGATCACCACGGCCAACGCGCCGATCTTTGGCTCGGGTGTCACCGATCAGCCCGGCAGGCAGCCGTGGATATCCACCGCCCGCTTGGCCCCCAGTACCGTAATCCGGATGCGCGAGCGATCGACGGCGAAGGCGGTGCCGCCGGCATTGAGGATTTCCGAACTGGCGATCAGGGTATTGCCCTGGCGCCGGGTCTGCGCCTCGCCCGCCCAGAGAGTCGGGTCGCCCGGTTCGAACACGGCAAGTTCCGAGCCGCCGGTTGAAGGCATCGCGATCCGCGCTTCGATCCGCATACCGTCCTGGCTGGGGCTGATCCGGCAAGTGGCCGAGGTCACGCCCGCCTCGGCCGCCGAATAGGGCCGCCGGGCCAGCGCCGCCACGATGGCCGGGTTGCGCGGTGCGCCAGCGTCAAGCGTATGATCGAAGTCCAGATTGCCGGGCACGCAGATATCCTTGCAGACGCCAAATTCCATCTCGCCGCGCAGCCGTACCGGGCGGTTGGCATCCTTTGGGGTGATCTCGATCGGCAGCACCATCTGGTCGGTATAACCGATCGACCGCAGGCCGCTTTGCTCGAACACTTCGGGCGCGGGCCAGGTGATGCTCACCTCGCCCAGATTGCGCGAGCCGCGCCAGTCGAAACTGGGAGGGATACCCGCTTCGCCCGGAGCGCGCCAATAGGTTTTCCAGCCCTCGGACAGGGTCATGCGGATCGCGCCCAGATAGGTGCCGCGTGGGGTCAGCCCGCCGTCGAGGATTTCGATCTGCACCAGATCGTCCAGCCCTGCGGCAGGCGCGGGATTGGCGAGCGGCAGACTCAGCAGCGCGACAAGCGCCAAGGCAGAAAAACGGGTCGACATGACCAATAGATGCGCTTTCAAATGCGGTTTGCCAAGTCACGATGCAGTCAACCGCGGGATTTCCGCGCGTCCTGCCCGCTGTCCCTTGCACCCTGGCCTGCGGTTGCCCATTGTAGGGCAAAGGAGAGCCCTAGCCGATGATGGACCTGACCGGAAAACTGCTGATCGCGATGCCGGGGATGGGCGATCCGCGCTTCGAACGCTCGGTGATCTTCCTGTGCAGCCATGGCGAGGACGGTGCCATGGGGCTGATCGTGAACAAGCCCGCCGATCTGAATGTTGCCACGCTGCTGGAGCAGCTTGAGATTCCTGCGACCTCGGCCTCTGCCGCCCGGGCGCCGGTACGGCTGGGCGGACCGGTAGAGATGGCACGCGGCTTTGTGCTGCACTCACCGGATTACGCGGGCAAGTTGCAGTCGCTGAAAGTGTCGGACGCGTTCACCATGACCGCGACGCTGGATATTCTCGAAGACATCGCGCGCGACAACGGCCCTGCCCGCGCGGTGCTGATGCTGGGCTATTCCGGCTGGGGTCCGGGCCAACTCGAGGCGGAAATCGCCGACAATGGCTGGCTGACCGCCGAGGCGGACCCCGACATCGTGTTCGGCAGTCGTGATGAGGGAAAATGGGAAGCTGCGCTGAAATCGCTCGGGATTGACGCGCTTTTGCTGTCGGCCAGCGCTGGCCACGCCTGACCCAATCGAGCGCCTGCGGCGCGCTCGATATCTCGTCGTCGTTCCTCCTCCTCGGTGTTTGTGGCGGCGTGACGTGCCGTCTTGCTGTTTGGGTCGTGAGGGGGCTGATGCCTCCGGCGGGAGTATTTGGGGCGAAATGAAGCGGGTTTAGGACATGCGCGGGGCGGCGGCGCGGCGCAGGCGGTCGTTGATGGCAAGGCCCAGGCCGCGCTCGGGGATCGGGGCAATGGCGATGGGGTGGCCCGTTGCGTCGAGGCGGTGCAGCGCGGCAAAGAGATTGGCGGCGGCTTCGGTCAGGTCGCCGGTGGGTGAAAGGTTTTCGTCGCAGTCCACCGGGCCGAAGCCGAGAAAGACCTCGTCCTCAGAGGGGGCTGTGGCATTGAGGCGGACTGTGCTCTGAGGCGCGTAATGCGACAGCAGCTGACCCGGGGCGCTGATGTTGTCGCCCTGTTGGTGCCGCTCCAAAGACTGGCCAAGCAGCGCCTCGATCTCTTCGGCGGGCAGGCCACCGGGACGCAGCAGGGTGGGCGTGCCGGAAAGGCCGATGATGGTCGATTCCACACCCACGCCGCAGGGGCCTGCGTCGAGCACCGCCGCAATCCGGCCATCGAGGCCCGCCAGCACGTGATCCGCCGTGGTCGGGCTGATCCGGCCCGAAGGGTTGGCCGAGGGAGCGGCGACCGGCCGGTCGAGGGTGGCAAGCAGCGTGCGGGCGGTCGGGTGGGCGGGCACCCGCACCGCCAGCGTGTCGAGCCCGGCGGTAACCAGCTCTGAAATCCCATGATCGGAGCGCAGTGGCAGAACCAGCGTCAGCGGGCCGGGCCAGAAGGCGGTGGCGAGCCGCTCGGCGGTTTCGGACCACTGCACATGGCGCCGGGCCGCCTTGGCGCTGGCGACATGGGCGATCAGCGGGTTGAAGCTGGGCCGGCCCTTGGCGGCATAGATCCCCGCCACTGCCTTCCCGTTGGTGGCATCGCCACCCAGCCCATAGACAGTCTCGGTCGGAAAGGCGACAAGCTGGCCCGCCCGCAGCAGCTCTGCCGCGCGGGCGATGCCGTCGGGATCGGCGGCAAGGCGAAGGGTGTGTTGGACAGGCATGGCGGGGTGACGCGGCGTTTTGGTTGCTTGCCGGATGGCTCTGGATAGGTAATCGGACAAGCCTTGATACATACCGATGCGCCCGCAGCTTGCCAAGCCACCAAGACCACCACCGAGGGGACCCCATGCCATACCGTTCGCCCGTGACCGATTATACGTTCCTGCTGAGCCATGTGGTGGGATATGACCGGGTGTCCGGGACCGAGAAATATGCCGAGGCGGGTGCCGATATGGTGAGCGCTATCCTGACCGAGGCAGGGCGGATGTGCGACGAGGTGATGGCGCCCTTGCAACGCGGTGGCGATCTGAACCCTGCGCGGCTGGAAAACGGGGCGCTGCGCAGCTCGCCCGGCTTTGCCGAAGGGTGGAAAGCGATTGCCGAAGGCGGCTGGATCGGGATGAGCGGGTCGCCGGAGCATGGTGGCATGGGGTTGCCGATGGCGGTCACCACCGCCGTGAACGACATGATGAGCGGTGCCTGCCTGTCGCTGCAACTGGCGCCGCTGATGAGCCAGGGCCAGATCGAGGCGCTGGAACACCATGCCAGCGACGCGATCAAGGAGCTGTACCTGCCCAAGCTGATCTCGGGCGAGTGGTCGGGCACGATGAACCTGACCGAACCGCAGGCCGGGTCGGATGTGGGCGCGCTGAGCTCCAAGGCCGAGCCCAATGGCGACGGCACCTATGCGGTGACCGGGCAGAAGATCTTCATCAGCTGGGGCGACAACGATTTCTGCGACAATGTCTGCCACCTGGTGCTGGCACGGCTGCCCGATGGTGTGCCCGGGACCAAGGGCATCTCGCTGTTCCTGGTGCCGCGCAACCTGCCCGAAGAGAATGGCAATGCGGGCGTGGCCAATAGCCTCAAGGTGGTTTCGCTGGAGCACAAGATGGGCCTGCATGGCTCTCCCACCTGCGTGATGCAATATGACGGCGCCACCGGCTGGTTGGTGGGCGAGGAACATGGCGGCATGGCGGCCATGTTCACCATGATGAACAACGCGCGCCTTGGCGTGGGTGGGCAGGGCGTCGGCGTGGCCGAGGCCGCCTGGCAGCACGCGATGGCCTATGCGATGGAGCGCAAACAGGGCAAATCGGCCTCGGGCACCATAGCCGACCATGCCGATGTGCGGCGGATGCTGACCAGCATGAAGGCAGATGTCTTTGCCGCCCGTGCGATCCTGGCGTCCTGTGCGGTGGCGATTGACATGGGCAATGCCACCGGGTCGGCCGAGTGGAAGGCGCGCGCCGCGTTCCTGACCCCGATTGCCAAGGCATTTGGAACAGACACGGGTATCGCGGTCTCGGAAGCCGGGGTGCAGGTGCATGGCGGCATGGGCTTTATCGAGGAAACCGGTGCCGCGCAGTTTTATCGCGATGTGCGAGTGACGGCGATCTACGAGGGTACCAACGGCATTCAGGCGATGGACCTGGTGGCGCGCAAGATGATGGATGGCGGCGAGGCGGCGGCCAAGCTGCTGGACGAGATCGAGGACCACGCCGAGCGCGCCCGTGGCCGCCTGCCGGAACTGGCCGGACCCGTCTGGGAGGCGACCGAAACCCTGCGCGAGGCGACCGAATGGATGGTGGCGCAAGGTGAGATGAACGACCGCTTTGCCGGGGCGGTGCCATTCCTGCGCGCCTTTGCGCGGGTGTTGGGCGGCCATTTCCACCTGATCGCGGCGCTGTCCGATCCCGGTGGCGCGCGCGAGAAATTGGCGCGGTTCTATATCAACGCGCTGTTGCCCGAACATGCCGGCCTGCTCGAACAAGCGCAGGGCGGTTGTGCCGACCTGTATGCCATCAGCCTTGAAGAGCTGTCGGCGTGATGGATCGGACACCGGGCCTGGCCATGCGCTACCCCTGGGACGAACCGCCTGCCCATGGTTCAGCGATCGAAGTGGCCGAGGGCGTGCTATGGATGCGCCTGCCGCTGCCGATGAAGCTGGATCATGTCAATGTCTATGCGCTGGATGATGGCGATGGCTGGACGGTGATCGACACCGGGTTTTCGTCGAACAAGACGCGCGGCATCTGGCAGGCGCTGATCGACGGGCCGCTGGCGGGCAAGCCGGTGCGCCGGGTGGTCGTGACCCATCACCACCCCGACCATATGGGCAATGCAGGCTGGTTCCAGTCTGAACTGGGTGCCGAGCTGGTCACCACGCGCACCGCATGGCTGTTCTCGCGCATGCTGACGCTGGACGTGCAGGAGACCTGGCCCGAGGAAACACTGGACTATTATCGCAGCGCGGGCATGGCGCCCGAGATCCTGGCAAAGCGTATGGCCGAGCGGCCGTTCAACTTTGCCGATATGGTCTATCCGATGCCGCTGGGGTTCACCCGTATCAAGCAGGGCGACGTGTTCCGCATGGGCGGGCGCGACTGGGACGTGCATATGGGTAACGGCCACGCGCCCGAACATGCGACCTTCTGGAGCCGCGATGACAATCTGGTCATCACCGGCGACCAGATCCTCAGCTCGATCAGCCCCAATATCGGTGTCTATGCGACCGAACCGATGGCCGACCCGCTGGCCGACTGGCTGGAAACCTGTGAACGGCTGGCACCGTTGGCACGCCCCGAGCATCTGGCGCTGGGCGGGCACAAGCTGCCCTTTACCGGGTTGCCGATCCGGATGCGGCAACTGATCGACAACCATCATGGCGCGCTGACGCGCCTGCGTGATCATCTCGATACGCCAAAGCCGGCCTCGGACTGTTTCGCGCCGCTGTTCAAGCGCACCATTGGCGAGGGCGAGTACGGGCTGGCGCTGGTTGAAGCGGTTGCCCATGTCAACCATCTCTATCATACCGGAGAGGTGACACGGACCCGGCGCGCGGATGGCGCCTGGCTCTATCAGCGGAAAGGATGAGCCATGGAAAACAAGATCGAGACCTCGGCCGAATATGCCGAGGCGGCGGTGTTGCCGCCCCGGTGCCACGAGGTGCATGCCGATCCTGACAGCCCCGCCCGTATGACCGAGGTGCCCGCACCGCTGCAGGAACCGGTCCAGAACAAAAGCCCGGCGCAATGGGCCTATGAACGTCTGATCCTCTATATCCGCAACTTCGAAAAGCAGCTTGATGCCAGCCAAGAGGTGGCGATGGGCTTTGTCGGCGGCGATGCCGGGGTGTTGCGGATCGAGGGGATCGGCTATTTCGACCCCGATATCGTCACCTTTTACGGGGCCGATGGCACCGGCGCGCGGACCCAGCTGGTCCAGCATGTGAGCCAGTTGAACGTGATGTTGCGCGCCATGCCGGTGGCGACCGAGGATCGTCCTGCCCAGCGCATCGGTTTCCGGCTGGCCGCCGACCTGGAAGCGGACTAGGCGCTTTCGGCTTGCCTTGGCAGCGGTAGGGCCGTTCAATACCTGCATTGTTTGCAGGAGATAGCCGCCCGTGTCGCATTTTACCCATGTCCGCAATGCCTGGTCCGGTTCCTGGGCTCGGCGACGGGTCTTTGTTCCGCTCTATGCCGCACTGCGCCTGCTGGTTCTGGCGCTGATCGCGCCTGCGCTGGCTGGGCTGATCAATCTGGCCGTCGGCCTGTCGGACCAATCGGCGCTGACCGATCAGGATATCGCGCGTTTTGTCCTGTCTCCGCTGGGCTTTGCCGCGACGCTTGCGGTGCTGAGCATCCTTCTGGTTGCCGAGGTGCTGAGCTTTGCGGTGATGGCCGCGACCCTGCGCAGCGGTGCCAGCAATGTCTGGCACGCGGGCAGTTCCGGTCTGGCTCTGGTGCTGCGGCACCTGCGGCCGCTGCTGGCCTTTGCCGCGCTCTTTGTTCTGCGGGTGCTGGTACTGGCGTTGCCCTTTGTCGCGCTCGCCGGGCTGATCGCCTGGTGGGTGCTGGGTGATTACGACATCAACTATTACCTGACCTTCCGCCCGCCCTCGTTCCGGCTGGCGATGGCGGCCATCGCGGTTCTGGTTCTAATCCTGGCCTGGCTCTTGATGCTGCGGCTCTCGGGCTGGGCGCTGGCGCTGCATCTGGTCATCTTCGAAGGGATCCAGCCGGCTCAGGCCTTTGCCGAAAGCACCCGCCGCATGGGCACCCGCCGAACCGCGCTCAAGATAGAACTGGTGCTCTGGCTTCTGACCCGGTTGGCGCTGGCCGCCGTTCTGGGCGCTTTGGCCAGCGCGGCGCTGGCACTGGTACCGATCCCGGCCGAGGGCGCGTTGCGTCGGGCGTTGGTACTGGTGGTGCTGGTGATGGGGCTCTGGTCGCTGGCCGGGCTGGTGCTGGCCGCGACTGCGCTGGGGGCGCTGACCAAGCTACTGGATCGTTTCTACGACGGAGCCGCGGCGGCGGCCCCCCTGCCGCCCGCGGATCCGCAGGGCCTGCGCGCGCGGCTCATTGGAGCGGCGATACTGGCCGCTCTTGCGCTGGGCGTTGGCATGTGGGTCAGCGACGGGGTGCTGACCCAACTGACGGCTGCGGACGAGGTGACCGTGATTGGCCATCGCGGCGCCGCCGGGGCGCGGCCCGAGAACACCATGGCCTCGGTCGTCAAAGCGATCGAGGACGGCGCCGACTGGGTCGAGATCGACGTGCAGGAGACCGCCGATGGCGAGGTGGTCGTCATGCATGACAGCGATTTCATGAAGCTTTCCGGCGTGCCGACCAAGATCTGGGACGCCACCATGCAGGATATCGAGGAAATCGATATCGGCAGCTGGTTTTCGCCGGACTACGCGGCCGAGCGGGCACCTACCTTGCGCGCGGTTCTGGAGACCGCCAAGGGTAAGTCCAACGTCCTGATCGAACTGAAATATTACGGCCATGACGTGGATCTGGAGAACCGGGTGATTGCCCTGGTCGAGGAATTCGGCATGCAGGACCAGATCGCCACCATGTCGCTGAAATACCCGGCGGTGCAAAAGATGCGTGCCTTGCGCCCCGATTGGCGCACCGGTGTTCTGGCGGCGACGGCAGTGGGCAATCTGGCAGGGCTCGAGGGTGATTTCGTTGCCGTCAGCAGTGCCAGCCTGCGCCCGTCGCTGCTGCGCGCCGCCCATGCGGCGGGCAAGGATGTCTATGTCTGGACGGTGAACGAGCCGTTGTTGATGTCCAAGATGATCTCTCTGGGGGTCGATGGGTTGATCACCGACGAACCCGCCATGGCGCGCGAGGTTCTGGAGGTGCGCGCCACGCTGAACCCCGCTGAACGGCTGCTCTTGTGGCTGACCCAGGAAATGGGGTGGGAGCTGAATGCAAAGGCCTATCGCGATGACAGCCCGTAACCTGTTGATCCTGTGCCTTTGCGTGGGCAGTCCGGTCGCGGCGCAGGATCTGAACCGGATGCTCGAACTGCCGGCGCATCGCGCGCTGATGGCGGCGCAACAGGCCGCGCCGCTGGCACCGTTCACCACTGATGGCTGTTCGGGCGGGCTCAGCGCCGGTTGGACCATGGTTGCCGACACGTTTCCCGATTTTGCTGCCGCGCAGGGCAATCTTCCGCCTTGGGAGGCCTGCTGTGTCATTCATGACCGCGCTTATCACGACGCAGGCGGGTCAGAAACTGCCGAGGACAGCTATGCCGCGCGTTATGAGGCCGACCGGGCCTTGCAAAGCTGTGTGCGCGACACCGGCGAAAGCCATCTGGCGGATCTGGCGACACGTTATGACACCACGCCCGAAACGGTCCGCGCCGCCTATGGCACCATCGCAGATGCGATGTATCTGGCGGTCCGCTTTGGCGGTGGCCCCTGCTCTGGCCTGCCATGGCGCTGGGGCTATGGGTATGCCCATTGCACCCCCTTTGACTCAACCGCGCCTGCGCGCGATTGACGTCGTGACAGAGCGGCGAGAATCCGCTATCCAACCGAAAAAACGCGAATAGGATGATTGCTATGGCTGACTTCAAACCCGGTTCGATGGACATCACCACTCAGACCAAGACCTTTGATGGGTTCATCAAGGCGATGATCTGGGTCTGTGTCGTGATCTTCTTCGTCCTGCTGTTCATGGCCGTGTTTACCGCCTGATCCTGCGAGGGGCCTTCCCGTGAAGCTGATTTTTCTTGCTGGCGCGTTGGCGCTGAGCCTGATGGCTTGTACCCGCCAGAGCGCGCCAAAGGCCGATGATGCGACCGTCGCTGCCGTTCGCTATCGCGATCCGGGGCCGGCAAAGCTGACGCTTTATACGATGGTCAACAACCGGTCGGGCGCAGGGGCGCATACCTCGCTGATGATCAATGCCAGCGAGCGGGTGATCTTTGACCCGGCGGGCTCGTTCTGGGCCGATATCGTGCCGGAACAGAACGATGTTCTGTTCGGCATCACTCCGGCTGTCGAGACTGCCTATCGGGGCTCGCATGCGCGAGAGACGCATCACGTTGTTGTGCAAGAATTGGAAGTATCCCCGGAACAGGCAGAGGCGGCCTATCGGCTGGCGCGTACCATGGGGCCGGTGCCGGGTGCCTATTGTGCCAATTATACTGCGCGCCTGTTGCAGCAGATTCCGGGGTTCGGTGACATCAAGGTCACGTTCCAGCCGACCAAATTGGCCGATCAGTTCGGTTCGCGCCCCGGTGCGGTGACGAACAAGTATTACGAGCAGGACGATGCCGACCTGCAAAAGGGTCTGGCCGCCAACAACGCCAAGCTGAACCAGCCGGGCTGAGCCTTGTCTCAGCCCAGCAGGTAGAGCAGGCCGTAAAGCGTGCCTGCGCCTGAAAAGATCGCGACCAGCACGTTTTTCGACCAGTATCCGGCGGCAAGCGCCACTGCCGCCGCGCTCATCCGGGGCACATCGGGCTGACCGCCGGTGGCCTGCGGCCAGATCACCAAAGGCGCGATAAGCGCGGGCAGGATGGCCACGGCGGTATAGCGCAGATGCCGCAGCAGCCAGTCGGGCAGCGGACGGTCGCCGACCAGCCCGATAAAGACAAAACGCAGACCAAAGCTGCCAAAGGCAAGCCCTGCGATGACGATCCACATGGTTGATGGGTCGATCTCGGTCATGTGTTCTTGTTCCTGCGGGCGAGCATCACTTCGGCCTGCGCACCGGCCATCATTCCGGCGGTGCCCGCGATCAGCAGGCCCAGGTTGAACGGCACACCGGCCGTCAGCAGCGCGGTCACGATTGCCACCAGCGCCGCGATCACATGCGGCAAGGTGCGCAGCATCGGCCCGATCATCGCCAGAAAGGTGATCGGCAGGGCGAAATCCAGCGCCCAGCTTTCGGGAATGCGGGTGCCCAACACCGCACCCAGATAGGTCGCCAGATACCAGGCGGGCGCCAGCGGCGTGACGGTGCCAAAGAAATAGGCCATCCGCTGCGGCACGGTCAGGTCCGGCTCGGTCTCGAACCGCACCACGGACAAGGCATAGGACTGATCCACCGTGAAATAGGCGGCCACCGCCCGCTGCCAGAGTGGTGCTGCGCCCAGATAAGGCGTCAGCGCGGCGGAATACATCGCCACCCGCAGGTTCACCGCCAGCGCTGACAGCAGCACGATCAGCGTCGGCGTGTCATCGAGCAAGAGTTGCAGCGCGGTGAACTGCGCCGCACCGGCAAAAACGGTGGCGGTAAAGGTCATCACCTGCACCAGGTTCAGCCCGGCCTCGGTCGCAAACACGCCGAACAGGGTGCCAAAGGGGGCCGCCACCATGATGAAGGGTGCGCCGTCGCGAAAACCCTTCCAGTAGACGGATTTGGATGTGGTGAAGGACATGCCTAAATCCTAAGGTAAGCCCAACCGCTCTACCGGGCTATCGAAAGGGGTGCAATTGGCTATTTCGGACGACCTGTCGGATTACATCATCGCCCCTGACCCGGGAGCCGCCCGGCTGACCCGCGCGGTCGAGGGTTTGGACCAGACCGGCGCGCCCGCGCGTATCTCGGTGGTCGAGGAGCGCCCGCTGACCATCTTCCTCAACAGTCAGGAGATCGTGACCGCCATGACCATCGGGGATTACCCCGAATATCTGGCGCTGGGCTTCCTGCGCAATCAGGGCATGCTGAGGCCGGATGAAGAGATCACCGGCGTCGATTACGACGAGGATCTGGAAACCGTCGTGGTGCGCACCGCGGTGGAAACCAGCCACGAGGAAAAGCTGAAGAAAAAGACCCGCACCAGCGGTTGCGCCGTGGGCACCGTGTTCGGCGACATGATGGAGGGGCTGGAAGAGGTGCGCTTGCCTCAGGTAGAGGTGCGTACATCCTGGCTCTACGATCTGGCGGCGCGGATCAACCGCACACCCTCGCTCTATCTGGAGGCCGGGGCCATCCATGGCACGGTTCTGTGCCGTGAGAACCGGCCGCTGGTCTATATGGAGGACGTGGGCCGCCACAACGCGGTGGACAAGATCGCGGGCTGGATGCTGTCGACGGGCGAGGGGGCGGAGGACAAGATCCTCTATACCACCGGGCGGCTGACATCCGAGATGGTGATCAAGACCGCGATGATGGGCATCCCGGTGCTGGCCTCGCGCTCGGGCTTTACCGCCTGGGGGGTCGAGATCGCGCGGCAGGTGGGGCTGACCCTGATCGGCCGGATGCGTGGGCAACGGTTTGTCTGTCTGTCTGGGGCCGAGCGGCTGGTCTGGGATGCCGACCCGGACAGCGTGCCGGTCGAAGACAGGAAACATCGCAGGAAGAGTGTGGAAGGGTGACCGAATTTCGCACGAAATTCGGACCGGAAAACGCGCGTTTTCCGGCGCGGGAGGAGAGGGCATGACAGGACGTAGACCGTTGGGCGTGATCCTTGCCGGGGGGCTCGCTACCCGAATGGGTGGCGGCGACAAGGGGTTGCTGCCGCTTGGGAGACAGACGTTGCTGGGCCATGTCATCGACCGGCTGGCGCCGCAGGTAGGGGCGCTGGCGCTCAATGCCAATGGTGATCCGGCGCGGTTTGACGGGTTCGGCCTGCCGGTTCTGCCCGACACGGTCGAGGGGTTTGCCGGGCCGCTGGCGGGTGTGCTCGCGGGGCTCGATTGGGCCGCAGGGCAGGGGGCCGACAGCATCGTCACGGCCGCTGCCGACACGCCGTTCTTTCCGCGCGATCTGGTGGCGCGGCTGGTCGAGGCGTCCGAGGGGCAGACGCATCCGCTGGTGCTGGCCACAACCCCGCGCGATGGCGCGGCGTTGAAATCGGGCGGCAAGGTCAACCGGCATCCGACCTTCGGTCTCTGGCCCGTGGCCCTTCGCGGTGATCTGCGCGCAGCGCTGAACGGCGGGTTGCGCAAGGTGGTGCTGTGGACCGACCGGCATGGCGGGCGCGAGGCGTTGTTTGACGCGGAGCCGTTCGATCCTTTCTTCAACGTCAACACGCCCGAGGATCTGGCCCGGGCCGAAACCCTGTTGGAGCGCGCATGAGGGTCTATGGCGTCACAGGCTGGAAGAATGCGGGCAAAACCGGGCTGATGGAACGGCTGGTGGCCGAGATCACCGGGCGCGGGCTGACGGTGTCGACGGTCAAGCATGCGCATCATTCGTTCGACGTCGACCATCCGGGCCGCGACAGCTGGCGGCATCGGCAGGCGGGGGCGTCCGAGGTGATCCTTGCCTCGGGTTATCGTGTGGCGCAGATGACCGAGTTGCGCGGCGCGGCGGAACCGCCCCTGGCCGAGCTGCTGGGCCGCTTGTCTCCGGTCGATCTGGTGCTGATCGAGGGCTACAAGCGCGAGGGTCATCCCAAGGTCGAGGCATTCCGGGCCGAGGCGGGCACAGACCTGATTGCGCCGGGTGATCCGACCATCCGCGCGGTGGCCAGTGACACGCCCCTGACGCTCAATCGGCCGGTGTTCGACCTGAACGACACATCCGCGATCGCCGATTTCATCCTCTCCGAGGTCGGGCTGTGACACCCTTTGACACCATTGCCATGGTCGATTGGTCGGGCGGCAACGATACCGGCCCGCGCCCGCGCAAGGATGCGATCTGGGCCTGTGTTGCCGGGGAGGAGCCGCAGTATTTCAGGAACCGGGGGCTGGCCGAGAACTGGTTGTGCGATCTGATCGAAACCGCGCTGGCTGCCGGTCGGCGGCTGATGCTGGGGTTCGATTTTCCATTTGGCTACCCGGCGGGATTTGCCCGGGCGGTGAGCGGAACGGACGACCCGTTGCGCCTGTGGGACTGGTTCGAGGCCCGGATCGAGGATACGCCGCAGACCAATAACCGGTTTGATCTCGCGGGTGCGATCAATCGCGGTTTGGGCGGCAAAGGGCCGTTCTGGGCCAATGGGTTGAAACGCGACATCGCCGGGTTGCCACGAACCAAGCGGGACTACCACAATCCGTTCCCTGACCGGCGCTTGGTCGAGCGTTTCGCTCCGGGCGCCTTTACCTGCTGGCAGATGGCCGGGGCGGGGGCGGTTGGCGGGCAGGTGATGATGGGGCTGCCGGTGCTGGCGCGGCTGCACCGCCGCTTTGCCGGGTGGGTTTCTGCCTGGCCGTTCGAACCGTTGGACAAGCCCGTGACCCTGGTGGAGATCTGGCCCTCGCTGACCTTGGGAAAGGGGCCAATGGACCGGATCAAGGATGCCTGGCAGGTAGAGCGTGTGGCCGGTGATCTGGCCGCGTTGCCACAGGCAAGGCTCGGTTCCCTGCTGGATATAACAGCGCCCGAGGAGGGTTGGATATTGGGAGTGAACCAGACATGACCGGGCTGAAACCGCCACCGCTGCGCAACGATTGCTTTGCCCTGCCCGCCGGGGTCGAGTGGACACCGGTCGATGCGGCGCTGGAAATGCTCCGAGACAGGTTGGGACCGACGACCGGGACCGAAACGTGCCCGGTGGCGCAGGCGCTGGGCGCGGTGCTGGCGGCGGATGCGGTAGCGCTGCGCGCCAGCCCGCCGCAGGCCAACAGTGCGGTCGATGG
The DNA here is from genome assembly GCF_022321465.1 of Ruegeria alba. Classification (NCBI taxonomy): domain Bacteria; kingdom Pseudomonadati; phylum Pseudomonadota; class Alphaproteobacteria; order Rhodobacterales; family Roseobacteraceae; genus Ruegeria; species Ruegeria alba. Next base: position 273,695 of record NZ_JAKOEM010000002.1, on the reverse strand, counting down.
CTATGGCTTTGCCGGGGCGGTACCCGAGGGCGCGCATGTGATGCCGCTGAAGCAGGGCCGCGCGGCGGCGGGAGTACCGTTTGATGGCGTCTTGCCTACGGGCCACGCGTTGCGGGTGTTGACTGGCGCGGCGCTGCCGCAAGGGGTCGAGACCGTGATCCTCGAAGAGGATGTGACGCTGGGCGACGGTGAGGTCGCCTTTCGCGGGCCGCTCAAACGCGGCGCGAACACGCGCAAGGCGGGCGAGGATGTGGCCGCGGGTGCGGTTGTGCTGCGCGAAGGGCGGCGGTTGACTCCCGCCGATCTGGCGCTTTTGGCGTCGGTCGGCATTGCCGAGGTGGTGGTGCGGACCACGTTGCGGGTGGCGATCCTGTCCACCGGCGACGAGTTGACCGAACCGGGGGCAGAGGCCGGGCCAGGCCAGATCTATGACGCGAACCGGCCGATGCTCTGCGCATTGGTGCAGCGGCTGGGATACAGGGTGTGCGACATGGGGCGGGTTCCGGATGACCGGGCGAGCCTGCGCGCGACCCTGGACCGGGCGGCCGCCGAGGCGGATGTGATCCTGACCAGCGGCGGCGCCTCGGCGGGGGACGAGGACCATGTCTCGGCGCTGTTGCGCGAGGCCGGCGCGATGCAGGAATGGCGCATCGCGCTGAAACCGGGGCGCCCACTGGCGCTGGGCTTGTGGCAAGGAAAACCGGTCTTTGGCCTGCCGGGCAATCCGGTGGCTGCGCTGGTGTGCAGCCTGGTTTTTGCCCGTCCGGCGATGGCGGTTCTGGCGGGTGAAACCTGGAGTGCTCCGCAAGGGTATGACGTGCCGGCAGGGTTCGAGAAACGCAAGAAACCCGGTCGGCGCGAATATCTGCGTGCCCGCATCCGTGAGGGCCGGGTCGAGGTCTTCGCCTCCGAAGGGTCGGGCCGGGTCAGCGGGCTCAGCTGGGCCGAGGGGCTGGTCGAGATCGGCGACGAAGCCTGCCATATCCGGCCCGGCGACCCGGTGCGGTTCATTCCCTATGGGAGTTTCGGGCTCTAGATCTTTGGGCAGTCGGGCGCGGGTTAGTCGAACGTGCCCGCCACCCGGCCCAGCAGCATGAAGGCGCGTGCGGTACGTGTCTCTCCCAGGGCCGAGATCTCGGCATCGCTGGCTTGTGCCTCGAAGGTGGCGAACATCCGGTCGAACAGGCGCAGGAAATGGTGCGCCGCATCACGAAAGATCGGATCCTGCTTCATCCTGCCGGCGGTCAGCGCCAGCGACGAGCGGTCGCGCACCCCGCCCAAAGAGGCCACAGCGCGCCCGCGTGCGCCATGGGCAAACTGGCGCCAGACCTCGGGCCGCGCCATGTCGGGGCGCAGGTCATCCATATAGATGCCCTCGTGGCTGAGCAGGGTCAGCACATCCTGCGCGGCCTGGATCAGTTGCGCCGCAGACCGGTCCTTGAGTGCGCGGCGCAGCGCTGCAAAGCCTTCGACATCCTCGGCGGTTTCCGGGAAATGCAGGGCGCGGATCAGATCCTCGGTCGAGAGCGGCGGCGACAGCGCCTCGGCTGGGGTGCCAAGCGCGAGCAGGCCCTGATCCTCGGCGCTTTCCGGTGCGGCGGCGGGGATGGGCAAGGGGCGCGCCCGCCGCGAGGTCGAAAAGGTGGCCAGCGTGGTCTCGGTCTTTTTCGCGGCGGCGGCGATCTCGTCCAGCTTCTTGGCGACCGAGGGTTCGTGCCCGGCGGCCTGTTTCTGTTGCTGGGTGATATAGGCCTGGCGGATCGCGTCGATCGCCGCTTGCAGGCGTTGACTTTCCTCGCGCATGACCCGGCTGGCCTTGGCGGCAGTGGCCGCGACCCAGATCATCGCCACCGGCATGAAGATCGCCAGCATGGTCACCAGAAACCCGATGCCGCCCCCCGCGCCAGCGTCCGCGAAGGCGAAGAGATAAACCGACACAGCCAGCCAAAGCAGGGTCAGAGCGATGGCGATGATTTCGATGCCGGTCACCGAAGCGCGCCGGGGCCGGTCATAGAGCCCGAGCGGTGTGTTGCGGGCGGGGTCTGGGTCAGGCGACGGGCCGGACATGGGGGATGCTCCGTCAGGAGTACTCGATACTCAGGATTTCATAGGACTTCTGGCCGCCGGGTGTTTTCACCTCGACGCTGTCGCCTTCGTCCTTGCCGATCAGTGCGCGGGCTATCGGCGATTTGATATTCAACAGGCCCTTTTCGATATTGGCCTCGTGTTCGCCGACGATCTGCCAGGTCTTCTCCTCGTCGGTATCCTCGTCCACCAGCGTCACGCGGGCGCCGAACTTGATGGCGCCGGTCAGCTTCGCAGGGTCGATGACATCGGCCAGAGACAGAACGCCCTCAAGTTCCTTGATGCGACCTTCGATAAAGGACTGCTTCTCGCGGGCCGAATGATACTCGGCGTTTTCCGACAGGTCGCCATGTTCGCGCGCCTCGGCGATGGCCTTGATGATGGCGGGGCGCTCGACGCTCTTGAGCTGTTTCAGCTCCGCTTCAAGCGCGGCAAAGCCCGAAGGCGTCATGGGGATCTTTTCCATATCGTCTTGTCCACGCAGAAATTGTATCGCCCCGCCGCGCGATGCGCCGGGGCGACTGTTGGGTTGCTGTTTACCTGACCCAAACCGGGCGTGGAATGCAAGAGGGGACAAGCGGTGGTTGGGCAGAACCCCGCCTCAGGCGTAGCTGATCACCTCGAATTCGATGCCATTGTCATCGTCGAAATAGAACCGGCGTCCGGGTTCGTAATCGGCGTGGTTATGAGGGCTAAACCCGGCCGCGCGAACCCGTTCCTCTGTCGCGTCGATGTCATCGACCAGCACGCCCACATGGTTCAAACCGCCGATCACATCGTAACTGCTCTCGGTCGAAGCGACCGGCGCGGGCGGGGCGTAAAGGGCCAGATAGGTATGGGCATCGCCCACATGCACGGTATAGCCCCCCGCCATCGCGGCGCCCTCCCAGCGGGTTTCCCAGCCGAAGACCGTGTTCAGCCAGGCGGCGGTCGCCTTGGGATCGGCGACGGTGAAGTTTGCGTGTTCCAGTGTGGCCTTCATGAAAATCTTCCTTTTGCTCTGTTGCCACGAGTGAAGATAATTTCTAAACCTAACTTTAGGTCAAGGTCTGTGTGGGAAAAAATATGTCGGCTTCCGAAGGCCTCTCTATCGGCGCTTTGGCGCGGCGCACCGGGCTGGCGGTGTCGGCGATCCGCTACTACGAAACCCAAGGGCTGATCGCGCCCTGGCGCAATGCAGGCGGGCAGCGGCGCTATCAGCGCGCCGACCTGCGGCGGCTGAGCTTTGTCATGATCGCACAGCAATTGGGATTGACGTTGCCGGAAATCCGCGAGGTCCTTGCCGGGCTACCCGGCAACCGCACTCCGACCCGCGCCGACTGGACCCGCATCAGCACCGGCTTGCGCGACCGGCTGAACCAGCGAATCGCAACGCTGGAACGGCTGCGCGACAATCTGGACGGCTGTATCGGCTGCGGTTGCCTGAGCCTGCCCAATTGTGCGCTTTACAATCCGGCCGACCGCGCCGGGAGCAAGGGACCAGGCCCCCGGTTGGTGCTGGACGAGACCGGGGACCTGTGACGCCGGTTTAGCCAACCACCTCGCCGATCAGCATCTGCGGCGCATCGTTGTAGAAATTCGGGATATCCGCCACCACCGGCCCGGCGGCGGCCATCGCCGCGTTCATCGCACCCTGATCGGCGAACACGATGGTTGCAATCGCGTGGAACGCGGGCGGTGTGTCGGGACCGCCTGCCAAACCCTTGGTCACAACCGTGTTCTGGATATGGGCGCCCATGTGTTCAGCAACCAGACCCATATGGGTGCCAAGGTAGTAGTCGTAATCGAAGCTGGTGTCGTCGCGGGCGGGATAGGCGACTTGCAAGGATACCGGCATTCACTCTCTCCAGATAAAGGGGTGGGGACAGAGTAGGGCGATTCCCGAGGATGCGGCAAATTATCCTGAAAGGCCCGCAAGACCCCTCATCAGGCGCGGGAAATGCTGCATGTGCGAATATAACCTCGCGTTTCAATTGACGCTTGACCTGCATAGCCTGTAATCAAGCGCGAAACTTTATTGCGTCCGGCCCGCGACCGGAGAGCCAAACCAAAGCCAAGGAGCGTCACGATGGCCGAGATTGAACGCGAAGCGATGGAATATGACGTGGTGATCGTCGGGGCGGGTCCGGCGGGCCTGTCGGCGGCCATTCGTCTCAAACAACTCGATGCCGACCTGAACGTCGTCGTACTGGAAAAGGGCTCGGAAGTGGGCGCGCATATCCTGTCGGGCGCGGTGCTGGACCCTTGCGGTCTGGACGCGCTGATCCCCGACTGGAAGGAAAAGGGCGCACCGCTGAACGTGCCGGTCAAGGATGACAACTTCTATATGCTGGGTGAGGCCGGGCAGATCCGCATCCCCAACTTCCCGATGCCGCCGCTGATGAACAACCACGGCAATTACATCGTTTCGATGGCCAATGTCTGCCGCTGGATGGCCGAGCAGGCCGAGGAACTGGGCGTCGAGATTTTCCCCGGCATGTCCTGTTCCGAACTGGTCTATGGCGACAATGGCGAGGTCAAGGGCGTGGTCGCCGGTGTCTTTGGCCTGGAGGCCGACGGCTCTTATGGCCCCAACACAGAGCCGGGGATGGAGCTGCACGGCAAATATGTCTTCCTCTCCGAAGGCGTGCGCGGGTCGCTGGCCAAGGAAGTGATCGCCAAATACGACCTGCAAAAAGGCAAGGAGCCGCAGAAATTCGGCGTCGGCATGAAAGAGATCTGGGAGATCGACCCGGCCAAGCACCGCGAAGGCTCGGTCACGCACACCATGGGCTGGCCGCTGGGCGGCAATGCGGGGGGCGGGTCGTTCATCTACCACCTCGACAACAACCAGGTCTATGTCGGTTTCGTGGTGCACCTGAACTACAAGAACCCGCACCTGTTCCCCTACATGGAGTTCCAGCGCTTCAAGCATCATCCGATGGTGGCCGAGCTGCTGAAGGGCGGCAAACGCGTGGCCTATGGCGCCCGGGCCATCACCGAGGGCGGATACCAGTCGATGCCCAAGATGGTGGCGCCCGGTGTGGCGCTGCTGGGCTGCTCGGTCGGCATGGTCAACGTGCCGCGCATCAAGGGCAACCACAACGCCATGCTGTCGGGCAAGGCCGCGGCCGAGGCCGCCCATGCCGCCATCAAGGCGGGCCGTCAGTCGGACGAGCTGAGCGATTACGAGACCGAAGTGCGCAGCGGCCCGATCGGCAAGGACCTGAAAAAGGTTCGCAACGTCAAGCCGATGTGGTCGAAATGGGGCCTGACCGCCAGCCTGGCGCTGGGCGGGTTCGACATGTGGACCAATACACTGGGCTTTTCGCTGTTCGGCACCCTGGGCCATGGCAAGACCGACGCCGCCGCGACCGAGGATGCCAGCAAACACAAGCCCATCGACTATCCCAAGCCCGATGGCGTGCTGTCCTTTGACCGGCTGACCAACGTGTCCTTTGCCGCCACCAACCACGAGGAAAGCCAGCCCTGCCACCTGCGGCTGACCGACCCCGACCTGCCGGTCAAGGTCAACTTGCCCAAATACGACGAGCCAGCGCAGCGCTATTGCCCGGCCGGCGTCTACGAGGTGGTCGAGGACGAGGCGGGCCCGCGCTTTGTCGTCAACTTCCAGAACTGCGTGCACTGCAAGACCTGCGATATTAAGGACCCCAGCCAGAACATCACCTGGGTCACCCCGCAGGGCGGCGACGGTCCGAACTATCCGAACATGTGATCGGGCGCTGATACCAAGACAGACACCGGGCCGACATGCAGCCCGGTGTTTTCTTTTGTGCAGATGACCGGATCTTTATTGCTGCTTATCGATCCCGGACCCCCCAGCCATTGCACCCGCGCCCGCAACGCCCTAGCTTTGCGGGAAAGCAGCAGGAAAAGGCGGATCCTTGGCGATGTCTCTGGTCAAAAAAGCGGTGGCGGCGGTACTGGTCTCGGCGCTGGCACTGCCGGTGTCGGCGGATGTGGGCGCGGGATCGTATCTGGCAGCGCGCCAGGCGGCATATGACAATGATTTCTCGGCTGCCGCGGATTACTTCGCGCGCGCCCTCGCCTTCGACCCCAAGAACCCGGCCCTGATGGAAAACATGGTTCTGTCTCAGCTGGCGCTTGGGCGGCACGAGCAGGCCTATCCGATCGCGCTGCTGATGCAGGAGGCAGGGCTGAAAAGCCAAGTTGCCAATATCGCCATCGCGGTTCATCTGCTGGCCGAGGAGCGCTATCAGGAAATTCTGGACCGCGACCCTGAAACCCGGGGTGTGGGCAAGCTGGTCGACGGGTTGGTTGCAGGCTGGGCCGAGATGGGGCTGGGCTCGGTCGCCCGTGCGCTGGCGCAGTTCGACAAGGTGGCGGACGAGGCTGGGCTGCGCGGTTTCGCCAATTACCACAAGGCGATGGCCTTGGCCTCGGTTGGTGATTTCGAAGGTGCCGAGGCGCTGTTCGCCGCCGATGACGGGGCATTGACCACCATCTCGCGGCGAGCGGCCCTGGCCCGCGCCGAGATCCTGTCGCAACTGGATCGGAATGACCAGGCGCTCGAAATGCTGGCCGACGTATTCAACGGCAGTTTCGACCCGGCATTGACCGATATCGCCGATCGTCTGGCAGCGGGGGAAACGCTGCCCTTCTCTCTGGTCCGCTCGGTCCGGGATGGTCTGGCCGAAGTGTTCTTTACCATCGGCGCCGCGTTGAATGGCGAGGCGGCGGATGATTTCACCCTGATCTATATCCGCTCTGCGGTGCATCTGCGCCCCGACCATATCGACGCGCTGCTGATGACGGCAGGCCTGCTTGAATCGCTTGGCCAGTACGATCTGGCCGTGGCCACCTATAAGCAAATCCCCAGCGATAGTCCCGACTATCACGCCGCGGAATTGGGCCGGGCTGAGGCGCTGCGCCGCTCGGCCAAACCGGACGCTGCCATCGAGGTGCTGGAGAAACTGGCCAAGGATTATCCGACGCAACCGCAGGCCTTTGTGGCGCTGGGCGATCTGGAGCGGCAGCAAGAGGCCTATGACCGCGCGGCTGCCGCCTATGACAAGGCGTTGGAGTTCACCGAATCCGGCGCGCCGAACCTGTGGTTCCTGTATTATGCACGCGGCATCTGTCACGAACGTCTGGGCAACTGGCCCGGTGCCGAGGCCGATTTCCGGTCGGCGCTTGAGTTGAACCCGGATCAGCCGCAGGTGCTGAATTACCTGGGGTATTCGCTGGTCGAAAAGCAGGAGAAGCTGGACGAAGCACTGGACCTGATCGAACGTGCCGTCGCGGCGCGACCCGACAGCGGCTATATCGTCGACAGCCTCGGCTGGGTTCTGTTCCGGCTTGGCCGCTATGACGAGGCCGTCGGGCATATGGAGCGCGCGGTCGAGCTGATGCCGGTCGATCCGGTGGTCAATGATCATCTGGGCGATGTGCTCTGGGCGGTGGGCCGCGTGCGCGAGGCCGAATTCCAGTGGAAACGCGCGCTCTCCTTCATCAAACCCGACGATACCGATGGCGAGGCCGACCCGGACCGTATTCGCCGCAAGCTGGAAATCGGCCTCGACCGGGTTCTGGCCGAGGAGGGTGTGCCGCCGCTGAAGGTCGCCAATGGCGATTGAGGTCTTTGCGCCGGCAAAGATCAACCTGACCCTGCATGTGACCGGCCAGCGTGACGACGGCTATCACCTGCTCGATTCGCTGGTTGTCTTCGCGGATGTCGGTGACACGGTGCGGGTGACCTCGGCGGATCGGCTTAGCCTCGATATCGATGGGCCCGAAGCGGGCGGGCTTGACGCCGAGCCCGACAATCTGGTCCTGCGTGCCGCACGCCTGCTGGCGCCCGACCGTGGCGCTGCGATCACCCTGACGAAACGGCTCCCCGTCGCTTCGGGCATCGGCGGCGGCTCGGCGGATGCGGCGGCAGGTCTGCGCGCGCTGGCGCAGCTTTGGGATATGTCCCTGCCAGAGCCCGAGCAGGCCCTTTCGCTGGGGGCCGATGTTCCGGTCTGCCTGTCCGCGATGCCGCGCCGCATGAGCGGGATCGGCGAGCGGCTGAACCCGGTGCCGCCGCTGCCCGCGATGGATATCCTGCTGGTCAATCCGCGCGTTGCAGTCTCGACGCCGACCATCTTCCGCACGCTTGCTGAAAAGAATAATCCGCCCATGGAGCGGGACTTGCCGCGATGGCGCGATCTGCCCGATTTCGCCGGTTGGCTCGCAAACCAGCGCAACGATCTGGCCCTGCCAGCCATTGCCCAGCAACCGGTGATCACCGAAGTCATCGATGCATTGAGCGAGGCCGGCGCACTTTTTGCCGGTATGTCAGGATCCGGGGCGACCTGCTTTGGATTGTTTTCACCCGATCATCCGCCCGCTGAGCCGGTGCTTAGACGACGTCACCCGGACTGGTGGTGCGCCCGGGGTCGGGTGCTCTGACCCCTGTCCCATTCATTTCGCCAGAAATACTCCGGGGGTGAGGCCTGTCAGGGCCGAGGGGGCAGCGCCCCCTCGCTTCAGTTCAGCCGCGCCACCACATAATCGGCAAGATCGCTCAGCATGGCACGGATCTCGTGATTGGGTAGCACATCCAGTGCGGAGCGTGCCTTCGCGGCCCAGGCGCGGGCATCGGCCCGGGTCGCCTCCAGCGTGCCGTATTTTTCCATCAGCGCCAGCGCCTCGCCCAGGTCTCCCTCGGTCTGTTTGCCTTTTTCGATGGTCCGCACCCAGAATGCGCGCTCTTCGTCGGTGGCTTGCGCCACCGCCTTGATCACCGGCAGGGTCAGCTTGCGCTCGCGGAAATCGTCGCCCACGTTCTTGCCCGTCGCCTTGGCGTCGCCCTGATAATCCAGCAGATCGTCGGCGATCTGGAACGCGATACCCAGGGCATCGCCATAGTCGAACAGCGCCTTGACCTGTGCCTCGGGAACGCCCGCGATCACGCCGCCAACCTCTGTCGCGGCCGAGAACAGCGCCGCCGTCTTGCCCCGCACCACTTGCAGATAGATGCTCTCGTCCGTGCGCAGGTCGCTGGCCGCGGTCATTTGCAGCACTTCGCCCTCGGCGATGGTTGCGGCGGCATTGGCAAGGATGTCCAGCACCCTGAGCGAGCCGGTTTCCACCATCAGCTGGAAACTGCGGGCAAACAGGTAATCGCCCACTAGCACCGAGGATTTGTTGTCCCAGAGCAAATTGGCCGTAGGACGTCCACGGCGCTGGCCGCTTTCGTCCACCACGTCGTCATGCAGCAGGGTGGCGGTATGGATGAACTCGACCGTGGCGGCCAGTTTGACGTGGTCCTCGCCTTGGTAGCCGCACAGCCGCGCCGCCGCCAGTGTCAGCATCGGGCGCAGGCGCTTGCCACCCGCCTCGACCAGATGCGCCGTCACCTCGGGGATGCGGGGCGCGTGGTCCGACGCCATCCTGGTACGGATCAGCGTGTTTACCGCCGCCATCTCATCGGACAGGGTTGCGGCCAGCATCTCATGCGGTTTCGTGCTCACCTTGGCGTCCATCGCTCTCCTGCAACAAGGCTCGACAATGCGCCAGCCTTGCCCTTACATCCATCCTTATGAAGGAACTTTTGCGCAGCACCGACCCGACCGTCATGGCCTTTGCATCCGCCCTTCTCGAGGGCGAGGATATAGACTGCTTTCAGATGGACGTAAATATGAGCATCCTCGAAGGCGGCATCGGAATCTTTCCGCGCCGCATGATGGTGCGGGACGAGGATTATGACGACGCCCTGCGCGTGGTCACCGACAATGGCATTCCGCTGGGAAGATGACCACCTTTGCCGAAAGCGAACTGACCTGCGACGCTTTCCTGGGTGGGTATCTGCAACTCTATCAACCGCGGGCCGGGTATCGGGCCGGGGTTGATCCGGTGTTTCTGGCCGCCAGCGTCACGGCGCAGGCAGGACAATCGGTGCTGGAACTGGGCTGTGGCGCTGGTGCGGCGATCCTGTGCCTTGGTCGTCGGGTGCCGGCACTGGCGCTGACGGGGGTCGAATTGCAGTCGGGCTATGCCGATCTGGCCCGGCGCAATGCGGCGCTGAACGATATCGCGCTCGACGTTGTCGAAGGCGATATCGCGGCCCTGCCACAGACGCTGCGACAGCGGAGCTTTGACCATGTCATCGCCAACCCACCCTATTATCTGGCTGGTACCCACAGCCCGGCCAGCGACGCGGGCCGGGCCACCGCGTTGGGAGAGCAAACGCCGCTCGCGCTCTGGATCGATGCGGCGGCGCGGCGGCTGACCCATCGCGGCTATCTGCACATGATCGCCAAGGCCGACCGTTTGCCCGACATGCTGGCCGCCTGCGACGACAGACTGGGCTCGCTCGAGGTGTTGCCACTGGTTCCGCGTCAGGGTCGCGCCGCCGAGTTGGTGATTCTGCGCGCCCGCAAGGGCGGGCGGGCGCCGTTTCGCCTGTATTCCGGCCTGATCCTGCATCAGGGCGCCCGGCATCCGGGTGATCGCGACCACTACCTGCCTGAAATCGCCAAGGTTCTGCGCGAACCGGCGCCGCTGCACTGGCCCGGTGCCGGATAGGCCGGGTTTGGCCGATATGTCGGTTTTATGACAGAATGCGACCGCTGCCCGCGTGACAGGCCGCTTGGGATGTGCTCAACTTGATTCATTCATAACAGAGAAGGAGGATCGCCATGAGTGTGAGCGCGCATTTGACCGAACTGAAGAAAAAGCACGCAAATCTCAGTCTCGAAGTTGAACAAGCCCAGCGTTCGCCAGGTACTGACGACCTTCAGATCAGCCAGCTGAAGAAACAGAAGCTGAAGCTCAAGGAAGAAATCGAGCGGCTGTCCGTCTAAGCCGCAAAGCTGGCGCGCGCTGCCAGCAGCGCGCCGCCAGTGATCAGAAGCGCAGAGATTGCCAGAACCCAGCTGGGCGCTGCGATGCCGCTGATCACCAGAACAAGTGTTGACAGCAGGGGGGCGGCATAAGAGCTCGTTCCCAGCAGTTGGATGTCTCCACGTTTAACCCCGATGTCCCAAACGTAAAAGGCCAGACCCACTGGCCCCAGGCCCAATGCCAGGGTCGAGGCCCAGCCCAGCGTGTCGCGCGGCCAGACCGTTTCTTCGACCATGAAATGCAGCGCCCATGAGGCCGCCGCGGTGGCAAGGCAGAATATGGCGACCGAACTGGTGGGGGCATTCCCAAGGCGCCGGGACAGGACCGAATAGCCCGACCATGTCAGCGCGCAGAGCATCGCAAGCCCGTAGCCCGGCAGAAACTGTGTCTGGAATCCGGGACCACCACCGCCGGTGATGATCAACGCCGCCCCGGAGAAGGCCAAACCCGCACCCACAAGATGGCCCCGCCGCAGGCGCTCCCCCGGCAGCAGGCCCGAAAACAGAACTATCAACAAAGGCCAGAGATAGGCGATCAGTCCCGCCTCGGCCGCAGGCGCCAGCCTGAGCGCCGAGAAATAGAGCGCGTGATAGCCGAACAGCCCCAGCGTTCCAAAGGCATATACCCTCCAGCCGACGCTGCGCAATTGCGAGAGGTTGCCGGTGGCCATGACCCAGATCAACCCCAGCGCCCCGCCGACGGTAAAGCAGAGCGCGTTCAGCAAAAGCGGTGGCACCGGCGCCGATCCGACCGTCAACAGCGCCAGCAACGCCCAGAGAAGGACGGCTACAAAGCCGATGGCGGTGGCGCGGGTGCGGGTCATGTGGGCGGGATGTCCTTGACGTGAACGATTGTCAAACCGTCCGAGATATGAGCGGTTTTTGCGATCTCGGCAAGGAACCAATCACGGAATGCCGCGATCTTGGGTTGGGTTTCCGAGCCGGCAAGGCAGACGAAGCGAAACCGCGCATCGGTCTCGACCGCAGTCTTGAACGGCATCACGAGTCTCCCCTCGATGACGTCCTTGATGATCATCGGGCGGCGGCCCAGCACCACGCCCACCCCTGCGACCGCCGCGTCGATGGCATGGTCCGCATTGGAAAAATGCGCCCCGCGTTTGGGGGCGAAATCCATGCCCACTGCGCGGAACCATGTGGGCCAGTCGATGGGTGGATCCAGAAAGCTGATAGATTCGTCAAAGATCAGCGGCGCTTCGCGCAGGCTTTCTGGTGTCGGGTAGCGGCTCGCCAGCTCGGGGGTCATCACCGGGATCATCCATTCTTTGCGGGCAGAGATGGAATAAAGACCCGCGTCCAGCCCCTGGCCAAAGCGGATCGCCACATCGACCCCATCTCGTGCCAGGTCGACCAGCCGCAGGCTGGTCGAGATGCGCAGGTCGATCTCGGGATGCGCCCGCGCAAAATCGTAAAGGCGGGGCGCCAGCCATTTGGCGGTGAGCGCGGGTCCGGCGGTCACCGTCAGAGTGGTGTTGTCCTGAAGCCGACGGGCGGCCCGCCAAGCGGCGGTCAAGACCTCGAACCCTTCCTGTGCACCCGGGGCCAGGGCGTGCCCTTCCTCGGTCAGTTCTACCGCGCGATTGAGACGCCGGAACAAGGGGCGACCCAGATGCTCTTCCAGCGATTTGATCTGAAAGGACAGCGCCGCAGGGGTCACGCTCAACTCGGCTGCCGCCTTGGCAAAGGACATGTGTCGGGCCGCGGCATCAAAGGCGCGCAGGGCGGTCAGCGGGGGCAGGCGGTCGCTCATGTCGATTCAGTTTTTCTTGTCTGAAGGTCGAAAATGTCTCGTTTGTGATGTTTTTTGATTGGGCGCATATTCACATCAAGTCAAGCAAAACTGAATAATTCACGAAGGAGCCCCGCCATGATCGAGATGACAACCAATCCCGCCGCCCGTCGGGCTATGGACCGTGCGCACATGGAACGCGCACAAGCCTTGCGCACAGTCTGGGGATGGCTTTTCGGTTCCCGCTGACCGCTGCGCGCGCGGACTTACGGGATGAGGGGTCGGCCAGATGCGCCGGCCCCTTCGTCGTATTGCAGGCACGAAAAAGGCCGCCCCGCAATGGGGCGGCCAATCTCCCGGATCGCACCAGGTCAGACGAAGAACTGTGCGCCGTTTGCCGAAATGGTCGAGCCGTTGATGAAGCCCGAGTCCTCAGACGCCAGGAAAGTCACGCAGCGCGCGATTTCCTCGGGTTCGCCAAGGCGCCCAGCGGGGATGCCAGCGACGATCGAATCGCGCACCTTTTCGGGGATCGCCATCACCATCTCGGTGGCGATATAGCCGGGGCAGATGGCGTTTGCGGTGATACCGGCGCGGGCGCCTTCCTGGGCCAGCGACTTGACGATGCCCAGATCACCCGCCTTGGTCGCGGCATAGTTCACCTGTGCGAACTGGCCCTTCTGGCCGTTGATCGAGCTGATCACGATGACGCGGCCGAACTTGCGCTCGCGCATACCGGGCCAGACCGGATGGACGGTGTTAAACACACCGGTCAGGTTGGTGTCGATCACCTGATGCCACTGTTCCGGGGTCATCTTGTGGAACGGTGCGTCGCGGGTGATGCCCGCATTGGCGACCACGATGTCGATCGGGCCGATTTCGGCCTCGACCTTGGCGATACCAGCGGCCGATTCATCGTAATCGGCGACGTTCCACTTGTAGGTGGCGATGCCGGTTTCTGCGGTAAACTTGGCTGCGGCTTCATCATTACCGGCATAGGTGGCGGCGACATTGTAGCCTTCGGCCTTGAGCGCCTTGGAAATCGCGGCGCCGATGCCGCGCGAACCGCCGGTGACGAGTGCTGTACGTGCCATTGAAGAATCCTCCAGATCTGAATTGGCTTGATAATGCTGTTACGCTGCGGGGGCAAAATACGCAATATTGTTTCGCGGAGATTTTCCGCGTTGCAGAACGTCAATATTGTCGCAGATGCAGCATGCTCTTGGAATGCCACGAAAAAGGGCGCCTGACGGCGCCCTGTTCCTATGGCCGGTTCGGGCGATCAGTCACGCTCCACGCAGAGGGCCACGCCCATGCCGCCACCGATGCAGAGGGTTGCGAGACCCTTCTTGGCGTTGCGGCGCTTCATTTCGAACAGCAGGGTGTTCAGGACGCGGCAGCCCGAGGCGCCGATCGGGTGGCCGATGGCGATTGCACCGCCGTTCACGTTGACGATGGCCGGATCCCAGCCCATGTCCTTGTTCACCGCGCAGGCCTGGGCGGCAAAGGCTTCGTTGGCCTCGACCAGGTCCAGGTCCTCGACCTTCCAACCGGCCTTGGCCAGCGCCTTGCGGCTGGCGTGGATCGGGCCGACGCCCATGATCGACGGGTCGAGCCCGGCGGTGGCGTAGGAGGCGATGCGGGCCAGCGGCTCGATGCCGCGCTTTTCGGCATTCTCGGCGGTCATCAGCAGGGTGGCGGCGGCACCGTCGTTCAGGCCGCTTGCGTTGGCGGCGGTGACGCTGCCGTCCTTGGTGAAGGCGGGGCGCAGTTTCTGCATCGCCTCGATGGTGGCGCCGTGGCGGATGTATTCGTCGCTGTCCATCACGACGTCGCCCTTGCGGGTTTTGATGATGAAGGGAACGATTTCATCGGCGAACTTGCCGGCCTTCTGGGCGGCTTCGGCCTTGTTCTGCGAGGCGACGGCGAATTCGTCCTGCATCTCGCGGCTGATCTGCCATTGCTCGGCCACGTTCTCGGCGGTCTGGCCCATGTGATAGCCGTTGAACGCGTCCCAGAGCCCGTCGCGGATCATGGTGTCGATGTATTTCATGTCGCCCATCTTGTGACCGGCGCGCAGGGCGGCGGCATGGGGTGACAGGGTCATGTTCTCCTGGCCGCCGGCGGCAACGATCTCGGCATCGCCCAGCAGGATGTGCTGGGCGCCCAGCGCCACGGCGCGCAGGCCCGAGCCGCAGACCTGGTTGATGCCCCAGGCCGAGCTTTCCTTGGGCAGACCGGCGTTGACATGGGCCTGGCGGGCGGGGTTCTGACCCTGGGCGGCGGTGAGGACCTGACCCAGAATGGTCTCGCTCACCTCGGCCTTGTCGATGCCGGCGCGCTCGACAACGGCTTCGAGCACCGCGGCGCCCAGGTCATGCGCCGGGGTATTCGCGAAAGAGCCGCCAAAGCTGCCGACGCCGGTGCGGGCGGCAGATGCAATTACTACGTTGGTCATGTGATCCGATCCTTTGCCGTCATGATCCTATTGGGGAAATCTGACGGCATGACGGGGCGATGTCGACCCCGGAGCGCCCTTATCCCCGCTCTAGCCCCCTTGACATAGCCGAGTGCTGCACATGCAGCAACTGACAGCTTGTCTCACAAGTAGTGCCAGGATGGTGATCAGCCGTTGGCCTTTGCGGTTTCGGGTCGTTCCCAGGCCGGCGTGACGGTCGGCGCGCCGTAGAGGTAACCTTGCAAGCAATCGACCCCGTTTTCAGCGAGAAAGCGCGCGTCCTCTTCGGTTTCGACCGATTCGGCGATAATCAGCATTTCGAACTCGCGGGCCAGCGCGATCAACGCTCTCACGGTAGCGCGATTGGCGGCGTCGGTGCTGACCTGACGGATGAAACGACCGTCGATCTTGACCGCGTCAAAAAAGAAGTCGCGGAAACTGTTGAAGTCGATGGGGCCGTCACCGAAATCATCCAGCGCAAAGGCGATCCCGCGTGGTTGCAGCCTGTCCATGAAGTCGATCACGAGTTCCGGAACGGCCATGGCCGAGGTCTGATTGATCTCGAGGACAAGCCGATCACCCAAGGTTTCGTCCCGCTTGAGAAAGCGTTCCAGCACCTGCATCCACTTGCGGTAGCCTATCGAGCGGGCGGACATGTTGATTGACAGGCGCAGCGTCGGATTGCGAACCAGCGCCCGCAGACCGGTTTCCAGCGCGATACAGTCCAGTTCCCGTCCGATTTCGGTATTCTCGACAGCTGGCATGAAATCGCGAGCGGGGATGACCCGGCCCGTTTCGTCCAGCACGCGAATGAAGCCTTCATAGAAGGCGGTGCCATGTGGTGGCGCGGTTTGCAGGACCGGCTGATAGGCGAGCAGACAATCGCCATGCCGTACAGCCTCGGTCGCCATGGCCACGGCGGATCGGTCACGGCTCGACACCGCCGCGCTCAGGGGGTTTTCCGCCCCTTCGGGCAAGTCTGCCAGTTTCTTGATCCGGGGGCGCATCGAGGTTCCTTGTCGGACAGGCCAGAACGAGAGATGTGCCCAGCCTTGGCCAAAATCGTAAATCGCAGGTTAAGCGCAGGATTTGACTAAAAGACGGATCACCCAGAGCTGTGTCATGTCGCGCTCGAATATCCATCTGATTTCAGTGGAATTTCACGGCAATTACGATGGCGCGGCCCATGATCTTGCGACGAGATTGTTAGAATGTGACCGAGTTTCTAACCTTCGAAACCGGGTGTCCCCTTCTGTTCGGGGTGACGGGCCAGGTAGCGCGCCTTGATCCCCTCCGAGGTTTCTCGGCTGCCATCGTGGCTGTAGCCCGGCGGAGCGAAGGCATAGGCCAGCCGCTGGCGCCAGGTCAGGCCCGGTTGGGTCACATCGCGCCAGATGCCCAGCCATTCGTGAAAGGCCACGCGCAGCGGGTTGAATGTGCCTAAGTTGTGGACGAGGCCGTAATCGACCCTCTCATCGTCCTGCTCGGGAACGAAGGTGCCGAACATCTTGTCCCAGATGATGAAGACACCGGCATAGTTGCAGTCCAGATAGCGCGGGTTGCGGCCGTGGTGCACGCGGTGATGGCTGGGCGTGTTCATCACCGCCTCGAACCAGCGGGGCAGCTTGTCGATCGCCTCGGTATGGATCCAGAACTGGTAAATCAGGTTCAACCCACCGCAGAACAGGACCAAAGCCGGATGAAAGCCCAACAGCACCAGCGGCGCCTTGACCACCATCATGAAGGTAAACGTGCCGGTCCAGGTCTGCCTGAGGGCTGTGGTCAGGTTGTAGTGCTGGCTGGAGTGATGGTTCACATGGCTGGCCCAGACCCAGCGTATCCTATGGCCGAAACGGTGCACCCAATAATAGCGCAGGTCGTCCAGCACGAAACAGATCAGCAGCGCCCAGATGGATGTGCCCATGTCCAGTGGCGTAATCTGCCAGAGCAGCATGAAGAACCCCCAGGCGATGAAGCCCAGCACAATGCCCTCGGCCACCGATCCGGCCCCCATGATAAGTGAGGTGACGGCATCGCGGGTCTCGTACCGCCCGCCGCGTTTCTTGATGGCGATCCACAGGAATTCGATCAGGATCGCAGCGATGAAGAAAGGCACAGCCAGCTGGGTTGCATCGGGGTAGCTGATCGAATCGGTCATGCGCGGGCCAGTCTTTGTTGCCAGATGGGGGCTTCATCGGGGTCGAGTCTCAGGGTGACGCGGGGCGCGGTGAAATCGTGGAACGTGATGGTCAACCCGCCCGTAACCTCGTCTATCTCATAGCCCCGAAGGTGTCGGCCCACGGTATCGGCACCCAGTGCCCAGATCAGGCCAGGACCGCTCTGTGTCTCGACCAGAGCCGCATGACAATCGCGTGCGAGCAGCGTGCCCATCACGTGGTCTTCGGGGAAATGTCGCAACCAAGCGGCTTGCAGTGTCTCAGGGTGCAGTATCGCGCGCTCTGACCGGCCGGTCAGATGCAGAACAATGGCGATGGCCGATATGCCGCCGATCACCAGGATCAGCAGGATTTCAAGTGGCATGGGCGTCTCCCTGCGACGCAGAGTGAAACCCGAGCGCGCGCTCTGTCAAAGGTCGCGTCGCGTCAACGCTCTCTCAATTGATGGTGAATGGATCACCGACCTTGCCTTTGCCCTTGGAACGGGTGAAGCGGGTCGTATTGCCATCGATCTCGACCAATTGGCAGTCGGTGCCGATTTCCTTCTTGCCGATGATCCCGTTGCGGCACCAGAACTTGCCGTTCCAGGTCCATGCCCCCTTGTAGGTCTTGCCGCCAAAGCTTCCGGTCTGACTGCCATCGGATTTGATGATGGTCCAGTTGCCGTTGGCGTCGGTCAGCTTGCGGTCAACAAGCTGGGCGCGAAAGTCCTTCTCTTTCTTGATCGGCTTGAACTCGGCCAGCGCAGCGGAACCGGCGAGGCCAAAAGAGAGTGAAAGGATGACGAAGGCGGTACGTTTCATGAAAACCCTCTGATTTGAATGATCGCTGTAAAACGCCCCAAAACAGGGCCCTGAAATACTGCAGGATCAAAGAGGTCGAATCAAACGTTCCCTTGTCCGGACAAAAAAGGAGCGCCCAAAGGCGCCCCGCTGAGGGAATGATCCGGGATATGCCTGGTCGCTTTGGCGTCGCAGCGCCGCGCTATTGCATCAACGCTGCGATGATCGCGCGGGCGCTGTCCGAGTTCCAGTCGGCATCGCCGATCAGGCGGGCGACTTCCATCCCGTCGGCATCGATCAGCACCGTGATGGGCAGGCCGATCACCGCCATCTCGCGTGCCAGCGCCTGACGCGGGTCCTGATGCCGGGGCAGGTTGTCGACGCCGATCTCGCCAAAGAACTTCTCGATCCCGGCGGGCGAGTTGCGGCCGGTGGCGATGGTCAGCACCTCGAACCTGTCGCCGCCCAGTTCGGACTGGAGCGCCGAAAGCTGTGGCATCTCCTTGCGGCAGGGGGCACACCAGGTGGCCCAGAAATTCAGCAGAACCACCTTGCCCTTGTAATCGCCCAATGTGGCTTCTCCCGCGCCGTCGGCCAGTTGAAACGGTACCTGCGAGACAGCGCGCGCCTCGGGCAGCACGATCAGTTTCTTCATGTCACCGTCGCGCAGCGCCTCGATCTCGGCGCGGTCGGCGGCCAGGCCGAGCGATGGATTTGCGCCCAGCGCGGCGGCGGTATAGACGAGGGCGAGCAACAGTTTCTTCATATCCCCTCCGAAGGGTTCTCTCAGATGACCGACAAGACCTCGAACCAGATGTGGGGCGGCCGCTTTGCCGCCGGACCGGACGCGATCATGGAGGCGATCAATGCCTCGATCGGGTTCGACAAGCGACTGGCGGCCCAGGACATCGCGGGTTCGCGGGCCCATGCGGCCATGTTGGCGGCCACGGGCGTTATTACGGATAGTGATGCAGAGGCCATTCGGGAAGGGCTGCTCACCGTTTTGTCAGAGATCGAGGCGGGAGAGTTTACCTTTTCCACCGCGCTGGAGGACATTCACATGAATGTCGAGGCGCGGCTGAAGGAGATCATCGGCGAGCCGGCGGGGCGGCTGCACACGGCGCGGTCGCGCAACGACCAGGTGGCGACGGATTTCAAACTGTGGGTGCGCGACCAGTTCGACGCCGCCGAGCAGGGGCTGTTGGCGCTGATCCGGGCGCTGCTCGGTCAGGCCGAGGCGGGGGCCGATTGGGTGATGCCGGGGTTCACCCATCTCCAGACGGCGCAGCCGGTGACCTGGGGTCATCACATGATGGCCTATGTCGAGATGTTCGGCCGCGATCTGAGCCGGGTGCGCGATGCCCGCGCGCGGATGAACGAATCGCCCCTGGGCTCGGCGGCGCTGGCGGGCACCTCTTTCCCGATCGACCGGCACATGACGGCGGCGGCGCTCGGGTTCGACCGGCCCACGGCCAATTCGCTGGACGCGGTCAGCGACCGAGACTTTGCGCTGGAGTTTCTGTCAGTCGCCTCGATCTGCGCCATGCACCTGTCGCGCTTTGCCGAGGAACTGGTGATCTGGTCCAGCGCCCAGTTCCGGTTCGTGGTCCTGTCTGATCGGTTCTCGACGGGCTCGTCGATCATGCCGCAGAAGAAGAACCCCGACGCGGCCGAGCTGATCCGGGCCAAGGTGGGCCGCATCTTTGGCGCCAATACCGCGCTGATGATGGTGATGAAGGGGCTGCCGCTGGCCTATTCCAAGGACATGCAGGAGGACAAGGAACAGGTCTTTGACGCCGCCGACAACTGGATGCTGGCGCTGGCGGCGATGGAGGGGATGGTACGTG
The DNA here is from genome assembly GCF_022321465.1 of Ruegeria alba. NCBI lineage: Bacteria > Pseudomonadati > Pseudomonadota > Alphaproteobacteria > Rhodobacterales > Roseobacteraceae > Ruegeria > Ruegeria alba. The sequence continues at coordinate 253,750 of NZ_JAKOEM010000002.1, read as the reverse complement.
ACATGACCGCGAACCGCGACAGCCTCGCCGCGGCTGCGGGCTCCGGTTTCTCGACCGCGACCGATCTGGCCGACTGGTTGGTGCGCGTGCTGGGCCTGCCGTTCCGCGATGCGCACCACGTGACCGGCGCGCTGGTGGCGCTGGCCGAAGGCAAGGGCTGCGACCTGCCGGATCTGAGCCTGGACGAGATGCAATCGGCCCATGCCGCGATCACCGAGGATGTCTATGGTGTCCTTGGGGTGGAAAATTCGGTAAACTCGCGTCAGAGCTATGGCGGCACCGCGCCCGCGCAGGTGCGCGCGCAGCTCGCCCGCTGGAAAGAGATGCTGGCATGACACCGATCCGCCTGACCCTCGCCCTTGCACTGGCCGCGCTGGTATCCGGTTGCGGTGCCGATGGCGAACCGGTGCAGCCGACGGTTGCCGCAAATGTCGGCGTCTCGGGCAGCGGTACCCATGTGAGCGGCGGTGTCGGGTTGGGCAAGGGTCCGTTCAACCTCTGGCTCGGGTTCTGAGCGGCCCGTCGTGTCCGGGGGCGCTGCCCCCGCCGCGGCAAGCCGCGACTCCCCCGGAGTATTTTCGGCAAAGTGAATGATCTTGGGGCTGCTGCTTCTTTCTGGTTCAAAAAACTCCGGAGCGCGAGGCGGAGCCTCGCAAAAATCTTCTCCGCTTTGCGTGGCGGCAATTGATCCGCCACCGGATTTCAGGCTAAGCGCGCGACATGGATCATTTTCTTTATCGTGACGGTGCGCTCTGCGCCGAGGATGTTCCCCTGGCCGAGATCGCGGCCACGGTGGGTTCGCCATTCTATGTCTATTCCACTGCGACGCTGCTGCGGCATTTCCAGCTGTTTGACGAGGCTTTGGAGGGGACCGAGCACCTGATCTGCTATGCGATGAAGGCAGCCAGCAACCAGGCCATCCTGCGCACCCTTGCGCAGGCAGGGGCGGGGATGGATGTGGTCTCGGTCGGCGAATATCTGCGTGCACGGGCGGCAGGTGTGCCAGGTGAGCGAATCGTCTTTTCCGGCGTCGGCAAGACGGCCGAGGAGATCCGGATCGCGCTCGAAGGTGGCATCCGCCAGTTCAATGTGGAATCCGAACCCGAGATGGAGGTCATCAACGCCATCGCTCTGGAACTGGGCAAGGTGGCGCCGATCACCATCCGGGTGAACCCGGATGTGGATGCCAAGACGCATGCCAAGATCGCGACCGGCAAGTCCGAGAACAAGTTCGGTATTCCGATCGCGCGCGCCAGCGCGGTCTATGCCCAGGCCGCGGCTTTGCCGGGGCTGGAGGTAGTGGGGATCGACGTTCATATCGGCTCGCAACTCACCGATCTGGCGCCGTTCGAAACCGCCTATCGCAAGGTGGCGGAACTGACCGAGCGGCTGCGCGCCGAGGGCCACGATATCCGCAGGCTCGACCTGGGCGGGGGGCTCGGCATTCCCTATACCCGCTCGAACGAGGCGCCGCCGCTGCCGATGGAATACGGCGCGTTGATCAAGCGAACGCTGGGCCATCTGGGTTGCGAGATCGAGATCGAGCCGGGACGGCTGATCGCGGGCAATGCCGGGCTGATGGTGTCGAAAGTCATCTATGTCAAATCCGGCGAGGGGCGCGATTTCCTGATCCTTGATGCGGCGATGAACGACCTGATCCGCCCGGCCATGTATGACGCCCATCACGACATCGTGCCGGTGATCGAACCCGAACCAGGGGTCGAGCCACAGCCCTATGATATCGTTGGACCTGTTTGCGAAACCGGCGATACCTTTGCCAAGGCGCGGATGATGCCGCCGCTGGCCGCCGGCGATCTGGTGGCGTTTCGCAGCGCCGGCGCCTATGGCGCGGTGATGTCAAGCGAGTACAATACGCGCCCCCTGATCCCCGAGGTTTTGGTGCATGGGGATCAATTCGCGGTTATTCGCCCACGCCCGAGCTTTGACGAAATCATAAACCGCGATACCATTCCCTCATGGCTCTGACGCGGTGACCTCATCGTGCGGGCCGACAGGAGGCCCGATGTGATCCCGAACCGCCAGCCGAACCTGCCGCTGCCTCGCTTTGCGCTGGGCCTGACCCATGCGGGCCTTTGGGCCGAACGGCTGTGGCGGGCGTTCTGGCCGTTCCTTTCGGTCCTGATGCTGACGGCATCACCTCTGCTGCTGGGTCTGCACGCGCATGTGCCGCTGGAATGGGCCTGGGGGCTCGCAGCTCTGCTGGCCCTGATGGCGGGTGCGACGCTGGTTATGGGCTTGCGGCGATTCCGCAGGCCGTCCCGGGGCGAGGCGCTGTCGCGGCTCGACGCCGCGCTGCCGGGCCGACCGATCCAGACCCTCCTCGATGAACAGGCGGTCGGCGCGCAAGATCCGTCGTCGGCCGCGCTCTGGCGGGCGCATCAGGCCCGCATGGCGGCGCGGGTCGCAAGCGCCGAACCGGTTGCGCCCGATCTGGTACTGACCAAGCGCGATCCCTATGGTCTGCGCTTCATGGCGGCGCTTTGTTTCGTCGCGGCGCTTCTCTTTGGCTCGGTCTGGCGGGTGGGGAGCGTGGCCGATCTGGCGCCGGGTGCGGCGCAGGCTGCGGCAGGGCCAAGCTGGGAAGGCTGGATCGAACCTCCACGCTATACCGGTCTGCCGACGCTCTATCTGAACGATCAGACGGGCGAGGTTCTGCAACTGCCGCAGGGCAGCCGTATCACGCTGCGGTTCTATGGCGAGCTAGGGCAGCTGCGTCTGGCCGAGGATGTCTCGGGCATACCGGTGGAGCGTCCCGAACATCCCGAACAGACAATCAAGGTCACCCGGAGCGGTCCGCTTGAGATCGAAGGGCGCGGTGGCCGTGGCTGGCAGGTGGTGATGCTGTCAGACAATGCCCCGCAAGTCGAGATTGCGGGCAGCGCCGAAACCCGGGCGGGTGGACAGATGGTCCTGCCTTTTGCCGCGATGGACGACTATGGCATCACCGTTGGACGGGCGATCATTGCACTGGACATCGAGGCCGTCGACCGCCGGCATGGGCTTCGGATCGACCCCGAACCGCGCGACCCGGTGGTCGCCGATCTGCCTCTGCCGATCACCGGGGACCGGCGCGAATTCACCGAGAACCTGATCGAGGATTTTTCACAGCATCCTTGGGCACACTTGCCGGTGACGATTACCTTGATCGCCAGCGATGCGGCGGGGCAGGAGGCCGAGACGTTGCCCTTTGGCACGATCTTGCCGGCGCGGCGGTTCTTTGACCCGTTGGCAGGGGCTGTGATCGAACAGCGCCGCGACCTTCTCTGGTCGCGCGACAACGCCCCGCGTGTGTCCCAGATATTGCGCGCGATTTCGCACCGCCCCGACGACGTGTTCCGCTCGCAAACCGCCTATCTGCGTCTGCGGGTCATTCTGCGCAGGATGGAGGCGTTGCAGCGATTTGGCCTGCAACCCGCACAGCAGGAGGAGATCGCCCAGGCGCTTTGGGATCTGGCGATCATGCTCGAGGACGGCACCCTGTCGGACGCGCTGGAGCGGATGCGTCGGGCTCAGGAGCGACTGAGCGAGGCGATGAAGAACGGCGCCTCGGACGAAGAAATCGCAGAACTGATGCAGGAGTTGCGCGAGGCGACGCAGGATTATCTGCGGCAACTGGCGCAGAACCAGCAGAACGAGCAGGATGGCGAGCGGCAGGCGCAAGAGGGCGAGCGCCTGCAAATGACGCAGGACGACCTGCAAAAGATGATGGACCGCATCCAGGAACTGATGGAACAGGGCCGCATGGCCGAGGCGCAGCAGGCGCTGGAAGAGTTCCAGCAGATGATGGAGAACATGCGTGTCACCCAGGGACAGGGCGACAATGGCCAGTCCGAAGGGCAGCGCGCGATGGAGGGGTTGGCCGAGACGCTGCGCAACCAGCAAGGACTGAGCGATCAGGCCTTTCGTGATCTTCAGGAACAGTTCAACCCGGGCGCGCAGGCGGGGGAGAGCCAGCAGAACGAAGGCCGCAATGGGGGCCAGGGCCGGGGGCAAAGCCACGAGGGCGAGGGCCAGGGCAGCCGCCAGTCGGGCACCGGACAGGATGGTGCGCAACCGGGTGAACCCGGCGAGACCGGCGAGGGTTCGTTGGCCGACCGGCAGCAGGCTTTGCGCAACGAACTGGGACGGCAGGAACAGAACCTGCCCGGTCAGGGTACCCCCGAGGGCGACGCCGCGCGCGAGGCATTGGATCGCGCCGGGCGCGCGATGGAGGGCGCTGAGGAGGCGCTGCGCGAGAACGATCTGGCCGAGGCAATCGACCGCCAGGCCGAGGCGATGGAAGCCATGCGCGAGGGCATGCGTTCGCTGGGCGAGGCGCTGGCGCAGCAAAGCCAGCCGGGACAAGGCAGCCAGGAAGGCGATCAGCGCGCCCGCAGCCAGGACCCGTTGGGGCGCACTCCCGGTTCTCAGGGGGGTGTCGACACCGACGAGTCGCTGGTACCGGGCGATGATGTTTATCGCCGGGCGCGGGATCTGCTTGACGAGATCCGACGCCGCTCTGGAGAAAGTGATCGGCCCAAGATCGAACGCGACTATCTCAAGCGCCTGCTCGACCGGTTCTGAGGAAGGTTCTCGGGTGCTTTATCGCGGCATCAGGTCGCCGGCTTGTGCCTCGAGCCAGAGCCGCGCCTGATCCACTAGCGCCACATAGGCGCTGAGCATCGGGTCCGCCTGCGGCAGGGTCCGCGCCACCAGCGGGGCGTTCGCGTAAAGCAGGAACAGCACTGCACCAAAGATCAGCATCATCAGGAAACCGCGCATGAAACCGCCGGGACGGCGCTTTCGGGCAGGACCGGCATGTACAGTCGCAGGCGCAACCGCTGACCCGTCCGAGTTGCGCAGACTTGAATTGATTTCCTCGATATCCGGCAATAGGCCCCGGCGCGAGGTACTATCGGCCTCTTGTGCCACTGGTTCCTGGCCGCGCATCCTGGCCATACGGTCCTGGGCTTCGCGCGCGCGGCGGCCGGGTTCGTCGCCGGGATAGGCATCAAGACCCAGATCGGGCTGGCTTTCCAGCGCTTCGGTTTCGCGCGCGCGCAATTCAGCCTCGCGCGCGGCCTCTTCGCGCAAGATGTCCGAGACATCGGGGCCGACGCCGCGGCCCAGCGCGGGCTCCGCCGGCTCGGGGTCGTTGTCGAAATCATCCTCATCCTCGTCCCAGTCGTCCTGATCGTCGCGCTGGTCCGGGCTTTCGTTGGTGTCTTCTTCGGGGACTGGTGTCGGATTGGACGCGAAACCGTCCCCGGCATCGCCTTGATCCGTGTCGAGTGCCTCACCAGCGGGGGGCTGAAACCAGGTATGGCCGCAGTTTGAGCATTGTACATCGCGGCCTTCGGGCGGGATAACCTCGTCTGGCACCTCGTATTGGGCGTCGCAATTCGGACATGTCAGACGCATGCTGTCTCCCGGTTTCTTCGTTCTGCCTGATCTTCGTTTTTCCGCTGATCATAGGCGCTTGCGCCAATCGCGGGAAGAGCGTTTTGCGGCAAGGACCCGCGAGTGTCGCCCAACGGACTCAGCAGCCAGGCAGGCGGGCATTGAAACCGCGTGCCCCATCGGGCAAGAAGAGCCGGAAACGTCAGGGGGCCGATGTGATCGAGCTTGAGAATGTGGGCTATAGCTATGGGGGCGGTGAATTGCTGGACGATATCTCGGTTGAGCTGTCGCCGGGGTCTTTCCATTTCCTGACCGGCCCCTCGGGTTCTGGCAAGACCACGCTGCTGAAACTCTGCTACGGGGCGCTGCTGGCGACCTCGGGCCAAGTGCGCGCCTTTGGCGAGGATATGCGGCGGCTGGATCGGGATCAGATGGCGCTGTTCCGCCGCCGCATCGGTGTGGTGCATCAAGATTGCCGATTCCTCGACCATCTGCCGCTGGCCGAGAACATCGCATTGCCGCTCACTGTTTCAGGCCATGATCTGGAGGGCGAGCAGGAGAATTTGCGTGAGTTGATGGCTTGGGTCGGGCTGTCAAAACGGGCCGAGGCCCTGCCACCGGAACTGTCGGGGGGTGAGCGCCAGCGCGCGGCACTTGCCCGTGCGGTGATCATGTCACCCGATGTGGTGGTAGCGGATGAACCCACCGGAAACGTCGACTGGGAGATGTCGCAACGGCTGTTGCAGCTGCTGGTCGAGCTGAACCGGATGGGCAAGACAGTGCTGATCGCCACCCATGACCTAAGCCTGATCCGCGCCGCTAAAAGCCAGGTTCAGGCGCGTGTGCTGCGAATCTCGAATAAGCGGCTGCAACTGGCGGGGGCGGATCTGTGAGCAAGGGAACGATCCGTGCATTGCTGATGGCCGACAAACAGGCCGACCGGGTGGTGCCGCCCTCGGGCTTTACCGCGCAGCTGACATTGTTCGTCTCCGGCGCCATGGCCTTTCTGGCGGTGTTTGCGCTGGCGTTGTCGCTGGCTTCGGGGCGGCTGGCGGATCGCTGGGCCTCGGAACTGGCCCAGGCGGCAACGCTGCGGATCAACGCGCCCGCCGATCAGGTCGCCGCACAGACGCAGGCGGCGCTCTCGATCCTGAAACAGACACCTGGTGTGGCCGAGGCCCGCGCGCTGAGCCGCGAGGAACAGGCGGCGCTGCTGGCGCCCTGGCTTGGGCCTGATGTACCGTTGGACACCCTGCCGGTGCCGCAACTGATCGAGATCGTTGGCGGCGAACCCGCCTATGACGCACAGGGGTTGCGACTGCGACTGGTGGCCGAGGTTCCGGGCGCTGTATTGGATGATCACCGGCGCTGGCGCGAGCCGCTGGTGGATGCCGCCAATTCGCTGCGCCGTCTGGCGCTGGTGTCGATCCTGCTGATCGGTGGCGCCACGGCGGCGATGATCACGCTGGCGGCCAATGCCGCGCTGGCGGCCAATGCGCAGGTTATCGAGGTTTTGCGGCTTGTTGGCGCGCGCGACCGCTATATCGCGGGCGCCTTCGTGCGCCGGTTCACCCTGCGGGCGTTGATCGGGTCCGCCGTGGGGGTGGTGCTGGGCATGGGCGGAGTGTTGTTGCTGCCCGAAGCCTCGGACGAGGGTGGCTTTCTGACCGGGCTCGGTTTTCGTGGTGCCGGTTGGCTGCTGCCTTTGTTGATCCCGGTTCTGGGCGCTGTGGTTGCGTTTGCCGCAACCTGGAACGCGGCCCGACGCAGGTTGAAGGAGCTTGCATGATGATCCAGTGGGTGCGTTCCATCGTCTTTACCATCGTCATTTACATCTGGATGGCCATCCTGGGGCTGCTCTTCACCCCTTATGCGCTGGTCTCGAAGAAGGGCGCGCTCAGGGCCTGCAAGCTATATGCCCGCAGCACGATCTGGATGGCGCGCTGGATGGTCGGCATTCAGGGCGAGATACGCGGGCCGGTTCCGACGGGTGAGGTGCTGATCGCCGCCAAGCATCAGTCTTTCTTTGACATCCTGCTGATCTTTCACGCCGTGCCGCATGGCAAGTTCATCATGAAACGCGAGCTTTTGTGGACGCCCGTGATCGGGGTCTATGCCAAGCGGCTGGGCTGTATTCCGGTGAACAGGGGCAAGCGCGGTGCAGCGGTGGCCAAGATGGTCAAGGACGTGGCCAAGGAATTCGCCGAACCCGGTCAGCTGGTAATCTATCCGCAGGGGACCCGGGTCGCGCCGGGCGTATCCAAACCCTACAAGGTAGGCAGTGCCGTCCTTTACGAGGGGTTGCAATACAGCTGCATCCCGGTGGCGACCAATGTGGGGTTGTTCTGGCCGCGTGACGGGCTTCTGCGCAAGCCGGGGCGCGCGATCGTGGAGTTCCTCGAGCCGATTCCGCCGGGGGTGCCGCGCGACGCCTTCATGCGACGGCTGGAGACCGAGATCGAGGGCGCCTCGGACCGGTTGATGCGTGAAGCAGGATATGAGAACGCTCAGAGTTGAGGCATGACAGGGGGCGCTGCCCCCGTCGCCTGACGGCGACTCCCCCGGAGTATTTCGAGCGAAATGAAGCCTTGAGGGCGCGTATGACGGGGCGGCGGTGCTGCCGCCCCGAAGCGTTTTAGGGTTACGAGTGGATTGGGCCGTCGCCGCAGGCCAGCGCAGCCTCGCGCACCGCCTCGGAATAGGTCGGGTGCGCGTGGCATGTCAGCGCCAGATCCTCGGCCGAGGCGCCGAATTCCATCGCGACGCAGACCTCGTGGATCAGCTCGCCCGCCGCCGGGCCGATGATGTGGGCGCCAAGGATGCGGTCGGTCTCCTTGTCGGCGAGGATCTTGACGAAACCGTCGCCCGCGAAGTTGGCCTTGGCGCGGCCATTGCCCATGAACATGAACTTGCCGACCTTGTAGGCGCGGCCCGCCTCCTTGAGGCTTTGTTCGGTTTCGCCCACATTGGCGACCTCGGGCGTGGTGTAGATCACGCCGGGGATGACGCCGTAGTTGACATGGCCATGCTTGCCAGCGACCTGCTCGGCGGCGGCCATGCCTTCGTCCTCGGCCTTGTGAGCGAGCATCGGGCCTTCGATCACGTCACCGATGGCGTAGATGCCGGGCACGTTGGTCTGCCAGTCCTTGCCGACCTTGATCTGGCCGCGCTGGGTCATCTCGATCCCCAGCTTGTCGAGGCCCAGACCGGCGGTATAGGGTTTGCGCCCAGTGGCGACTAGCACGGTATCGGCCTCGATCTCGTGCTCGGTGTCCTTTTTCATCAGCTTGTAGGTGACCTTGGCCTTGCCCCTGGCCACTTCGGTCTTTTGCACTGCGGCGCCCATGACGAAGTTCAGGCCCTGCTTTTTCAGGATGCGCTGGAAGGTCTTTTGCACCTCGCCATCCATGCCGGGGGTGATCACGTCGAGGAATTCGACCACGGTCACCTCGGCACCCAGGCGCGCATAGACCGAGCCCAGTTCCAGCCCGATGACACCGGCGCCGATCACCACCATGGATTTCGGGATCTTGCCCAGTTCCAGCGCGCCGGTGGAGGTCACGACGGTTTTCTCGTCCACCTCGACACCGGGCAGCGAGGCGGGCTCGGACCCCGAGGCGATGATGATGTTCTTGGCCTCGTGGGTGTCGTCGCCCACCTGCACCTTGCCCGCGGCAGGGATGGTGGCCCAGCCCTTGATCCAGTCGATCTTGTTCTTCTTGAACAGGAATTCGATGCCCTTGGTGTTGCCCTCGATCACCTCGTCCTTGTAGGCGAGCATCTGTTTCCAGTCGACCGAGGGCGCCTTGCCCTTGAGCCCCATCTTGGCAAAGTTGTGCTGCGCCTCGTGCAGGCTGTGCGAGGCATGCAGCAGCGCCTTGGAGGGGATGCAGCCCACGTTCAGGCAGGTGCCGCCCAGGGTTTCGCGGCCTTCGACCACGGCGGTCTTCAGTCCCAGCTGGGCGCAGCGGATGGCGCAGACATAGCCGCCGGGACCGGCGCCGATTACGATGACGTCATAGTTAGCCATTTTAACTCTCCTTCGTGTGCGCCGGGTGGGGTAGTGCGGCCCGGTGCCTGAAATGTCGTGCCGGTGCCGGATCAGACCGGCGTCAGCAGCTTCACCGTGATATGGGCAATGCCGCCGCGTTCGTGGTGCATGGCCAGTTCTTCGCTGTCGAAGAAGGCCTTGGCCGAGGCGAGGTCGGTGATCTCGAACAAAGCCACCGCATGATCGGCGCGATCAGGGTCGCGCCAGATATGCAAATCGCGGATGCCCGCGGCCTTGCGCATCGCGCGATCCTCGCGGAACACCTTGAGCCAGGCGTCGAAATCGGCCACATCGGCCTGCCAGAGGGCGTGGGTTGCCATGGGTCAGTGTCCTTTTAATCCGGCATGTAAGGCAGCGGGTCGCCGATGCGTGACCCGGAGCGCGGCGAATCTGGATAGCATTCCGTCAATCATCTGATCCGTCTTACTCGGCTTTCTTGTCTGTCCGGCCTGAGATGGTTTCGGCCTCGCACCGGACATGGTGCGAGACCGGTTGTCTTGGATCACAGATCCATCAGCAGGCGGCGGGGATCTTCGAGCGCCTCTTTCACGCGCACCAGGAAGGTCACGGCGCCCTTGCCGTCGACGATGCGGTGATCGTAGCTGAGCGCCAGGTACATCATCGGGCGGATCTTGATCTCGCCGTTGATGACCATGGGGCGGTCCTGGATCTTGTGCATGCCGAGGATGCCCGACTGCGGGGGGTTCAGGATCGGCGAGGACATCAGCGAGCCGTAGACGCCACCGTTCGAGATGGTGAAGGTGCCGCCCTGCATCTCGGCCATGGACAGTTTGCCGTCGCGGGCGCGCTTGCCCTTTTCGGCGATGGCCTTTTCGATTTCGGCAAAGGACATCTGGTCGGCGTCGCGGATGACCGGCACCACCAGGCCCTGCGGCGTACCGGCGGCGACGCCCATATGCACGTAGTTCTTGTAGACGATGTCCTGGCCGTCGATCTCGGCGTTGACCTCGGGCACCTCTTTCAGCGCGTGGCAGCAGGCCTTGGTGAAGAACGACATGAAGCCCATGCGCACGCCGTGCTTCTTCTCGAACGCGTCCTTGTATTGGTTGCGGATCGCCATAACCTCGGTCATGTCCACCTCGTTATAGGTGGTCAGGATCGCGGCGGTGTTCTGGGCGTCCTTCAGGCGCTTGGCGATGGTCTGGCGCAGGCGCGTCATGCGAACGCGCTCCTCGCGCGCGGCATCCTCTGCCAGGGCAGGCGCGCGGGGGGCCGCGGCGGGGGCCGAAGCCGCGGCAGGTGCGGCGGCCGGTGCGGCGGCTGCGGCGGCAACGGCTGCGGCGACATCCTCTTTCATGATGCGGCCATCGCGTCCGGTTCCGGTGACCTGTGCCGGGTTGATCCCGGCCTCGGCCATCGCCTTTTCGGCCGAGGGCGCGTTGGCAATGTCCTTGCCGGTGGAAGCTGCGGCAGCGACAGTGGTGGACGGGGCGGCGGGTGCGGGAGAGACGCCCGAGGCGCTGCCCGAGATCACCGCGAGTTTGGCCGATGCGTTCACCGTCGCGCCTTCGGCCGCGATGATTTCGGCCAGCACGCCGGATGCAGGCGCGGGCACCTCGACCGAGACCTTGTCGGTTTCCAGCTCGCACAGCATCTCGTCTTGCGCGACGGTGTCGCCCACCTTCTTGAACCAGGTCGAGACAGTGGCTTCGGTCACCGATTCACCCAAGGTGGGCACCATCACGTCAACCGAACCGCCCGCCTCGGCGGCAGGCTCTGCCGCCGCTTTCGCGGGTTTTTCGCCTGCGGCAGGGGCCGCACCTTCGCCGGCGGCAATGGTTGCCAGCAGCGCGTTCACGCCAACGGTTTCGCCTTCCTTGGCCACAATTTCACCCATCACGCCTGCGGCGGGGGCGGGGACCTCGACGGTTACCTTGTCGGTTTCCAGCTCACAGAGCATCTCGTCCACTGCGACGGCGTCGCCGGGTTTCTTGAACCAGGTGGCCACTGTGGCCTCGGTCACGGATTCGCCAAGCGTGGGGACACGAACTTCGATCGTCATCGCTTATTTTCCTTCGATGCTCAGCGCTTCGTTCACGAGCGCCTCTTGTTGGGCTTTGTGTTGACTGGCCAGACCGGTCGCGGGAGAGGCCGAGGTGGCGCGGCCCACATAGGTCGGGCGGGTGTGTTTGGCGCCGATGCGGGTCAGCACCCATTCGATATTGGGCTCGATGAAGCTCCACGCGCCCTGGTTCTTGGGTTCTTCCTGGCACCAGACCATCTCGGCCCCCTTGAACCGCTCCAACTCGTTGATGAGCGAATGGGCGGGGAAGGGGTAATACTGCTCGATCCTGAGCAGATAGACATCGTCGATGCCGCGCGCGTCGCGTTCCTCGAGCAGGTCGAAATAGACCTTGCCCGAGCACAGCACGACCCGCTTGATCTTGTCGTCGGCGACCAGCTTGGTCTCCGAGTTGCCATATTGCGCATCATCCCACAGAACCCGGTGGAAGGACGAGCCGGTGGTGAATTCCTCGGCCTTCGACACTGCCAGTTTGTGGCGCAGCAGCGATTTCGGAGTGACCAGGATCAGCGGCTTGCGGAAGGTGCGGTGCAGTTGACGGCGCAGGATGTGGAAATAGTTGGCCGGCGTGGTGCAGTTGGCCACGATCCAGTTGTCCTGACCGCACATTTGCAGGAACCGTTCCAGACGGGCAGAGCTGTGTTCGGGACCCTGGCCCTCGAACCCGTGCGGCAGCAGGCAGACAAGGCCCGACATCCGCAGCCATTTGCTTTCGCCCGAGCTGATGAACTGGTCGAACATGATCTGGGCACCGTTTGCGAAGTCGCCAAATTGCGCCTCCCAAAGGGTCAGCGCGTTTGGTTCGGCCAGAGAATAGCCGTATTCAAAGCCCAGCACCGCGTATTCGCTAAGCATCGAGTCGATAACTTCGTACTGCGCTTGACCGTTGCGGATGTTGTTGAGCGGATAGTATCGCTCTTCGCTGTCCTGGCTGACCAGGCCGGAATGGCGCTGGCTGAAGGTGCCGCGGGTGGCGTCCTGACCGGCCAACCGGACCGGATAGCCCTCGGTCAATAGCGAGCCATAGGCCAGCGCCTCGCCGGTGGCCCAGTCGATGCCCGTACCGGTATCGAACATCGCCTTCTTGGTTTCAAGCAGGCGTTCGACCGTGCGGTGCAGCGCGAACCCCTCGGGCGCGCGGGTCAGGGCGTTGCCGACCTCGGCCAGCGTTTCGGGCGTGATCGCGGTCTCTCCGCGCACATATTCCTCTTTGTTCTTGTCCAGATGCGACCAGCGGCCATCCAGCCAGTCGGCCTTGTTGGGCTTGTAATCCTTGCCGGCCTCGAACTCTTCGTTCAGATGCGCCTGGAAGGCGGCCTTCATGTCCTCGATCTCGCCTTCGGGGATCAACCCGTCCTTGACCAGACGCTCGGTATAGAGGCTGAGCGTGGTCTTGTGGGTCTTGATCCGCTTGTACATGATCGGGTTGGTGAACATGGGCTCGTCGCCCTCGTTATGGCCAAACCGGCGATAGCAGAAGATGTCGATCACCACATCCTTGCGGAACTTTTGCCGGAACTCGGTGGCCACCTTGGCGGCGTGAACCACCGCCTCTGGGTCGTCGCCGTTGACATGGAAGATCGGCGCCTCGACCATCAGGGCGATATCGGTCGGATAGGGGCTGGAGCGGCTGAAATGCGGCGCGGTGGTAAAGCCGATCTGGTTGTTGACCACGATATGCATGGTGCCGCCGGTGCGATGGCCGCGGATGCCCGAAAGCTGGAAGCATTCGGCCACCACGCCCTGACCGGCAAAGGCAGCGTCGCCATGCAGCAGCACCGGCATGACCGAAGTGCGGTCCTTGTCGCCGAACTGGTCCTGCTTGGCGCGAGCCTTGCCCAGAACCACGGGGTTCACGGCCTCGAGGTGCGAGGGGTTGGCGGTGAGGCTGAGATGCACCCGGTTGCCGTCGAACTCGCGGTCCGAGGAGGCGCCGAGGTGGTATTTCACGTCGCCCGAGCCATCGACATCCTCGGGCTTGAAGCTGCCGCCCTGGAATTCGTTGAAGATGGCGCGATAGGGCTTGCCCATCACGTTGGCGAGGATGTTCAGGCGGCCGCGGTGCGGCATGCCGATGACGATCTCGCGGACCCCCAGCGCGCCACCACGCTTGATGATCTGTTCCATCGCGGGGATCAGCGCCTCGCCGCCATCAAGGCCAAAGCGCTTGGTTCCCATGTATTTGACATGCAGGAACTTTTCGAAACCCTCGGCCTCGACCATCTTGTTCAGGATGGCCTTGCGCCCTTCGCGGGTGAACGAGATCTCCTTGCCATAGCCTTCGATCCGTTCTTTCAGCCAAGCGGCCTCTTCAGGGTTCGAGATGTGCATGTATTGCAGCGCAAAGGTGCCGCAATAGGTGCGTTTGACGATGTCGATGATCTGCCGCATCGAGGCATGGGTCAGCCCCAGCACGTTGTCGATGAAGATCGGCCGGTCCATGTCGGAATCGGCAAAACCATAGGTCTTGGGATCCAGCTCGGGATGCGGGGTGCCCGCGCGCATGCCAAGCGGGTCCAGATCGGCCACCAGATGGCCCCGGATACGATAGGCGCGGATGATCATCAGGGCGCGGATCGAATCCAGCACCGCACGCTTGATCTGGTCATCACTGACCGGAACGCCGGCCTTGGCGGCCTGTTCCTTGATCTTGCCACCAGCGGCCTTGGCGTCGATCTCGGCCCATTGTCCGGTCAGCGCGCCGGTCAGGTCGTCGGCGGGCATCGGCGGCCAGTCGGCGCGCGCCCAGCTGGGGCCGTCGGCCTCTTTCTTTACATCGGTATCCGCATCGCCCATGGCGCGGAAAAATTCGGCCCAGGCGGCATCGACCGACGCGGGATCGCTGGCGTATCGGGCATAGAGCTGTTCGAGGTATTCCGCATTGTGCCCCTGCATGAAGCTCGAGGCATGAAACTGGGAGTTGGGCGATTGTTCGGTCATTGGGTCACCTGACTTTCCTAGCTCTGGATTTCGCGCGTTGCGATGGCCAGAACGGGTTCTTTGAGCGATCTGAAACTGTGGCCTGCATTCGGTATTGTGGTGAATGTGGCGTTCAGGCCCCGTGCCTGGGCCTTGGCCACATAGTCCCGGGCAAGGCCGGGCTGCGTATTGGAATCGTTCTGGCCGGTCACCGCGATGATCCGGGTTTGCCGTGGTATCTGGTCAAGATAGCGGATCGGCGACTGGCTTTTGGGCCAGGGCGTGCCGCGCGCAGCCCGCCAGCGCGGAATGTCGAACGGGCCGGACACCATGATTGCCGTGTCGATCAGGCCGGGTACCGTTCCCAGCAGGGTGGCGGTCTGTGCCGCTCCGCCGGAATGGGCCACCACCACCAGCTTTTGATGCGGATATGCCTGGCCAGCCGCCGAGATACCCTGTGCCAGCAGATTGTTGTTCTGCTTGGTGTAATGGTCACGACTGCCGTTATTCGATCCCTTGCTGCGGCGCCCGGCGACGGAATAGCCGGGCCGCGCCATCTGGATGACGGTTGCCTGCGGGTTTCGCGCGGCCAGTTCCGTGGCAAAGGACGTGATGTAGTCCGGCCCGGAATCTCCATGCAGGACGATAACCAGCACCTTTGGTCCCACACCATGAACCTGGCCTGAAACCGGACCGAACATCTCGGCCAGCAACGGCGTGCCAAGACACAGGAACAGCGCGGCAAGGCCAGCCGCGAGGCGCTGGTGAAAGCGGGCCGGATGCGAGACGTGGGCACTCATGGCGACACCGCCTGGTTGGGATGGGGACCGTATTGATTGGTGCCCGGCTGGCTGGGCCGGGTCAGCCACCACAGAACCAGAAGCGGCGAGACGATCAGGACGGCAACAGTCGGGATCAGCAACAGCAGCGTGGCGCGGGTGAAGAGAAGGTCGAGCGAGCCGCCAGCGGCAAAGCTGGAGGCGATGCCGATGCCGAAGACCAGGATCAATCCGGCGCCGATCATCAGCAAGATGGGAAACAGCGCAAAAAGCCCGTTGCGGCCGGTGTCGTGCATCCGGCGAAAGGCCACCGCCAGATGCGGCAGGAACACGGCGAGTGAGAACAGCGCGGCGAGGGGGCCGGTATTCTCGATACTGGCGCTGGCGCCGGTGTCCGAGGTTTCGACCGTGGTGGTCACGGAATCGAACAGCGCCGCGTCGAGCAGGGTTGCCACCACGTTGCCCAGCACCATGAACAGGAAAAAATACCAGTACTCCGGGCGAGAGGCCCGCCCGGAGAAGGTGAAGTATTTCGAGAAACACGTTCCTATGGCCTTGCCGAACGTCATGTGTCCTCCCGATTTGCGCGCCGCCCCGCATTGACGCGGGGCAGGCCGGTTACTTGCCGATGGCCGCCAGAACGGCCTCGCCCAGGGTTGCCGGGCTGTCGGCTACGACGATCCCGGCCGAGCGCATGGCTTCGATCTTGTCCTCGGCGCCGCCCTTGCCGCCGGCGACGATGGCGCCCGCGTGGCCCATGCGGCGGCCCGGAGGCGCGGTGCGGCCCGCGATGAAACCGGCGACCGGCTTCTTGCGGCCCTTCTTGGCCTCGTCTTTCAGGAACTGGGCGGCCTCTTCCTCGGCGCTGCCGCCGATCTCGCCGATCATGATGATGCTTTCGGTTTCATCGTCGGCCAGGAACCATTCCAGCACGTCGATATGTTCGGTCCCCTTGATCGGGTCGCCGCCGATGCCCACGGCGGTGGACTGGCCCAGACCGATATCCGAGGTCTGTTTCACCGCCTCATAGGTCAGGGTGCCCGAACGGGACACCACGCCGACGCTGCCGCGCTTGTGGATATGGCCGGGCATGATGCCGATCTTGCAGGCATCGGGCGTGATGACACCGGGGCAGTTGGGGCCGATGAGGCGCGAGGACGAGCCTTCGAGGGCGCGCTTGACCTTCATCATGTCGAGTACCGGGATGCCTTCGGTGATGCAGACGATCACCTCCATCTGGGCGTCGATTGCCTCGAGGATCGAGTCGGCGGCAAAGGGGGGCGGCACATAGATCACGGTTGCATTGGCCTCGGTCACGGCCTTGGCCTCGTGCACCGAGTTGAAGACGGGCAGGTTCAGGTGGGTCTGGCCACCCTTGCCGGGGGTGACCCCGCCGACCATCTTGGTGCCATACGCGATGGCCTGTTCCGAATGAAAGGTGCCCTGCGAGCCGGTGAAGCCCTGGCAGATGACCTTGGTATTTTCGTCGATGAGGACTGCCATCTTGGCGTTCTCCTTTGAAATCTGTCGTAGGGTGGGCAGACTTGCCCACCATTCATTGAGGGATGGTGGGCGGGCCGCCCACCCTACGTTCAGCCCTTGACCGCTTTCACGATCTTCTCGGCACCATCCGACAGGTTGTCGGCGGCGATGACGTTCAGGCCGGAGGTGTTGATGATCTCCTTGCCTTTCTCGACATTGGTGCCTTCGAGACGGACGACCAGCGGAACCTGAAGGCCCACTTCCTTGACCGCGGCGACCACGCCCTCGGCGATCACGTCACAGCGCATGATACCGCCGAAGATGTTCACGAGGATGCCTTTGACGTTGGGGTCCGAAGTGATGATCTTGAACGCTTCGGTCACCTTCTCCTTGGTGGCGCCGCCGCCGACGTCGAGGAAGTTGGCGGGCTCGGCACCGTAGAGCTTGATGATGTCCATGGTTGCCATCGCCAGACCGGCGCCGTTGACCATGCAACCGATCTCGCCATCCAGTGCGATGTAGTTCAGGTCGTACTTGGAGGCTTCCAGTTCCTTGGGATCCTCCTCGGTGGTGTCGCGCAGTTCGGCGATGTCCGAGTGGCGGTAGATCGCGTTGCCGTCAAAGCCGACTTTGGCGTCCAGCACCTTGAGGCTGCCACCCTCGGCCACGATCAGCGGGTTGATTTCCAGCATCTCCATGTCCTTCTCGACGAAGGCCTTGTAGAGGAGACCCATCAGCGAGACGCATTGTTTCACCTGCGGGCCGGAAAGGCCGAGCGAAAACGCGATGCGGCGGCCATGATAGGGCTGGTAGCCGGTCACCGGGTCGACGCTGAAGGACAGGATCTTCTCGGGCGTGCTGGCGGCGACCTCTTCGATGTCCATGCCGCCCTCGGTGGAGCAGACAAACGAGATGCGGCTGGTCTGACGGTCGACCAGAAGGGCCAGGTACAGTTCCCGTTCGATGCCCGATCCGGCCTCGATATAGATGCGGTTGACCTGCTTGCCTGCCGGGCCGGTCTGGTGGGTGACCAGGGTGCGGCCCAGCATCTTCTTGGCTTCCTCGGCGGCCTCTTCGACCGATTTGGTCAGACGGACACCGCCCTTTTCACCGGCATCGGCCTCTTTGAACTTGCCCTTGCCACGGCCGCCCGCGTGAATCTGCGCCTTGACGACCCATAGCGGGCCATCGAGTTCGCCTGCGGCGGTCTTGGCGTCTTCTGCACGCAGCACCACGCGGCCGTCCGAAACCGGCGCGCCATAGCTGCGCAGAAGGGCCTTTGCCTGATATTCATGGATGTTCATTGCATCTGTCCCGTCTGACTGCGATTGACCCGATATAGGGTGGTCTAGCGGCCATTTTTAAAGGGTTATTTGACGCGGACGGGAAATATCGTGAAGATTTTGCACGTTTGTGATCACACGGTTTCTGGCTGTGATCACATATGCGAAACCTTGCGAACGTTTGTGATTCGCTGTTTGCGACTGCAGGGAAAAACGGCTTTGTAGCGGGGTTTTGCGGCTTTTGCGCTAACGGCTCGGCGGGCTGGTGGTTGATCTGGACCAGGGTGGCCGATAGCGTGGGTCCCGCGCCGTCAGAGAGCGTAGCGAGAGCAGGAATGTATTTTCGAGAGGGTGGAGACGGGCAAGCCAGTTGGGCGGTGGTGACCACCTGCCGCGAACCGGCGGTGCTGGTTCTTGCCTTTGTCGCGCATCACCTTTCGCTCGGCGCAAAATATGTCGAGCTTTACCTCGATGCGCCGGATCCGGCGCTGCAATCGGCATTGGCGGGCATTTCGGGGTGCCGGGTCACACTGTGCGACCACAGCTATTGGCAGGACGAACTTGGCGGCCCGCGCCCGGCGACCAATGAAAAGCGTCAGATCCGCAACGCAAGCCGGTCCTATTTGCGGGCAGAGGCCGATTGGCTGCTGCATCTGGATGCGGACGAGTTTCTGGAAACCGATCTGCCTTTGGTCCGGATCCTGGGCGGGCTGCCCGAAACGGTGGATTTCCTGCACCTGCCCAATCTCGAACGAGTCTTCGATGCAGCAGAACCCCAGGAGAACTTGTTCGACGGCTACATGCGCGCACCGTTGCTCCGGGGCTGGCCGGAGCAGGCCGATATGCTCGATCCGGCGATCCAGCCCTTTCTGCATCGGGGAATTGTCGCGCATTCGCAGGGGAAATCGGCGGTTCGGACCGGTCGCAAGCTGTGGCCGGGCATTCACTCGCCTCGCGCGCCGGCGGGCCACGACAGGTTACTGCTCTGGCCTGCCGTCAATGCGCGAATTCTGCATTTCGACGGGCTGACAGGGTTCCATTGGATCATGAAGCTTTTGCGCGGTTGGACAGACCGGGGCGGAGGGGCGGCCGCTCATGCAGGGCTTGCACCCGCTCGACAGGCGCAGATTGCCTATGTCGACGAGAACAGGGGGGACATGTTTGCCCTGTTGCAGCTTCATCAGCAACTCAAGGCCCTGCCTCTGAGCGATCTGGAGCGGTTGGAGGCGATCGGCTTGTTGCGACGCTCGCGGATCGATCCGGGCGCCGCCCTTCGCGCGCTGGGGCAACCCGCCGACCTATCACGAGCCAGCTTTGACGAGGGGCTGGAGTTCGACATCCCGGATTTCGACCGACACCGGATCAGGTGGCGACGGCTCTATCGCCTGCATTTTGCAGAAGCCGATCGGAAACAGGCATGAAAAAGGCCGGCCCCAATGGGGACCGGCCTTGAAGCTTGCATCGCCGGGGATCAGGCCAGAGAGTTATCGATGCCCTTGCAGGCTTCGACCAGGCCTTTGACCGCGTTGACCGAGTTGTCGAACATCTCCTGTTCTTCCTTCGTCAGCGTCACGTCGATGATGCGCTCGATCCCGCCGGCGCCGATCACGGTGGGCACACCTACATACATGCCCTTGACGCCCAGTTCGCCGTTGCAATGCGCGGCGCAGGGCAGAACGCGTTTCTGGTCCTTCAGATAGGCTTCGGCCATTTCGATGGCGCTGGTGGCGGGCGCGTAATAGGCCGAACCGGTTTTCAGCAGGCCAACGATTTCGGCGCCGCCGTCA
The DNA here is from genome assembly GCF_022321465.1 of Ruegeria alba. Taxonomy (NCBI): domain Bacteria; kingdom Pseudomonadati; phylum Pseudomonadota; class Alphaproteobacteria; order Rhodobacterales; family Roseobacteraceae; genus Ruegeria; species Ruegeria alba. Next base: position 234,005 of record NZ_JAKOEM010000002.1, on the reverse strand, counting down.
CGGGTACGCTGCACGATGGCGTCCAGCTTCTCCTGGCTGGTCCAGCCCATCTTGACCAGGTCCGGCAGCGGAATGCCGGCAACGGTCGAGTAGCGGACCGACGGCACCATGGTGTCGCCATGGCCGCCCAGCACGAATGCGGTGACGTCCTTCATCGACACGTTGAATTCTTCGGCCAGGAAGTGGCGGAAACGGGCCGAGTCGAGCACGCCTGCCATGCCGCAGACCTTGTTCGCGGGCAGGCCCGAGAACTGTTGCAGCGCCCAGACCATCGCGTCGAGCGGGTTGGTGATGCAGATGACGAAGGCGTCAGGCGCGTTATCGCGGATGCCTTCGCCGACCGATTTCATGACCTTGAGGTTGATGCCCAGCAGGTCGTCGCGGCTCATGCCCGGCTTGCGCGGCACACCGGCGGTGACGATGCAGACATCGGCGCCCGCGATATCGGCATAGGACTGGGTGCCCTTGAGCTTGGCGTCGAACCCTTCCGAGGGGCCGGATTCCGCGATGTCGAGCGCCTTGCCCTCGGGCGTGCCTTCGGCGATGTCGAACAGGACAACATCGCCCAGTTCCTTCAGCGCGACGAGGTGGGCGAGCGTGCCGCCGATCTGACCTGCGCCGATGAGCGCGATCTTGGGTCTGGCCATTTGGAGTATCTCCGGTCCGGTTGAAAATCGTCGCTGTGCTAGTGCGTAAAGCGGCGTCGCGCAAGTGTTCTGCGACGCGGCATCACGGCGCATTCCCCCTGTCCGAAAGCGGGTGATTGCGCTAAAAGTGTTGTGATGTAGCAGGTTAGGGGGAATTGGCGCGTGCTGGAACCGGATATCGGCTTTTTCGCGGTGACCATTCCAGCGGTGATCTTTGCGGGTATTTCCAAGGGCGGCTTCGGCTCGGGTGTGGCCTTTGCCTCTGCCTCGATTCTGGCGGTCTATCTCGATCCCGGGCAGGCGCTGGCGCTGATGCTACCCTTGTTGATGCTGATCGACCTGGCGACGTTGAAGCCCTATTGGCGCAGATGGAGTTGGCCGGATGCCCGGTTGCTGATCCTGGGTGGGTTGCCCGGTGTGGCGCTGGGAGCGCTGCTCTATCGCGCGACCGATGCTGATCTGTTGCGCCTGCTGATCGGGGGAATTTCTCTGGCGTTTGTGGCTTGGCAGATGGCGCGCGGGCGCGGTTGGGTGCGCGAATTCGCCTCGCGCCTGCCTCCGATGGCTGGGTTGCTGGCGGGGACGGTGGCCGGGTTCACCAGCTTTGTCAGCCATGCGGGCGGGCCGCCGGCGGCAGTCTATCTGCTGTCTCAAAGGCTGGGAAAGACCGAGTTTCAGGCCACCACGGTGTTGACCTTCTGGGCGCTCAACATCGCAAAGTTCATTCCCTATGCGTGGCTGGGAATGTTCACGCTCGACACCGCGCGAGCGGGTCTCTTGCTGGCACCCTTTGCCCTGCTCGGGGCGTGGCTGGGCGTCAAGGCCCATCACCTGGTGCCGGAACGGGCCTTTTTTGCGCTGGCCCATGTCATGCTGACACTCACCGGGATCAAGCTGATTTGGGATGCGTTCAACTGAGCCGGGTCAAAGTGGCGCGCCGATCCGATCCGCAAGGCCCCCACGAGGGACGGGGGCACATCGGACCGGCGCGCAACCCGTTTCAGGCGTCGTTGCCGCTGGTCGGCAGTGCCTCGGCCAGCGCCTCATAAGACTGGCCGCTGGCCACCATGCAGGTCATGCCATTGGGCAGGGTCACCGTGATGGTCCAGGTTCCGGTCTCGTCCGAAGCAAAGACCTCCATCACTGAGCCCTGCTGAACCAGTCCGATACCGCGCCGCGCTTCGCCATATTTCTGCGCCAGTTGATCCAGCACCATCTGGCGCGGCGCGCAGTTGTTGCCCTGCGCCTGAAGCTGGCCGGCGGCCAGCGCCATCAGGCCCAGGCCCATCGTCATCTTGATCATCATCGTCTTCATGGGTCGTCCCCTTTTCCGGGGCAGCCGCGATGCGCCCAGGCCTGCCGGTATTCCCGGTCAGCCGCACCGCCCGTTGCCGGTGGTCATGGCAGAACATGTCTCGGCCCGTCTTGCCCGGTGGCCTGCCCCAAGGACCCGCATGCCCTGTTCCGATACGAAAACCCTGCCGAAAAGGTGCTGAAAACCGGTTAATCCGGCGCGCGCCAGCCCGTTGCGCAAGGTTGATGCTGCATTGCGGCGTTTTTTGCCTTGAACATTCCGGCAAAAAATGCACCTCTCCGCGCAACAATATTTCTCTTGGGAGATCTGACATGGATCCGCGCCAGCGCCCCTATCGTTCCGTCCTCTATATCCCCGGCTCCAAGGAGCGGGCGTTGGACAAGGCGCGCAGCCTGCCGGTGGATGCGATCATCTTTGACCTTGAGGATGCGGTCGCCGCCGATGAAAAGGACAACGCCCGCGAGACGTTGAAGGCGGCACTGGCGCAGGGCGGTTATGGCGCGCGGGTCAAGATCGTGCGGATCAACGGGCTGGACACGCCCTGGGGCCGGGCCGACGCCGAGGCGGTGCGCGAGATGGATACCGACGTGGTGCTGTTGCCCAAGGTGGGCAGCGCGGCGGATGTGGATGCGCTGGCCGCGATCACCGGCGACCTGCCGATCTGGGCGATGATGGAAACCCCGCGTGGCATGCTGAACGCCGCGCAGATCGCCGCGCATCCACTGCTGACCGGGTTCGTGATGGGCACCAACGACCTGGCAAAGGAGTTGCAGACCCGCTTTCGGGCCGACCGTCTGCCGATGATGACCTCGCTGGGCCTGTGCCTGCTGGCGGCCAAGGCCGAGGGGCTCATCGCCATCGACGGCGTCTATAACGCGTTCAAGGATGACGAGGGGCTGGCGGCCGAATGCGCGCAGGGCCGCGACATGGGGTTTGACGGCAAGACGCTGATCCATCCGGCGCAGGTGGATATTGCCAACGCGGCCTTTGCCCCGTCCGAGGCCGAGATCGACCTTGCCCGGCGCCAGATCGCCGCCTTTGCCGAGGTCGAGGCCAGCGGGCAGGGCGTTGCCGTGGTGGATGGCAAGATCGTGGAAAACCTGCACGTTGCCACCGCCCGTGAAACTCTGGCAAAAGCAGAGGCGATATTGGCTTTGCAAGCGGGATAAACTCTCATGGGCTTCGTTCTTCTGATCCTTGGTGTGGCACTCTGGTGGGCCGCGCATCTGTTCAAGCGGGTTCGGCCTGCGCAGCGCGCCGCAATGGGCGATCGCGGCAAGGGCAAGGTGGCGCTGGTGTTGCTGGGCTCGGTCGTGCTGATGGTGATCGGGTTCAGGATGACGCCCTATGTGCATGTCTGGGCGCCGCCCGCCTATCTGACCCATGCCAACAACCTGTTGGTGCTGGTTGCGATCTGGATGATGAGCCCGGCCGGAACCAAGGGCAAGCTGCTCAACAAGATGCGCCATCCGCAATTGGCTGGTTTTCGCGCATGGGCGGCGGCGCACCTGTTGGTGAACGGAGATCTGGCGTCGATTATCCTGTTCGGCGGACTATTCGTCTGGGGCATTGTCGAGGTCGCCGCGATCAACGCCGCTGAACCCGAGTGGAGCCCGGGCGAACCCGGCACGCTGGGCAAGGATGCGATGTTCCTGGTCGCCTCGGTCGTGCTGATGGCGGTTATTGGGTATATTCACGGGCTGGTCGGCCCCTGGCCCTTCCCGGCATAAGGACGCGCGATCATGGCCAAGCTCTATCGCCTCCTGACCGAGGAGGATACCTCCGCCTTCTGCCACAAGGTTTCCGATGCGCTGGCCAAGGGGTGGGAGCTTTATGGCTCCCCCGCCTATGCCTATGACGCGGCGAACGGCATCATGCGCTGTGCGCAGGCTGTGACCAAGGATGTTCCGGCCGACTATTCCCCTGACATGAAACTGGGACAACAATGATGGCAAAGACCAATCCGGGCCGCTTCTTCGAAGACTACACTGTCGGCCAGACCCTGCATCACGCGGTGCCGCGCACCGTGACCAATGGCGAGCGCGCGCTCTATCATGCGCTCTATCCCGCGCGGCATGCGCTCTACTCCTCGGATGCGTTTGCGCAGGCGTGCGGCTTGCCGGGCAGCCCGATCGACGATCTGGCGGCGTTTCATGTGGTCTTCGGCAAGACGGTCCCGGATGTGTCGCTGAACGCGGTGGCCAATCTCGGCTATGCCGAAGGCCGCTGGCTGAAGCCGGTTTATGCGGGCGATACGCTGCGCTCGGTTTCCGAGGTGATCGGGCTCAAACAGAACTCCAACGGCAAGACCGGGGTGGTCTATGTCCGCACGCGCGGCTTGAACCAGCGTGACGAGACCGTGATGGAATATGTCCGTTGGGTGATGGTGCGCAAACGCGACCTGGATGCGCCTGCGCCCGAAACAGTGGTGCCCGAACTGAAAAAGGCGTTGGCGCCAACCGATCTGGTGGTGCCCGACGGGCTGGATTTCTCGGCCTACGACTTTGCACTGGCGGGCGAGCCGCATCGTTGGGATGATTATGCCGTTGGCGAAACCATCGACCATGTGGATGGTGTCACTGTGGAAGAGGCCGAGCATATGCTGGCCACCCGCCTGTGGCAGAACACCGCCAAGGTGCATTTCGACCTGACCTTCCGCCCCGATGGGCGGTTGATCTACGGCGGGCACGTGATCTCGATGGCGCGCGCGCTGAGTTTCAACGGGCTGGCCAATGCGCAGATGGTCGTCGGGCTGAACGGCGGGGCGCATGCCAATCCCTGCTTTGCCGGCGACACGATTAAGGCCTGGACCGAGGTGCTGGACAAGGCCGATACGACAGCGCCCGGCGTCGGAGCGTTGCGTCTGCGATTGGTGGCCACCAAAGGCGGCGCGCCGTTCGAGTTGCGCGACCCCGCAGGGAAATATAGGTCTGACGTTTTGCTTGACCTAGACTATTGGGCACTGATGCCGGTCTGAAGGCGACCTCCGACGCGATCGAAGCGGCGTCTTGGAAGAAACATAGCGCGGTCCGTGTCAATGGATCGCGTTTTTGCTATACTCCAGACTTGAAGTTGACGGACTCGCAATCGAAAGGATTCGACCCGTGACAGAGCGTTACAAGGAATATGATTTTCAAAGAAAAAACCTAGGAGCCACGTTTTCCATGGATGCGCCAGCTGCGCATTGGCTTCTACGATTCGCGTTGTCGGCAACGTTCCTGTTCCACGGTGCAAACAAAGCAACGCAGATTCCGAATGCAGCTGAGGCGTTCGGTTTGTCGGTCGGGACGATGAGCATGGTTGCCTCCGTGGAGTTCGCAGTCCCCGCATTTCTGGCCTTGGGGGGTGTTTCAAGCAATCAATTGGGCGACATGCTGACAAGGCTTGCGGGGCTGCTGGCAATCGTGATTCTGGTCGGGGCTATATCGGTGGTGCATTGGGGGCAGTGGAGCTTTGCGCCGAGTGAAACACATCCTTATGGTGGGATGGAGTTTCAGGTTACACTGATCGCCGTTGCGTTGTTCTTTGTTTTCAGAGGGAACAACGCTTGAGGCCACAAGACCTGCAATCTCATGGCGCTGGGCGCTGGTGATAGAAATTGGGTATGGCTCCATTATCACACGACAGGTTGCTCTGCCTGTTGTAGCCTGTTTGCCATGCGAGTTTTGCTTTCGACGTTAGCGTTTTCGATCTCTGGCCCCGTCGCGGCTTGTGATCTGGCCTTGGCCTTGGCCGTGGACGTTTCCGGATCCGTCGATGAAGGCGAGTACCGTACTCAGATGGACGGGCTTGCTCATGCGCTGCGCGATCCGGTGGTGTCCGAGGCGCTGGTGCGGGCGGAGGCGCAGCTGATGTTGGTGCAATGGACCGGCGCTGCCCGCCAGCGGGTGACCATCCCCTGGACCCAAGCCAGCAATTTCGACGCGCTGGACCGGTTTGCCGACCGGGTCGCTGCCGATCCGCGTGTCTGGCGTAATTATTCCACTGCAATCGGCGAGGCGCTGGAAATTACCATGGCCGCCTTTTCCCAGGTTCCCGAATGTTCCCGCCATTTGATCGACGTCTCCGGCGATGGCCCTTCGAACGAGGGGATCGAGCCGCTGGCGGTGCATCGCGACCTGCGTGCGCTGGGGATTACGGTGAACGCGATTGCCATAGAGCAGAGTGAACCGGACCTGACCGCCTATTTCTATGAAAACGTCATCGTGGGCGAGGGGGCCTTTGTCGAGACTGCCAATGGTTTCGCTGACTATCCCGCGCGCATCCGCAAAAAGCTGCTGCGCGAGGTCACGCAGCAGACTGCGGCATTGGACTGAGGTGCCGGTGAGAGATTCGTGATCACATCCGACCTGCTATGCTAACGCTCACATGCGGAGAATACGGAGAATAATGTGATCACACGCTAGATCACCGTGATCACAAAGGGGCAAATCTTGCCATGCGTGCCAAAAAACCGCGCCCTTTTGCAGTTGCGGCGCGTGACAGGACGCAAAAAAGAGGTAAAACCAAGCGCAGCCAACGGAAAGGAGCCATCATGGCCGATGTCAATCGGGGTAACCGCCCGCTTTCGCCGCATCTTTCGATCTATCGACCGCAGCTGACCTCGATCACCTCGATCCTGACGCGGATCACGGGCAATGCGCTGTTGCTTGCGGCGTTGCTGATCGTCTGGTGGTTCCTGGCCGCCGCGACCTCGCCCGAGTATTTCGCTGTCGCCGATGCAGTGGTCACCTCGCTGATCGGGGATCTGGTGATGGCGCTGTCGCTTTGGGGGCTGTGGTATCACACGCTGGCCGGTATCCGGCACCTGATCTGGGACAACGCGCTGGGCCTTGACCTTCCGACAGCCGAGAAACTGGGCTGGGCCGTTGTGGTCGGGTCTGTCGTCCTCACCATCCTGACCCTTCTGGTCATCGCGTAACGGAGGCCAAAGATGCGCTATCTCACAGACCGCAAACGCGCCGTTGGCATGGGCTCGGCCAAGACGGGCACCGCCCATTTCTGGGCGATGAAGGTCAGCTCGGTGGCCCTGCTGATCCTGATCCCGCTGTTCGTCTTTACCTTTGGCCCGATGCTGGGTGAGCCACACCAGGCGGTGCTGGACTATTTCTCGCGCCCCTTCCCGGCCATCGTCGCCGCCCTGACACTGGTCGTCGGTTTCAAACACTTCGCCGACGGCGCCCAGGTGCTGATCGAGGATTACGTGCATGGCCTGATGCAGAAAATCCTGATCATCCTGGTGATCTGCCTTTCCTATGCCGCTGCTGCGACCGGCCTTTTCGCCATCGCCCGCATCGCCCTTTAAGACCGGAGCTTTTTCAATGGCTGCTTACGAATACGAAACGCATGAATATGATGTGGTCGTGGTCGGCGCCGGCGGTGCCGGTCTGCGGGCCACGCTGGGCATGGCCGAACAAGGCCTGCGCACCGCTTGTGTGACCAAGGTGTTCCCGACCCGCTCGCACACTGTCGCCGCGCAGGGCGGGATTGCCGCGTCGTTGTCGAACATGGGGCCCGACCACTGGCAGTGGCACATGTACGACACCGTCAAGGGGTCGGACTGGCTGGGCGATACCGACGCAATGGAATACCTCGCGCGGGAAGCCCCCAAGGCGGTGTACGAGCTGGAGCACTATGGCGTTCCCTTCTCGCGCACCGAAGAGGGCAAGATCTATCAGCGCCCGTTTGGCGGCCACACCACCGAGTTCGGCGAAGGCCCGCCCGTGCAGCGCACCTGTGCAGCGGCGGACCGGACCGGCCACGCGATCCTGCATACGCTCTATGGTCAGAGCCTCAAGAACAACGCGGAATTCTATATCGAGTATTTCGCCATCGACCTGATCATGTCTGAAGATGGGCAGTGTCAGGGCGTGGTCTGCTGGAAGCTGGATGACGGCACCTTCCACGTTTTCAACGCCAAGATGGTGGTGCTGGCAACCGGCGGTTATGGCCGCGCCTATTTCAGCGCAACCTCGGCCCATACCTGCACCGGCGACGGTGGCGGCATGGTGGCACGTGCCGGCCTGGCGTTGCAGGACATGGAATTCGTTCAGTTCCACCCCACCGGCATCTACGGCTCGGGCTGCCTGATCACCGAGGGCGCGCGCGGCGAGGGCGGGTACCTCACAAACTCCGAAGGCGAACGGTTCATGGAGCGTTATGCGCCCCAGTACAAGGACCTGGCGCCGCGCGACTATGTGAGCCGCTCGATGACCATGGAAATCCGCGAAGGCCGTGGCGTGGGCAAGGATGGCGATCACATTCACCTGAACCTGAGCCACCTGCCGGCCGAGGCGCTGGCCGAACGCCTGCCGGGCATCTCGGAAAGCGCCAAGATCTTTGCGGGCGTCGACGTGACCAAGGAACCGATCCCGGTTCTGCCCACCGTGCATTACAACATGGGCGGCATCCCGACCAACTATTGGGGTGAGGTGCTGAACCCCACCGCCGACAACCCGACCGCCGTCGTGCCCGGCCTGATGGCCGTGGGCGAGGCCGGTTGCGCCTCGGTGCATGGGGCCAATCGCCTCGGCTCGAACTCGCTGATTGACCTTGTTGTGTTTGGCCGTGCCTCGGCCATTCGCGCTGGCAAGGTGGTGGACCCCGCGGCGCCGAACCCGGTGCTGAACCTCGCCTCGGTTGAAAAGGCGTTTGACCGGTTCGACGGGCTGCGCAACGCCAAGGGCAATGTCGCCACCGCCGAGTTGCGGCTGGAGATGCAGAAGACCATGCAGGCCGACGCCGCCGTGTTCCGCACCGCCAAGACCATGGCCGAGGGCGTCGAAAAGATGACCGCGATCGCGGCCAAGATGGACGATCTGAGCGTCACCGACCGCAGCCTGGTCTGGAACAGCGACCTGATGGAAACGCTGGAACTGACCAACCTGATGCCCAGCGCGCTGGCCACCATCGTCGGTGCCGAAGCGCGCAAGGAAAGCCGTGGCGCCCATGCGCATGAGGATTTCCCGACCCGCGACGACGAAAACTGGCGCGTTCACACCGTGTCGCGCGTGGAGGGCAACAAGGTCGATCTGAGCTATCGCCCGGTGATCACCGACCCGCTCACCACCGAAGAGCAGGGTGGCATCAGCCTGAAGAAAATCGCGCCCAAGGCGCGGACTTTCTAGACAGGAGGTAGGGACCGCTTTGGCGGTCCTCCGTTCCCATGGCCGACACCGCGCTCATATCCTGCCACTATGGCCCGGCCCGTTTTCGGGCCGTCATCGCTGTGCGCAGTCGAAGGGAGCTGTGATGACTGACCCAAAGATCATCCTGATTGGTCTCAACCGGTGCGCCACCACCACATTCTACAAGCTGTTTCAAAACAGCGGCATTCCGGCGGTGCACTGGCAGGATGGTAAAGGCAAGAATATCGCCCTCAGGATGATGACCAATATCGCGATGGGTCGAAAACCGCTGGACGGTTTCGGGGAGGTGCGTGCCTTTACTGATATGGCGTTTGTCAGCCACCGGATGATGCTGGACTGCGCACGCTTATTTCGCGAACTGCATCAGGCGTATCCCGACGCTTATTTCCTGCTGAATACCCGCGACAAGGATGATTGGCTTGCCTCTAGGGCACAACATGCCGATGGCTCCTATTTGGAGCGCTGCTGCAAAGCCAACGGCCAGGACGAAGACGAGGTCAAGTCGGGTTGGGCGCAGATGTACGACGTACATCATGCCGAGGTCATGGGTTATTTCGCGGGCAACCCCCAATTCATGTATTTCGACATCGACCGCGATGATCCGCGAGCCGTGGTCAATTGGCTCGCGCCGGATTTCGACGTAAACCTCGCCCATTGGGGGCATTACAATCAAAAGGCCCCCAAGCGGGTCAAAACAGGCTGAATGGCGGCCCAGTGCCGAATGGAGGATTGACATGGTTCAACTGACCCTGCCCAAGAATTCCCGGATCACCACCGGCAAGACCTGGCCCAAGCCGGACGGCGCGACCAATCTGCGCAAGTTCCAGATCTATCGCTGGAATCCGGACGATGGGCAGAACCCGCGCGTCGATACCTATTTCGTCGATATGGGCGATTGCGGGCCGATGGTTCTGGACGCACTCATCTATATCAAGAACAAGGTCGATGCGACGCTGACCTTCCGCCGGTCCTGCCGCGAAGGGATCTGCGGATCCTGTGCGATGAACATCGACGGGATCAACACGCTGGCCTGCATTTACGGCATGGACGAGATCAAGGGCGACGTGAAAATCTATCCGCTGCCGCATATGCCGGTGGTCAAGGACCTGATCCCGGATCTCACACATTTCTATGCTCAGCACGCCTCGATCATGCCCTGGCTGGAGACCAAGACCAACCGCCCGGCCAAGGAGTGGAAGCAATCCATCGAGGATCGCAAGAAGCTGGATGGCCTTTATGAATGTGTGATGTGCGCGAGTTGCTCGACCTCGTGCCCCAGCTATTGGTGGAACGGCGACCGCTATCTGGGGCCCGCCGCGCTGCTGCACGCCTACCGCTGGATCATCGACAGCCGGGACGAGGCCACGGGCGAACGCCTGGACAACCTCGAAGACCCGTTCAAGCTGTACCGCTGTCACACGATCATGAACTGCGCCAAGACCTGCCCCAAGGGGCTGAACCCGGCCAAGGCGATTGCCGAGATCAAGAAAATGATGGTCGAACGCACGGTCTGATCGGTTCAATACCCATGGTAACAGCGGGCCCTCCTTTGGCGGGCACGAATTTTTTTGGTGATCTATTAAGTGTTGCCCTTTCTGCATGGCCAGTCTGCACAACTGTCCGATGCATCCGCTGTGCTTTGCGCTTAGCTTGATCGGCAGGGAGGGGCCAAATCTGATGCAAAGGATTACGCCCATGAACACCGCGAACAAACCCGCCAGACCCCATATCCCCGCGCAAGAGGCGCTGGACCTGCTTAACCAGGCTTGGGCTTACTACGTGCCCGAACCAGTCATGATTGCAAAGGAAGAGCAACCCGACCTCTTCCAATATGCCAATGCCGCCTGAGGGCAGATTGCCTAAGCGGTACTGACAAGATAGGACGGGGTCATGCCCGTCCTTCTTCTGTTTTTGGCGTTGGTTGTCTTCGCCTATTTCTTCTGGCGCGCCCGCAGCACCACTCTGACCCGAAACTGCCGCTGGCGGTTTGACCGAAATCGCGAAATCTGGACTTGCGCCTATTGCGGAGGTCAGGTTTCGGGGTCTGTGGATAAGCCACCAACCTGTTGCGTTGAAACAGCAAATAGAGCCGACTAGGAAGAAATTTGCGTGCTTTGGAAATTCCTCTTGAAACGACTCATCATTAGAACGATATCGCGATTCAAGACGCCAACGCACGCGCCTCTGTCGTAAGGGACGCACCCTATGGTTACGCAGCGACGGTAACGTCTCCACTTTTGCCGCACGGCTTTGCCGCGTCTGTTGGAGATGACCTTGAACGCAGTTGTAACCGGGCCCCTGGCCTGTGAAAGCGCGACTCTGTCCCGCGCCGAAACCTTTATCCTGTCCAACCGTTTCGATCGCCCGACGCTGGTGATCGACACCCAAGCCGTCGCCCGCCAGTTCGCCGCGCTGGCCCAAGGGCTTGGCCGCGCGCGTATCCACTACGCGGTCAAGGCGAACCCGCTGCCGGAAATCCTGTCGACGCTGGCCCGCTTGGGCAGCAATTTCGACGCCGCCTCGCGCGCCGAGATCGAGCTGTGCTTGGCCGCCGGGGCCTCGGCTGACCGCATTTCCTTTGGCAACACGGTCAAGAAACCGGCCGATATAGTCTGGGCGCATGCGGCGGGGATCACTCTGTTTGCCGCGGATGCGGAAGACGAATTGAACAAGATCGCAGCCCATGCGCCGGGCGCGCAGGTCTATGTCCGCATGATCGTCGAGGCCTGTGAGGCCGACTGGCCGCTCAGCCGGAAATTCGGCTGTGCGCCGGACAAGGCCATCGCTGTCCTCGACTACGCGCGCTCTGTCGGCCTCGACCCGGTTGGCCTGTCCTTCCACGTCGGCTCGCAAACCCGGCGAGCCGAGATGTGGGTGCCGGTGCTGGATCAGGTGGCCGCTGTCTGGCATGCCGCCAGCGCCGCAGGGCATGAACTGAGCCTGCTCAATATCGGCGGTGGTTTCCCGGCCTTCTATGGTCAGGAGGTCGATGCGCCCGAACTCTACGCCGCCGAGGTGATCCGACTGATCAGCGAACGGTTCGGCGACGTGCCCCAGATCATGGCCGAGCCGGGCCGCGGCATGGTGGCCGAAGCCGGTGCGATTGCTGCCGAGGTGCTGCTGGTCTCGCGCAAATCCACCAATGACCTGCACCGCTGGGTTTACCTGGATATCGGCAAGTTCTCGGGTCTGGCCGAAACCATGGACGAGGCGATCCGCTATCAGTTCCTCACCGAGCGCGAGCACGAGCCGACCGGTCCCTGTATTCTTGCCGGTCCCTCCTGCGACAGTGCTGATGTTCTCTATGAAAAGAAGATGGTGCATCTGCCGCTGGGCCTGCGCGATGGCGACCGCATCGTGATCCGCAACTGCGGAGCCTATACCTCGACCTATGCCAGCGTCGGTTTCAACGGTTTCCCACCGCTTGACGTTGTCGCGATCTGAGACACTGCTGTCGGAGACGGTCTTGCGCCGTCTCCGTTCCGACGGCTTTATGGGGTGGCAAACAGACAGGTGACCGCCCGATGACCGATGCCCCCGCCGATGCCGATGCTCGCCGCGCCGTAAAGCCGGTGATCTGTTATCCCAACGACAGTCTTCCTCGCCCCGACCTGGATCTCTATCGCGCCGCGCGCGCGTCTGCCCGCAAGACGGACGAGGTGCTGGTCCCGCCGCGCGAGGGGCGGTGCTTCGAGGTCAAGGCGGGTCAGGTCTTTCGCATCAGCTCCGTCGAGGGGCCGCAGGTGGGGGACTTGAACCTGCACAACCTGCATGACCTGAGCGAGCGGTTCTTCTCGGGCAAGACACGCGCCCTGCACGGTACCCACGTTACCACCGGTGAACGGTTGTGGTCGAATCTGCCCTACCTGCGACCGATGGCGACGATCATCGAAGATACCCTGGGCTGGTACGGGATCGACCAATTTGGTGGTTCTGTCCATGATGTGATCGGCACCCGCTGCGATCCCTATACCGGCAATTTGCTGGCCGGCGACCACTACCATCATTGCTGCCATTCGAACCTGACGCGCGCCCTGGCCGACCATACCGGGCTACCGCTGCACGATGCCGAGATGCTGGTACATGACGTTCTGAACGTGTTCATGTGTACCGGCTTCACCCGCGATACAGGGCAGTATTTCATGAAGGCTTCGCCGGTGCGACCGGGGGATTATCTGGAATTCTTTGCCGAGATCGACCTGTTGGGCAATCTCAGCGCCTGTCCCGGCGGCGATTGTTCGTCCGAGCATTCCTCGGACACGGCAACCTGTCACCCGCTCCTGGTAGAGATCTTCACGCCAGCAGAGGGCGCGCTTGGCGACTGGACCAGTCCGTCGGTCAATGGCTATGATCGTAGCCACGGGCGATAGGCTTGTGCGAAAACAGCCCGACAGGGCGGGATGAGCGCAGGAAAAACGCGGCCCCTGAGAGCCGCGTTTTTCTTTTGGGTTCAGGCGTCGGGAAAGGCCGCGTGCAGCGCGATCTCGACCATGTCGCCAAAGCTGGTCTCGCGCTCTGCGCTGGGCAGGGCGGCCCCGGTCAGCAAATGGTCGGAAACCGTCAGCACCGCCAGCGCCCGGCATTTATGCCGTGCCGCCAGAATGTACAGCTCTGCCGCCTCCATCTCGACCCCCAGCACGCCGTGGCGCACCATCTGTTCGTTCAGATCGGGCCGCTCGTCATAGAACACGTCCGACGAATAGATGCCGCCCACATGGGTCCGCACGCCTTTTGTTTCGGCGGCACGCGCCGCTGCGTGCAGCAGGGACCAATCGGCGCAGGGGGCAAAGTTCAACTCGCGAAAGATGCCGCGTGACGGCGTGCCAAGCGTCGAGGCTGTCATCGCCAGGATCACGTCCCGCACCTCGACACTGTCCTGCATCCCCCCGCAGGAGCCAATCCGGATCAGCGTTTTTGCCCCATAATCGCGGATCAGCTCGTTGGCATAGATCGACAGCGATGGCATGCCCATCCCGGACCCATGAATGGTTACCCGATTTCCGCGCCACATGCCGGTAAACCCCAACATGCCCCGAACCTCATTTATCAGAACCGGATTATCCAGGAACGTTTCGGCCGCCCATTTCGCGCGATAGGGATCGCCGGGTAAAAGAACGGTTTCCGCAATTTCGCCAGCCTTGGCGCCAATATGGATCGTCATTTCCCCAGAATCCGCTCAGATTTCCAGATCGGAGATATCTGCGCCGCTCTGAATGGCATCATGCACCCATTGCGGTTTGCGTCCGCGTCCCGACCAGGTCTGTTCCGGATTGGCGGGATTACGGTATTTGGGCTGGGCCTTGGTCCCCTTGGTCGATTTGCGTGTTTCACCGGACAATTCGGCCAATGAAAAGCCGAACTCGGCTGCCGCCTTTTCCGCCGCTTTCAGGGCTTCCTGACGTTCGCGTTGTTCGGCGGTTTTGATGGCTGCATCAACCTTGTCCCTTAGGTTGATCAGTTCCTTACGCGTCATGCCGCTAAGATCGTGTCCCATCCTGTGTTCCTTTTGAGTTCTATTGAGCGCAAAAAAAGTGGCGCTAATCGCGCCACGTTAAGCACAGACAAAGACGCGTTTCAGCATCATTTTATTAGAGCGGCGAATTTATTCCGCTGCTATTTCGGTGTCTCTCACCAGCGTCACGATATCACCCATAATTCCGTTCAATTCGAAATCCTTGGGTGTATAGACCTTGGAGACCCCCATTGCGCGCAATTTTTGGGCGTCCTCGTCAGGGATAATGCCGCCAACGATTACCGGGATATGTGCCAGACCGGCGAGGCGCATGCGATCCATCACCTCTTCGACCAGCGGCAGATGGCTGCCCGACAGGATCGACAGGCCGACTACATGGGCCTGTTGCTCGAGCGCCGAGGTGACCAGTTCCTCGGGCGTGAGGCGGATACCGTCATAGCTGATATCCATGCCACAGTCGCGGGCGCGAAAGGCAATCTGCTCGGCGCCGTTGGAATGACCGTCCAGCCCCGGCTTGCCCACAAGGAATTTCAGGCGACGGCCCAACCGGTCGCTGACCGCGTCCACCGCCGCGCGCAGGTCTTCCAAGCCTTCGGTCTTGTTCGAGACCGATCCGGATACACCGGTGGGGCCGCGATAGGTGCCATAGGCCTTGCGCATTTCTTCGGCCCATTCGCCGGTGGTGACCCCGGCCCGCGCCGCCGCGATCGAGGGTTCCATCACGTTCGCTCCGCTCCGGGCCGCGGCGCGCAGCGCCTCCAGTGCCGCAGCAACCGCCGCATCGTCCCGTTCGGCTCGCCAGCTATCCAGCCGCGCGATCTGTTCCTGTTCGACCGCCGGATCGACGACCATGATACCGCCATCCTCGGTCTGCAGGGGCGAGGGTTCGCCTTCGGTCCAGCGGTTGACGCCAACCACTACGGTTTCGTTGCGCTCAATCCGGTTCAGGCGTTCGGCATTGGAATCGACCAGACGCGATTTCATGTATTCGATCGAGGCAACCGCACCGCCCATCGAGTCGAGGTTGGCCAATTCGGCGCGCGCGCCCGCTTTCAATTCTTCGACCTTGGCATCCACGACCGGGTTGCCGTCAAAGAGGTCGCCATATTCCAGCAGGTCGGTTTCGTAGGCCAGAATTTGCTGCATCCGCATCGACCATTGCTGGTCCCAGGGGCGGGGCAGGCCCAGTGCCTCGTTCCAGGCGGGCAGCTGCACGGCGCGCGCGCGGGCCTTCTTCGACAGGGTCACGGCCAGCATTTCGATCAGGATGCGGTAGACGTTGTTTTCCGGCTGCTGCTCGGTCAGGCCCAGCGAGTTCACCTGCACCCCATAGCGAAAACGGCGGAACTTCGGGTCGTTGACGCCATAGCGGCTTTCCAAAATCTCGTCCCACAGATCGACAAAGGCGCGCATCTTGCACATCTCGGTGACAAAGCGGATGCCTGCATTCACAAAGAATGAGATGCGGCCACACAGTGCCGGGAAGTCTTCGGCCGGGACACGCGGTTTCAACTCGTCGAGTACCGCGATGGCGGTGGCCAGCGCATAGGCCAGTTCCTGTTCCGGTGTCGCGCCCGCCTCTTGCAGGTGATAGGAACACACGTTCATCGGGTTCCATTTCGGCACGTTGGTGTAGCAATATTCGGCCACATCCGCGATCATCTTGAGCGACGGTTTCGGCGGACACACATAGGTGCCGCGCGAGAGATACTCTTTGATCAGGTCGTTCTGAACCGTACCTTGCAGTTTCGAGACATCCGCGCCCTGTTCTTCGGCCACCGCGATATAGAGCGCCAGCAGCCAAGGCGCCGTGGCGTTGATCGTCATCGAGGTATTCATCTGTTCCAACGGGATCTGGTCAAACAGCACCCGCATGTCGCCCAGGTGGCAGATCGGCACACCGACCTTGCCCACCTCGCCACGCGCCAGCACGTGGTCGCTGTCATAGCCGGTCTGCGTCGGCAGGTCGAAGGCCACCGAAAGGCCGGTCTGCCCCTTGGACAGGTTGTTGCGATAGAGCGTGTTCGAGGCCTTGGCGGTCGAATGGCCGGCATAGGTGCGGATCAGCCAGGGACGGTCCGCCTTGCGGTCGGAGTTTGCAGTCTGACGGTCTTTTTGCATCTGCGACATGGACGGCCTCTCGATTCTGCTTCGGTAACAAAGTTTCGCTAGAGGGTTCTAAATCGCAATTTTCGGGACATGTCAATTCGCTGCATTGCGGCGAAGCCATCTCGCATCATTCGATTGTGAGGGGCCGCGATTGGTGGCAGTGTGCCGGAATGACGCAGACCGTGGAACTCCCGCTTTGGCTATTCGTGCTGATCGTGCTGTTTGCCGCGGTCACCTTCGCCTCGCACTTTCTTTTCCCATCAGTCCGCTGGTTTTTCCGCCGCAGGCTGGAACGCGCGGTTGCCCGGTTGAACACGCGGTTGGCCCGACCGATCCAACCCTTCAAGCTGGCCCGCCGTCACGACATGATCCAGCGGCTGATCTACGATCCAGAGGTGGCGCGTGCCGTGCGTGACCAGGCTCGCGACGAAGGTATCCCCGAGGCGGTGGCGTTCGAGCAGGCGCGACGCTATGCGCGCGAGATCGTTCCGGGCTTTTCGGCCTTTACCTATTTCAGTTTTGCAATCCGGTTGGCACGCTTTCTCTCGAACGCGCTTTATCGCGTCCGGCTGGGCCATGTGGACGCCGAGGCGCTGCGCGGCATCGACCCCGAGGCGACTGTTGTTTTTGTGATGAATCATCGCAGCAACATGGATTACGTTCTGGTCACCTATCTTGCCGCCGAGCAATCCGCGCTCAGCTATGCGGTGGGCGAATGGGCGCGGGTCTGGCCGCTCAGCCGGCTGATCCGGGCGATGGGCGCCTATTTCATCCGCCGTAGATCGCGCAGCGACCTCTACCGCAAGGTGCTGGCCGCCTATGTCCGCCATGCGACCGAGGCGGGCGTGACACAGGCAATGTTTCCCGAAGGCGGGCTCAGCCTGTCGGGCGGGTTGGGGCGGCCCAAGTTGGGTCTGCTGAAATACATCGTAGACGGCGCCGACCCGGCTGGGCGCGATGTGGTCTTTGTTCCGGTGTCGATCAACTATGACCGCGTGCTCGAGGACACGATCCTGACAGCCGCCGCCAGCCGCGGAGAGCGCCGTTTTCGCGCGCGGATTGGCGTGATCACGATCTGGTTTCTCAAGCAGTTCTGGTGGCGGATCACCGGACGGTTTCACCGCTTTGGCTATGCGGCTGTCAGTTTCGGCAGGCCTCTGTCTTTGTCCGGGTTTCGAACCAAGGCCAAGGGAGACCCGACAGTACCGCTGGCACGCGAACTGATGGCGCGTATCGGGGCTGTTGTACCGGTGCTTCCGGTGCCGCTGGTGGCCTGGCTGATCCAGCAAAACGGGCCGATGACCCGTAGTGCTTTGGCCGCAGGGTTCGATCATGCCCTTGCTGCGTTGCCGCATGCACATATCCATATGCCGCGCGACGACCGCCACTATGCGATTGAAGTGGGGCTGCGGCAGTTGATCGAGCGGCGCATCCTGGTCGAGAGTGATGGCCGCTTCGGTCCGGGCACCGAGCGGCAGGACCTGTTGGCATATTACGCGGCCTCGATTGCACATCTGATGGATGGCGGCGCTGCATATGCAGCAGAACTTTCTGCGATTGCAGGGTCATAAAATTTCAAAACATTGGTCAATTGCTATTGCAATGTTGCGTGACCGTTTGTAGGTCATGCTGAGGGCCGCGATTCTGCGTTGCGGCAAAGAGATCGTAAAAGGAGGCCACCATGGCTTTGGACACCGACAGCGGTATCGCGTCTTACGAGGCGCCCGAAAAAGACCTCTATGAGATGGGTGAGATCCCGCCGCTGGGATATGTGCCCAAGAAGATGTATGCATGGGCGATCCGTCGCGAGCGCCATGGCGAGCCCAACTCCGCCATGCAGCAGGAAGTGGTCGATATCCCCGAGCTTGACAGCCACGATGTGCTGGTTCTGGTGATGGCCGCGGGCGTCAACTACAACGGCGTCTGGGCGGCGCTGGGCAAGCCCATCAGCCCGTTCGACGGCCATGGGCAGCCCTATCACATTGCCGGTTCGGATGCCTCGGGCATCGTCTGGGCGGTGGGCGACAAGGTCAAGCGCTGGAAGGTCGGCGACGAAGTCGTGATCCACTGCAACCAGGATGATGGCGACGACGAGGAATGCAACGGTGGCGATCCGATGTACTCGCCCAGCCAGCGGATCTGGGGCTACGAGACCCCGGATGGGTCGTTTGCCCAGTTCACCCGTGTGCAGGCACAGCAGCTGATGCCGCGCCCCAAGCATCTGACCTGGGAAGAAAGCGCCTGTTACACCCTGACCCTCGCAACCGCCTACCGGATGCTGTTCGGCCACCCGCCGCATGACCTGCAACCGGGCCAGAACGTGCTGGTCTGGGGCGCATCGGGCGGTCTGGGGTCCTATGCGATCCAGTTGATCAACACCGCTGGCGCCAATGCGATCGGTGTGATCTCGGACGAGGACAAGCGCGACTTCGTCATGGGACTGGGCGCCAAGGGCGTGATCAATCGCAAGGACTTCAACTGCTGGGGCCAGTTGCCCACGGTCAACACGCCCGAATATGCCGCTTGGCTAAAAGAGGCGCGCAAGTTCGGCAAGGCGATCTGGGACATCACCGGCAAGGGTGTGAGTGTCGACATGGTCTTTGAACACCCTGGCGAGGCGACCTTCCCGGTGTCGTCGCTGGTGGTGAAAAAGGGTGGCATGGTGGTGATCTGTGCCGGCACCAGCGGGTTCAACTGCACTTTCGACGTGCGGTATATGTGGATGCACCAGAAGCGCCTGCAAGGTTCACACTTTGCCCATCTCAAGCAGGCAGCCGCCGCCAACCGGCTGATGCTGGAGCGTCGGCTTGATCCTTGCATGTCCGAGGTTTTCACCTGGGCCGACCTGCCCGAGGCGCATATGAAGATGCTGCGCAACGAGCACAAACCCGGCAACATGTCGGTGCTGGTGCAATCGCCCCGCACCGGTCTGCGCACGTTGGAAGAGGTGCTGGACGCCCGCGATTAACCCAACCGACAGAACTGGCTGACATCATGGCCTGCGAATCACCGCTATGGTTCGCGGGCCATTTGCGTTTGCGGGACACGGCCACGGGGTATCAGGAGGTTAGAAATTGCCACCTCGCTACTTTTGGGGAGTGGAAAGCAGTGAATTTTCACCCACAAGCCGCACATGCTATAGTTGTGTTAACCTTTCGTTAACCGTTTCGGAGAGACTCTGATGCCGCAAACTGAGTGGATACTGGACGTCCTGTCGGACCTCAAAACCTTCGCCAACGCGAATGGCTTGAGTGCCCTGGCCGAGCAGCTCGACGACACCAAGATCGTTGCTGCGGCCGAGATCGCGTCCAAGAGA
Organism: Ruegeria alba; assembly: GCF_022321465.1. Classification (NCBI taxonomy): domain Bacteria; kingdom Pseudomonadati; phylum Pseudomonadota; class Alphaproteobacteria; order Rhodobacterales; family Roseobacteraceae; genus Ruegeria; species Ruegeria alba. The sequence goes on along the minus strand of NZ_JAKOEM010000002.1, from coordinate 213,997 downwards.
GAAGAGGCGCTGTCACCGACCCATGGGCAGAAAGGTCAACCTGAACCCGATTTTGGAGGACTTGGACGCCACCAGCGCGCTTGAAGACCTCGAAAGGGTTACCGTCAAACTGCGCGATACGCTCGAAATTGACCACATCGTCTATCACTGGGTTGACAGCGCTGGCGATCAATATGGATGTGCAACCTATCCTCAAGCCTGGCAGGAACGGTACCTGGAAAAGAACTATCACCGGATAGACCCGGTGATTCTGGGATGTTTTCAAAGGTTTCACCCGGTAGACTGGAAGCGGCTCGACTGGTCAGGCAAGGTTGCCAAAGCGTTCTTGCAGGATGCGCTGGAACACGGGGTTGGAAATCAGGGTTACTCGATTCCGATCCGAGGTCCAAACGGGCAGTTCGCCCTCTTTACCGTGAACCATGTCTGCGATGACGCGGTCTGGTCCGAGTTTACCGAAACGTACGGGCGCGATCTGATCCTTATCGCTCATTTTTTCAACCGCAAGGCGCTGGAGTTCGAGAGATCGCGCCAACCGGACCAGCTCCGCAACCTGTCTCCGCGTGAAGTCGATGCGATGACTTTGCTGGCACTGGGCTATAGCCGAGCGCAGGTGGCGCATTCATTGTCAATCTCGGAACATACATTGCGGGTCTATATCGAAAGTGCTCGTTTCAAACTTGGGGCACTTAACACAACCCACGCGATAGCTACCGCAATGAGTCGCGGTCTTATTGTAGTTTGAACGGCGCTCGCACTACTGACCAGATTTTAACCATTTGTACGTACCCCTTTTGTTCCATATCGGACGGCAAGGGAACAAACAAATGCTGCGCTATTTGTATGCGGATGAATTGCACCAATACCCGAAACTAGCGAAATCCATGTTTTTGGATCGCGCGGACCAGTTCAAGACGCGCCTTGGATGGGATGTACATGTCAACGAAGATGGGGAAGAGCGCGATCAGTACGACGAGCTTAACCCGCTCTATGTCATCTGGGAGGAACCCGATGGAAGCCATGGAGGCTCCATGCGGTTTCTGCCTACGACTGGCCCTGTGATGATCAACGATGTGTTTGGTCACCTGACCGGGGGTAGCCCGATCTGCAGCCCGATGATCTGGGAAGTCACGCGCTTCTGTCTCTCGCGGAGGGCCAGTTCGCGCGTTGCTGGCGCGATCATGCTCAGTGGGGGCGAGGTGATGGAGGGTTTCGGCCTGACGCATATCGCCGGTGTCTTTGATGAGCGAATGATCCGAATTTATCGATTGATCGGCTCGTCGCCCGAGATACTGGGCAGCGAGGGCGAAGGCCGCGACCGGGTTTCGGTAGGTCTATGGCCGTTTTCGCCCGCCGATTGTGCGCGGGTAGCCGAACGGGCGGGTGTCCCGCGCGAACTCTCGCGGCTCTGGTTCAATCGCGCCTTTGGCAAGGTGAACCGTCGCCGCTTTGCCCGGGCGGGATAATTCCCGTCACGGACCGGTCCTCTCTGGCACGGCGCGGCCCCCGACTGTAGGGTCGCGCCATGACCACAAATGCTGTTACCTACTCCGATGATCAGGCCAATGCCTTTGACGCCATAGCCGAGCTGCTGCGCGCGGCCGGGGTCGATCTGGACGATGATGCGCTGCTGCGCCCGCCCGGCGTGGGCAAGACCGGGGTGATGGCGGTGATCGGCAAGGCGGGTTCGGGCAAAACCCTGTTGCTGGCCGAACTCTGCAAGGCGCTGACCGAAGCCGGGGTACAGGTCGTTTCGGGCGACTACGAGGGACGCAAAAGCAAGGACCGGCGCACGCTCGCGATACTGGCCCCGACCAACAAGGCCGCCAGTGTTCTACGCCTGCGCGGGGTCCCGGCGACCACGATCCATCGTATCCTCTATACCCCGGTCTATGACCCTGATTACGAGCGTATCGCCGAATGGCTGGCCGGCAATGGTGAACGGCCCGAGATCGAGGGACTGAGCGATGCAGCGCTGGACCGGGCGGCGGCGTTTTACGCGCGCAACACATCGATTCCCGGCGCGCTAGCAGCGGCGGGGCTGCGCGGGTCGGATTTCATCACCGGCTGGAAGCGCCGTGAGGAACCTCTGGATATCGGATTCATCGACGAGGCGTCGATGCTGGACGACCGCCAGTTCGAGGATTTGAAAGAGATCTTTCCCACCCTGATCCTGTTCGGTGACCCGGCGCAGCTGGCACCGGTCAACCAGTCCGGATCGATGGTGTTCGATGCATTGCCCGAACCGCGCAAGCTGACGCTCAGCCGCATTCACCGGCAAGAGGCCGACAGCCCGATCCTGGATCTGGCCCATGCCCTGGCCGATCCGGCAGTCGATTTCGAGGCCTTCGAGCGCATGGTCGAGGACAAGGCCCGTCAGGACGACCGCGTCGTCTGGGGCGGCAGGGTCGAGGTCGACCTGATGGCCCGCAGTCCGGTCCTGGTCTGGCGTAACGCCACTCGGATTCGCCTGATCAACGCCTTTCGCTCGGTCCACGGGGCGCCCGAGACCGAACTTCTGGAGGGTGAACCGCTGATCTGCGACGGGATCGAGTTGCCGCTCAAACACCGAAAGAAACGGCTCGACCTCGAAGCGCGGGGCCTGATCAAGGGGGCACAGGTGATCTATCTGGGCCCCGGTCGCAAACCGGGATTCTCGCGCCTGCATGTGATGGGCGCCGAGGATCCGCAAGTCAGCGCCGCCTCGATCGTCAAGATCGAGAAGCCTGATGAAGAGGAGCCGTTCATCCCTTTCGCGGCCCGCATGGGCGCGACGTTCCTGCACGGGGCGGCGGTGACCATCCACAAGGCGCAGGGGTCGCAATGGGAGACGGTGCAGGTCTTTGCCCCTGACATCTATGCCGCCGCCCGCGCCGGACGCGTCGAGGCGGGGCAACCCCTCTGGAAACGACTGGCCTATGTGGCAATCACCCGTGCGCAGGAACGGCTGATCTGGGTGGTGCGCAATCGCCTGTCGAAACCGACCTATCCGCTGCGGGTCGATGATCTGCGGCAGGCCGCCGCGCCGGTGCTGACACTGGAAGAGGAGCAAGAGGCATGAGAACCATCCTGATCACCGGTGCCAGTTCCGGCATCGGGCGCGCCACCGCCGAGCTGTTCCTTGGCGAAGGGTGGACCGTGGGATTGCTGGCTCGGCGTGGCGAGATGCTGGAGGAAATCGCGGCGGGTCACGACCGCGCGGTTCCACTGGTGGCAGATGTGACCGATCCGCAGTTGGTCGAGCGTGCCTTTGACCGGTTTCAGGGCAGGGTCGGGCGGCTCGACGTGCTGTTCAACAATGCGGGCATTTTTGCGCCGGGCGGCACCATAGACGAAATCGCTCTCGATGACTGGTTCACAACCGTCAATGTGAACCTGAACGGCATGTTCCTTTGCGCCCGAGCCGCTTTTGCCTGGATGCGAGGGCAGGCGCCACAGGGTGGTCGGATCATCAATAACGGGTCCATTGCGGCCCATGCACCTCGGCCGAACTCGATCCACTACACCACGACAAAGCATGCGATCACCGGTCTGACCCGCAGCTTGTCACTGGATGGCCGCGCCTTTGGCATCGCGGCGGGACAGATCGACATCGGCAATGCCCAGACCGATATGGTGCGGGGCCTGAACGAAAGGGCGCTGGCCGAAGGCCGCACGCCCGATCCGTCGATGGCGGTCATGGATGCGGCCCGCTCGGTTCTGCATATGGCGACCCTGCCGCCCGAGGCGAATGTCCTGTTCATGACGGTGATGGCGACCACGATGCCCTATGTCGGGCGCGGCTGAGTCTAGGTTCCGCGCAGCGCCCGGAATGCGGCAGAGGCGCCCCATCCGGCGGCGATGGCAATGGCCAGAGACATCAGCCCGTACAGAACCGGTTGCTGATGCGCCAGATTGAACAGGAACCGTTCCAGCCCCACCTTTCGCACATCGATCGTGGTTTGGAAGTTCGAAACCACCTTGCCGCCGCGAGTCAGGAAGATACGCGCGACATATTCGCCCTCGGTCAGGTTGGCGGGCATGTCGATCTCGGTCCGGAACAGGGTCTGTTCATCCACGGCAACGGTGTTCTCGCGGATGGAATACAGCCCTTCGTTCTGGCGAATGCGAACAACGGCCCGGGTAAACTCTTGCGCGTCGGCGATGTTCATGTCGGCGCCGACCGAGCGGATTGCCCGCTTGATGGACACCTTGTGGCGCAGGTCCTCGGTATCGCTCAGGGCCTGGCTGAACGGCGCACTGGTCGCGGCGGCATAGAAACTGGGGGCTGAATCCACCAGAACGCTGTCGGTGTTGACCCAGATTCCCAGCTTCTTTTCTTTGCGGCGAACCAGCACCGGGGTCGAAGGACCCGACACCGCCACGATCACCTGAAGCGGATCGCCCTGCGGGATCGGTGTCTCGCGCTTCACCGCGCCAAAGATCAGGATGTCTGAACCGTCAAAGTCGGCGGTGATCGCAACGCGGTCACGGCTCAGGCCAAGTACCACTTGTTCTTCGGTGGCCGTGGCCATCAGCGGCATCACCAGCGCCAGCAGAGTGGCAAGAACGATGCGGCGCATCTCAGTGCCCCCCCGAGGCGCCAAGCGAGAAAAGCTCGCTGGGCATCAGCAACAGGTCAAGGGCCAGTTTCGCACAGACTGCCAGAACCAGCCCAGCCAGCAGGATGCGCAGCTGTTCGGCCTTCATCCGGGCGCCGATCACCGTTCCGATCTGAGCTCCGATCACGCCCCCGATCAGCAGCAGCACCGCAAGCACCACGTCAACCGTGTAGTTGGTGGTAGCATGCAGCATGGTGGTGAATGCGGTGACAAAGATGATCTGGAACAGCGAGGTGCCCACCACGACCTTGGTCGGCATGCCCAGCAGATAGATCATCGCGGGCACCATGATAAAGCCGCCACCGACCCCCATGATTGCTGACAGCACCCCGACCAGCAGACCGACCACCACAGGCGGGATAACCGAGATATAGAGGCCCGAGGTGCGGAACCGCATCTTGAACGGCATCGCATGGATCCAGCCACGCTGGCGCCGTTTCGGCACTGTGCCACCTGACTTGCGGGATTTGCGGATGGCATTCAGGCTTTCGATGAACATCAGCCCGCCGATGATACCCAGAAAGACGACATAACAGAGCTTTACCAGCAGATCGACCTGGCCCAGGCTCTTAAGGTAGTTGAACAGGACCACGCCCAGCGCCGCGCCGGTCAGGCCGCCGATCAGCAGGATCGTTCCCATCCTGAAATCGACCGTACGCCTTCGGAAATGCGCCAGAACTCCCGAAAAGGACGAGGCGACGATCTGGTTCGCTTCGGTCGCCACCGCCACAGCGGGCGGGATGCCGATGAAGAACAGCAAGGGCGTCATCAAAAAGCCGCCACCAACCCCGAACATGCCCGACAGGATGCCGACCATGCCGCCGAGGCCCAGCAGCAGGAACGCGTTGACCGAAACCTCGGCAATGGGAAGGTATATCTGCATGTTTTTTGTTAAACCGGCATGCCCCGTCAAATCAACGGGGAATGCCGCTTTGCAGCGAACAGGACCGAAATTCCCCGGGGAACTGGCCCTATCACCGCTCTTTCACATAGGGCTCACCGCCCGCGCGCGGGGGAATCGCCTTGCCGACGAATCCGGCCAGGATCACAACGGTCAGGATATAGGGCAGGGCGTCCATCACCTGCACCGGGATCACCACGCCGCCCAGGTCGATATTCTGGAACCTGAGCGCAATGGCTTGCAGCAGCCCGAACAGCAGACAGGCCCACATCGCATGCAGCGGGCGCCATTTGGCAAAGATCAACGCTGCCAGCGCGATAAAGCCGCGCCCGGCGGTCATGTCCTTGACGAACCCGGCCTGAAGTGCAGTGGCCAGGTAGGCGCCGGCAATGCCGCACAGCACGCCGCAGATCATCACCGCCGCATAGCGCAGCCCCACGACCGAGACGCCGGCAGTATCGACAGCGGCCGGGTTCTCGCCCACCGCGCGCAGGCGCAGGCCGAAACGGGTGCGATACAGCAGCCACCAGGTGCCGGGCACCGCCAGAAACGCCAGATAGACCAGCACCGAATGGCCCGAGAGCAGTTCGGCATAGATCGGACCCAGAACGGGGATGCCGCTCAGCGTCTCGGCCAGCGGCCAGTCGATCGGTTCGAATCGGGCGCCACCGAACAGCGACGGCGTGCGTCCGCCTTGCTTGAACCAGTCCTGCGCCACCAGAACGGTCATGCCAGCGGCGAGAAAGTTGATCGCGACCCCGGAAATCAGCTGGTTGCCGCGAAAGGTGATCGAGGCCAGTCCATGCAACCCCGCCAGCACCAGAGACGAGGCGATCCCGGCAAGAAGGCCCAGCAGGACCGAGCCGCTGACCGCCGCAACGGCCGCGGAAAAGAATGCGGCCATCAGCATCTTGCCCTCAAGCCCGATGTCAAAAATGCCCGCCCGTTCGGAATAGAGCCCGGCCAGACAGGCGAGCAACAGCGGCGTTGACAGGCGGATCGTCGAGTCGAGCACCTGGATGATCGTCAGGAAATCCATCACGCTTTGCCTTTCCGCAGGGCCAGGAAGACTTTCTCCAGCGGCATCCGCACCATGTTGTCCAGCGCCCCGGTGAACAGGATCACCAAGGCTTGGATCACCACAATCAACTCGCGCGGGATATTGGTCCACAGAGCCAGTTCAGCGCCGCCCTGATAGAGAAAGCCGAACAGGATCGCGGCCAGAAACACCCCGAACGGGTGGCTGCGCCCCATCAGCGCCACGGCGATCCCGATGAAACCGGCGCCCTCGGTCGAGTTCAGGACCAGCCGCTCGGCCTCGCCCATCACGTTGTTGGTGGCCATCAGCCCGGCCAGTGCGCCCGAGATCAGCATGGCGACCATGGTGATCTTGAAGGGCGAGATCCCGGCATAAAGCGCGCCGCTCTCGGAATGGCCATAGGCGCGGATTTCATATCCCAGCCGGGTGCGCCAGATCAGCGCCCAGACCACGACACAGGCCAGCACCGCAACCAGCAACGACACGTTTGCCGGCGCCGCCTTGGAAAAGCTGATGCCGATCGGGGCCAGCAGCTCATGCAGGGTGGGCAGATGCACGGCGGCCGGAAAGCGTTCGCTGGCCGGGTCCATCGAGCCGTCGGGCCGCATCACGTTGACCAGCATATAGTTCAGCAAGGCCGCAGCGATGAAGTTGAACATGATCGTGGTGATCACGATATGGCTGCCTCGGCGCGCTTGCAGATAGGCCGGGATCGCGGCCCAGACGGCCCCGAACAGCATCGAGGCCGCGCAGGCGGCCAACAGCGCCATGGTCCAATGCGGCCAGGGGATGTAAAGGCAGATCATCGCCACGCCAAGCCCGCCCAGCATCGCCTGCCCTTCACCGCCGATATTGAACAGGCGCGCATGAAAGGCGACGGCCACGGCCAGGCCGGTGAACATGAAGTTGGTGGCGTAATAGAGCGTGTAGCCCCAGCCATAGGTCGACCCCAGCGCCCCCGATACCATCATGTTGACGGCGGCCACCGGATCCTCGCCGATGCCAAGGATCACCAGTGCCGACAGGATCGCGGCCAGGATCAGGCTGATCAGCGGGATCAGCACCACATCGGCCCATTTGGGCATCTTGTCCATCAGGCGGCCTCCCCGTTGACACCGGCCATGAGCAGGCCGAGTTCCTTTTCATCCGTCTCGTCGGGCAGGCGCTCACCCATGATATGGCCGTCGAACATCACCGCGATCCGGTCAGCAAGGCCAAAGATCTCCTCCAGTTCGACCGAGACGAGCAAAACCGCCTTGCCCTGATCGCGCAGGGCGACGATCTGCTTGTGAATGAACTCGATGGCGCCGATATCGACGCCACGCGTCGGTTGACCGACCAGCAACAGGTCGGGATTGCGCTCGATCTCGCGCGCCACGACGATCTTTTGCTGGTTGCCGCCCGAGAAATTCTTGGCCGCCAGCCAGCCATCGGCGGGGCGAACATCGAATTTCTCGATCTTGCGGTCGGTATCGGCGCGCAGGGCGGCGTTGTTCATGAAGATGCCGGATTGATAGGCCGGATCGTGGTGATAGCCAAAGGCCACGTTTTCCCAGGCGTGGAATTCCATGATCAGCCCTTCGCGCTGGCGGTCCTCGGGCACATGGGCCACATGCGCGGCGCGGCGTGCGCGGGCGTCGGATCCCGGGCCGCTCAGCGGCAGCGGGGCGCCGTTCAGCCGGATCGCGCCGCTGCCCGGTCGCATGCCGCCCAGCACCTCGAGCAGTTCCGACTGCCCATTCCCTGCGACGCCGGCGATGCCCAGGATCTCGCCCGCGCGCACGGTCAGGTCGATGCCCTTGACCCGTTCGACGCCATTTTCGTCGGTTACGCGCAGGTTTTCGATTTCCAGGATCGGCTTGCCGGGTTTGGCGGGCACCTTGTCGACACGCAGCAACACCTTGCGGCCCACCATCAACTCAGCCAGATGTTCGGGGCTGGTCTCGGCCGTCTTGACGGTGGCGGTCATCTCGCCCCGCCGCATCACGCTGACGGTATCGGTCGCCTCCATGATCTCGCGCAGCTTGTGGGTGATCAGGATGATCGTCTTACCCTCATCCTTGAGCCGGTGAAGGATGCGGAACAGCTGATCGGCTTCGGCCGGGGTCAGCACGCCGGTCGGCTCGTCCAGAATCAGGATTTCGGCCTGACGATACAGCGCCTTGAGGATCTCGACCCGCTGCTGCATACCGACGCCGATCTCTTCGATCACCGCATCGGGGTCGACATTCAGCTCGTATTCGGCGGCCAGCTCGGCCAGGGTGCGGCGGGCCTTGGCCAGCGAGGGTTTCAGCAACCCGCCATCCTCGGCGCCCAGAATGATGTTTTCCAGCACGGTAAAATTCTCGACCAGCTTGAAATGCTGGAACACCATGCCGATCCCGGCAGCAATGGCCGCCTGGCTGTCAGGGATCTCGGTCTTCTTGCCGTTGATCCATATCTCGCCCTTGTCGGCCTTGTAGAAGCCGTAAAGGATACTCATCAGGGTGGACTTGCCCGCACCGTTTTCGCCGATGATACCGTGAATGGTGCCGGGGGCGACGCTGATCGAGATGTCCTTGTTTGCTTGCACTGGCCCAAAGGATTTGGAAATCCCTTTGAGCTCGATGGCGGGGACGGTCATGTCTTGTCCTCGATGGCCGAAAGGGCGCTCATCCGCCCGGGCGGGCGTCTTCGCAAGGATGGTCCGCAGGGCCGAAGGAGCGCCGGGTGAATGCGGGCCGGAAGGTCCGGCCCGCGATCTGGATCAGAACTTCAGTGCGGGGCAGCTGTCGTTCTCGTAATAGCTCACCACGCTCAGCTTGCCGTCGATGATGTCCTGGCGGGCCTGATCAACTGCGGCCTTCATCTCGTCCGAGATAAGGGCGGCGTTGTTGTCATCCAGCGCATAGCCCACGCCCTCTTCGGCGAGGCCCATGTTGAAGACGCCGGTTTCGAGGTTTTCGCCGGCCTTCATCGCGTCATAGACGGCCACGTCGACGCGTTTCAGCATCGAGGTCAGCACCTTGCCGGGATGCAGGTGGTTCTGGTTGCTGTCGACGCCGATCGACAGGATGCCCTCGTCGGCTGCGGTTTGCAGCACGCCGACACCGGTGCCGCCAGCAGCGGCATAGACCACATCAGCGCCCTGGCTGATCTGCGCCTTGGTCAGTTCCGAGCCCTTCACCGGGTCGTTCCATGCGGCCGGGGTAGTGCCGGTCATGTTGGCCACGATCTTGACATCGGGGTTCACCGCCTTGGCGCCCTGGGCATAGCCGCAGCCAAAGTGGCGGATCAGCGGAATGTCCATGCCGCCGACAAAGCCCACGGTGCCCGATTTCGAAGCCATCGCCGCCATCATGCCGACCAGATACGAGCCTTCGTGTTCGGCAAAGCCGATCTGGCGAATATTGGGCGCGTCAAGCCAGGTCACGTCGACCGCGACGAACTTTGTGTCGGGATAGTCCGCAGCAACGGCGCTCAGCGGGTCGGCCATGGCAAAGCCCATGGTGATGACCGGGTTGGCGCCTGCCTCGGCAAAGCGGCGCAGCGCCTGCTCGCGCTGGGCCTCCGATTGCAGTTCGATCTCGCGGAAGCTGCCGCCGGTTTCCTCGGCCCAGCGTTGGGCGCCGTTGAATGCGGCCTCGTTGAACGACTTGTCGAACTTGCCGCCCAGATCAAAGATCAGGGCCGGTTCGGCCAGGGCGGCGCCCGCGGTCAACGCCATCGCTGCGGCGGCTCCCATCAGGGATTTCATCAGGGTCATCTTATACTCCCGTTGGTTATTGTTCCCGGGGCGGTGGCGGACCAGTCACCCCGCTCAGAGCGAGCAGAACTGCTGTGATGCTGGTAATTAAGGACGGTAGCAACCCTGCCGGTCAACCGCTTTTTGACCGCTTGGTCCGAGAATGCGGCGCTTGCCGTCAGGGCAGGGGGCGCTCCATCACGATGGCATCGGCTGTCTCTCCACTCGGACGCCGGTAATAGCCCCGGCGCAGACCGCAGGGCGCATAGCCGCAGGCGGTGTAGAGTGCAATGGCCGGGTCGTTATCGTCCGCTACGTCAAGCAGGGCGCGGGTGGCGCCGGCATGCGCCGCCTGTATCTGCCACTCATTCATGCAGGCGCGTGCCAGCCCCTGACGGCGGTAGACAGGGTCGGTGGCAATGGTCAACAGCTCGGCCTCACCCGCGATAAGCTGAAACAGGGCGAAGCAGCGGTTATCGCCGACCAGATGGTTGTACGGGTTGCCAAGCAGCGTCGCGAATTCCGCCTCGCTCCAGGGGCGCGACTGGGTGAAGGCGCGGCCATGCAGCCGGGCCAGGTCCGCCGGTGTCATGGATCGAGCAGCACCGGAGGCCGGTCGCGCGAGGGCGCCGCATCCGCCGGGCGGACATATAGCGGGGCGGGGGGAGTCGTGGCATCGCGCCAGCGGGTGGCGGTGGTCCGGGCGATGGCCTCTGCCAGCTGCTTGGGAGCGTATTCGGTCTGAAGCAGCCCAAACGCCTCGGCCTCTTGCCGGGGCATGAGCTGTGCCGTGCCACCTTCGGGCATCAAATAGACCTGATCGCGCGGCGCCGGAATCGCGGGCAAGACCCCCGACGGCGTCAGCGGCGCACGGGCTTCGAACCCGTCGACCCCGACTGCGGGAATGCCGAGCCCCAGTGCCAGGCCACGCGCGGCGGAAACGGAAATGCGGATACCGGTGAAGTTGCCCGGCCCGATGCCGACGCCGATGCCATCAAGGTCGCGCCAGCCCAATCCCGCTTCTCGCAGCATCTCTTCGAGCAGGGGCATCAGCCGCTCGGCCTGGCCGCGCGTCATCTCTTCGGCGGTAGCGGCAACGATCCGATCGCCCACCAGCAAAGCGGCCGCGCAATGCGCGGCCGATGTGTCGAATGCCAGAATGACCGGGTCAGACGGCAACGGGGCGCACCTCGGTCACTTCGGGGATGTAGTGGCGCAGCAGGTTCTCGATCCCCATTTTCAGGGTCAGCGTCGAAGAGGGGCAACCCGCACAGGCGCCCTGCATGTGGAGATAGACCACGCCCCGGTCAAAGCCGTGGAACGTGATATCGCCACCGTCCTGTGCCACCGCCGGGCGCACCCGGCTGTCCAGAAGCGCCTTGATCTGGGTCACGACCTCTGCATCCTCGCCGCTATGTTCGGCATGGCCCGAGGCGGCCTGTGCATCGGCGCCCATCACCGGCTGGCCGGACTGGTAATGCTCCATCACCGCGCCCAGGATCGCGGGTTTGATATGGTCCCACTCGACGCCTTCGGCCTTGGTCACGGTCACGAAATCATTGCCGAAGAAAACACCGGTCACCCCGGAGACAGCAAAGATGCGCGCGGCCAATGGTGATTTCTCGGCGGCGTCGGCCGAGGGGAAATCGGCGGTGCCTGCCTCCAGAACGGTCTGTCCGGGCAGGAATTTCAGCGTTGCCGGGTTCGGGGTCGATTCGGTCTGGATGAACATGGTCGGAATTCCTTATCGCTCCCCTCAGATATGAGGCGGCACCCGCCCCTTGTCAACTTTTGAACCATTCTAAATCTCGGGTTGGCCATGATCTGGCCAACCCGTTGACGTGCACCGGTGATCACATCGCGGTCAGGGTGGCTTGGGCGTGGTCATACCCCGCCTGCGGATCGTTCGTCAGCAGCGAAGGCTGGTATCTGACGATGGTCACATCCGTTATCCCGATGGTCTCAAACCACCATTTCAGATAGGTCGAGTGAAAATCGCTGCCATACTTTGCGTCCGCCCCCTCGGACCAGACGCCGCTGGTGGTCACCACCGTTGCCTTCTTGTTCCGCAGAAGGCCCGAATACCCCGCTTCAGGGTCGAAGCCGAACAGCATGCCGGGCTGGGTAATGATGTCGATATAGTGCTTCAGCCGATAGGGGATGCCGCCGTTCCACATCGGGACACCGATCACGATGTGATCGGCCGCCATGAAGCGGTCCGTGATCCGTGCAACCTCGGACCAGGCTTGTTCCTTGGCGGGGTCCATCTCGCCCACTCCGAAAAAGGTCATCTTGGCAGCGGCTGGATCGCCGTCAAAGGCGGGCAGGTCCTCGTCCCAAAGGTCAAGGCGATCCACCTGGAGAGTGGGGTCCTTGGCGCGTTGTGCGGTGACGAAGGTCTCGGCAAGCGCGTTCGATTTCGATGCACTTCCGCGGGGCGAGGCGACGATATGAAGAAGGGTTGGCATAGGTGGGCTCCTTTGTAACCATTAAAAGTGAGATAATCGGTTACATGAGGGTGGAAACTTGTAAAGGGCATTTTAGGGGGTTACATAATGGGTCACGCCAACGTGACCTGACTCGGGGCATTCGATCCATGCGCACCACGCTTCCACCGCCTTATCTGATTGCCGACAACACAGGGGTCGAGTTGCTGAACTCGATGGGGGCGCCCTATGGCGAGGAACTGGACTGGTTGCGGAACGGTACCGAGATGCTGTGTTGGATGCAGTCCGTCGGATTGCTCACCGCCCAAGAGGCAGAGGCAGTACGCAACACGCTTGAGGCACAGGAACTTGAGGCCGCCGCCTCTGACCTGCGGGACCTGCGGGCCGCGTTTTGCGACAATGTCCCCGTGGCCTCGGCCGAATTCCTTGACCGTCTGAATGCCTGTCTTGCCGAAACCAGCCGGCATGACCGTATCGTCGTGACACAAGAGGGCGTACCGGAATTGCAGCAGGTGCCAAGACTTCGAAATGGCCGCGATCTGGTCGGCCTGTGCGCCGCCGCCATCGCCGATTTGTTGTGCCAGGGAGAACCCGGCCGGACCCGTCAATGCGACGGACCGACCTGCACCTACTGGTTCCGCGATACCAGCAAGAACAATCGGCGCCGATGGTGCAGCATGGCCGTCTGCGGCAACCGGGCCAAGGTGGCGTCACATCGCGCCCGCGCAAAATCGGATTGACCTCGACCGCGCGTGCGAACGGGTTTGAAAACGAAGCCTAGGACGTGGGGCAATCAGGATTGGGCAGCCAGCGCCAATGCCTGGTCCAGCCGATCATCGCCCCAGAACAGCTCCTCCCCCACCACGAAACTGGGGGCGCCGAACAGGTCAAGCGCGGCGGCGCGCTCGCCCTGGGCAAACAGCGCGGCCTTGATCTCGGGCGCCTTGGCCCGCTCCATTGCCTCGGGCGGCAATCCTGCTTCGGCCCAGCACGAGGCCAGCACGTGCGGATCCGAAATCACCAGCCCACGCCCGAATTGCGCGCCATAGACGGCGCGGACAAAGGGCGCGATGTGGCCCATCTCGCGGGCCACCAGTGCCAGTCGTGCCGCCGGAAGCCCGTTTTGAGGGAACGGGTCGGGTCGCGTCAGCGGCAGGCCCTGCCGGGCACAAAGCCGCTCCATGTCGCGCCACATGTACCGCCCCTTGGCCGGATAGAGGTTGAAGGGCGAACTGGTCCAGCCCTGCGCGGCAAAGATCGGCCCCAGCAGGAATGGCTCCCAGTCGACCGAGACCCCCAACGCTTCGGCGGCCCGTTCGATCCGCATCGCCGAAAGATAGGAATAGGTCGAGGCAAATTCGAACCAGAATGAAATGCGCTTGCCCATGCCCGCCTCAGGTGATCGCTTCGAGCTTTTCCTTGCTCAGGTCGCCCGGCACGATGGTTATGGGAATGGGCAGGCTGCCCGACGAGCGGCTCATTTGCGACACCAGCGGGCCGGGTCCCTTCTTGTCGGTGCCAGCACCCAGAACAAGAACCCCGATTTCGGGGTCTTCCTGAATCTGTGCGATGATCTCGGGTACGGCCTCGCCCTCGCGGATCACCAATTCGGGCTCAACCCCCTGCTTGTCGCGCATCCATTTGGCGAACACCTCGAAATGCGCGTGGATACGCTCGCGTGCCTCTTCGCGCATCACTTCGCCGACGCCGATCCAGTGGTTGAATTCGTCCGGCGGTATGATCGACAGGATCGCCACCCCGCCACCTGTGTGCGCGGCGCGCATGGCGGCAAACCGCATCGCGTTCAGGCACTCGCGGCTGTCATCCAGTACAACAAGAAACTTGCGCATCTCGGTCCTCCACAATCCCGGTCAATCTGCCTGAGGGGCCTAACGCTGTCCATCGCTTTTCCCTGCCGCCCTCCGCGCCACGTTGGTGGCATAGAGGGTCAGGACGACGGCCAGTACCGACAGGCGGAACAGATGCGCCGCCGCGACAAAACTGGGATCGGCGCCCAGGGCGGCGCTGAGAATGATCATGGTTTCAAGGCCGCCGGGCGAAAAGCCCAGCAACACATCCAGCAGCGGCAGACCGGAAAGATAAGAGGCCGGGAGCGCCACCAGCGCCGCCAGGCCCGTGGTCACGGTGACGATGGCCAGACCCGCTGTCAGGCTCTGGCGCAGCTCGCGCCACCCCATGCCGCCAAACCGGGTTCCGATCAGCGTACCCATCAGAACCAGCGCCGCCTGCGCGGCCCAGCCGGGCAGACCACCTGCCGTCCAGCCCGCAAGATGCGTCGTGGCGGCCACCAGGATGCCGGCAATCAGCACATGGGCCGGCAGCCTGGCTGCTTTCAGCAAGGGGGCAAGCAGCAGGGCCGCGACGAGTTGGACAAGAATCCAGGCCCATGGGGTCACAGCCGAGGCCTGCGGCAGGCCCGGTCCAATGTCGATCCCCGCCAGGGTGGCCGCCAGAGGCACCAGCAGTGTCAGCGCCATCAGGCGGATCGAGGCCAGCACGACGGGACGTGTCAGCGACAGGCGCAGACTGTCTGCCAGAGCGATGACAAGACTCAGGTGACCGGGTGCCGCCGCGAGAAATGCTTCGTCCTGGTCGATGGGCAAGAGACGTGGAATCAGCCAGCGTCCGGCCCAGGGCGTGACCAGCGTCAGTCCGGCCAGCAGGCCGAAAGCCACCGGCCAGCGCATCATCGCCTCGATGCTTTCAGGGCTCACCATCGAGCCGATGCTGAGGCCGACGATGAGAAAGCCCGCGTCGCGCAACTGTGGCGAGATATGAAGCGACAGCCCCGAAAGTCCCGCCAGCGATACCAGAACGGCGGGCCCGGCCAACAGGGCCATGGGAAAGAGAAGCAGCGCCGCAACCAAGGCGCCACATGCGCCCACCGCTAGCGTCAGCAGGTCCCGACGCAGCTCTGCAAAGCGCAGGATCACGCGTTGGTTTTCGCCCAGTCCCAATAGAGAGCGCGCGCGCGACGGGCGATCGGGCCGATCTGGTACTGGGTGTCGTCCAACGCGGTGACTGGGGTCACCTTGCTCATGTTGCCGGACATGAACACTTCGTCGGCCGCGTGGAAATCGGCAAAGCTCAGCACCGTTTCATGCACGGCGATACCATCGTCGCGCAGGTTCTTGATGTGGCGCGCGCGGGTGATACCAGCCAGGAAGGTGCCGTTTGCGATGGGTGTGAACACCTCGCCATCCCTGACCATGAAGATATTGGCGGTGGCGGTTTCGGCCACATTGCCCAGCGCATCGGCCACCAACGCGTTGGTGAATCCCTTGGATCGCGCCTCGCGCAGCATCCGGGCGTTGTTGGGGTAAAGGCATCCGGCCTTGGCGTTGACCACCGCGTCCTCGAGCACCGGGCGGCGGAACCGGGTGGTGGTCAGCGTCGCCGAGGCCGTGGCGGGCGCCATCGGGATTTCTTCCAGGCAGACGGCGAAGCCGGTGCTGTCGGCCATCGGGATGATCGCGGTCGGATCGCCGTCTATCCCCCAATACATCGGCCGGATATAGACCGCCTGATCCGGGCGATAGGCCTTGAGCCCCTCGCGCACGATCTCGATCATGTCTTCGGTCGACACCGTGGGGGTCAGCATCAGCGCCTCGGCCGAGCGGTTGACCCGCGCGCAATGCGCCTCAAGATCGGGGGCCATTCCGTCAAAATAGCGGGCACCGTCAAAGACGCCCGATCCCAGCCAGGCGCCGTGATCGGCGGCGCGGATGATCGGGGCGTCGCCCTCGTGCCAACTGCCTTGGAAATAGGTGCGGATATTGCTGCCGGTTGCCATGATCGCCTCCCTCGGGTTGGTATCAGGGTAGGCTTGACTGGGTCAGAGGTCCAGACCTTTCTAGCCGCGGATCGCGGGCAGGCTGTCGCGCTGGACCATGGTGCGCAGGGCGAAGTTGGACCGCAAATTTCGAATGCCGGGGATCTGCATCAGCCGGTTTTCCAGAAACGCATCGAAGGCCGCCAGATCGGCTACCAGGACCCGCAGCAGGATATCGCGCGAGCCGGTCATCAGATAGCATTCCATCACCTCGTCACAGGTGCGGATCGCCCGTTCGAATGCATCGACGGCGGCGCGCTCCTGCCGCTCCAGTTCGACCGAGACAAAGACCGACACGCCCAGCCCCAGCTTTGCCGGATCAACCCGGGCGCTGTATCCGGTGATCACGCCGTCACGCTGCAACCGTTCCAGCCGCCGGGCGCAGGGGGTGGGCGACAGCCCGACCTTGTCGGCCAGATCCGAGATGGTCATGCGCCCGTCACGTTGCAGGGCGCGGACAATGCGATGGTCGATCTGATCCATTGGTGAATATCTCCAATATTATCAAAAGTAATGGTGAATATCTCTAACCTCTCCCGACGCCGCGCGCAATCTTGGTGAAAAACAGCGCCGCAGTTGTGGCAGATAGAGAGCCATTCAGCGGAGGATTCCATGCAGATTACACCCGTCGCAGCGCCCGAACACGAACAGGTGGTCCGAATAGCGGACCCTGAGAGCGGGCTTCTGGGCTTTATCGCCATCCACTCCACCCGGCGCGGTCCCGCTGCGGGCGGCGTGCGGATGCGCCCCTATGCGCAAGAGGCAGACGCGCTCAACGACGCGCTGCGCCTGTCGCGCGGCATGACTTACAAGAACGCCGCCGCGGGTCTTGATCTGGGCGGTGGCAAGGCGGTGATCATGGCCGATCCCGCAACCCAGAAGACACCGGACCTGCTTGCCGCCTTCGGGGCTGCGGTCGAGGCACTTGCGGGCCGTTACTGGACCGCCGAGGATATGGGCATGACCCCTGCCGACATGGCGCGGATCGGCACCCGCACCGCCTGTGTTGCGGGTCTCGCCGATGGGGATTTCGCCAGTGGCGACCCCTCGCCGATCACCGCGCGTGGCATCTTCAACGCGATCCGTACCGCTGCGCGGCACCGCTTCGGCTCGGACGATCTGCGCGGGCGCACCGTCTCGGTGCAGGGGCTGGGCCATGTGGGTCACTACCTGTGCGGCTATCTGCATGACGCGGGCGCCAAACTGATCGCCACCGATATCGACGCGGGCCAGGTTGCCCGCGTGGCTGAGGAATTCGGCGCCACCGCCGTCGCGCCCGATGCGATCTACGGGGTCGAGGCCGATATCTTTGCCCCCTGCGCCATCGGTGCCATCCTGAATGCCGAGACCATCCCGCAGTTGAAGGTCAGGGTGGTCGCGGGCGGCGCCAACAACCAGTTGGCCACGCCCGAGGATGCCACCCGTCTGCACGATCTGGGCATTCTTTACGCGCCCGATTACGTGGCCAATGGCGGCGGGATCATCAATGTGGCAACCGAGATCCTCAAGATCTCGGGGCGCGAGGCCTGGGTTGCCGGCCGCCTTGCGGCGCTGGACGACACCATGGACCGTATCCTGACCCGCGCCCGCACCCTGTCGGTCAGCCCGGCCGAGGTGGCAGATGCGACCGTGGACGAGATCCTGCAGGCCAAGGCTGCCTAAAAGTAGCGTGACCGGGGCCGGTCCTAACCGGCCTCGGCCAGCAGCGCGGGGATATCGAGCGGCGCGTTGACCATGGCCAGATTACCCTCGGCATCGCGCGGCCAGTCCTCGGGCGCGCGGTCGCGATACAGCTCGACCCCGTTGCCGTCGGGATCGCGCAGATAGACGGCCTCGCTGACCCCGTGATCGGCAGCGCCGTCGATGGCTATCCCGGCCTCGACCACCTGACGCAGCACTGCCCCCAGCGCCTTGCGGTCGGGGTAGAGGAAGGCCGAATGATACAGCCCGGTCGCCCGAGCGGGCGGTTGCGGACCGCCCCGGCTGTGCCAGGTGTTCAGCCCGATATGGTGGTGATAGCCACCGGCGCCCAGAAAGGCGGCGGCGTCGCCGTATCTCTGTTGCAGTTCGAACCCCAGAACATCGCGATAGAACACGATAGCCCGGTCCAGATCGGACACTTTCAGATGGACATGGCCGACACAGGTGCCGGCGGGGGCGGAATAGGTCATGATGCGTCTCCTTTGCCCGATTATCGGATGGATCCGCGTTCCGGCAAAGGGTCGATCCCGCGCAGATCTCCTGCGCGGACGCACATTATTCTTGATACTTGGGTGTCAGGACACCATGCCGACGATTTCATAGGTCCGTTTCAGGATCGGCGCGGTGATCGCGCGGGCGCGTTCAGCGCCACGTGCCAGGATGCGGTCGATCTCGGCCTGATCGTCCATCAGCCGCGCCATCTCGGCCGAGATTGGCGACAGTTTCGCGACCGCGAGTTCCGCCAGCATCGGCTTGAACTCTCCGAACTGTTTGCCGCCCACCTCGGCCAGCACCTGATCGACGCTCTGATCCGCCAGTGCGGCATAGATGTTGATCAGGTTGCGCGCCTCGGGGCGTCCCTCCAGCCCCTCGGCCTCGGATGGCAGGGCGTCGGGGTCGGTCTTGGCCTTGCGGATCTTTTGCGCGATGGCATCGGCATCGTCGGTCATGTTGATCCGGCTCATGTCCGAGGGGTCGGATTTCGACATCTTCTTGGACCCGTCGCGCAGGCTCATCACCCGCGTTGCCGCGCCCTCGATCACCGGTTCGGTGACGGGAAAGAAATCGACGCCGTAATCGTGGTTGAACTTGATCGCGATGTCGCGCGTCAGTTCCAGATGCTGTTTCTGGTCCTCGCCCACCGGCACATGGGTGGCGTGATAAATCAGGATGTCGGCGGCCATCAGCGACGGATAGGCAAACAGGCCCAGCGAGGCGTTCTGCTGGTTCTTGCCCGCCTTGTCCTTCCACTGGGTCATCCGCTGCATCCAGCCCATGCGGGCGACGCAGTTGAAGATCCACGCCAGTTGCGCATGTTCGGGTACCTGGGATTGGTTGATCAGGATCGACTGTTCCGGGTCGATCCCGGCCGCGATGAAGCCTGCACACAGTTCCCGCGTGGAATGCGCAAGTTCCTTGGGATCTTGCCAGACGGTAATCGCGTGGAGATCGACCATGCAATACACGGTCTCCATCTCGGGTCCCTGCATATCCACAAATCGCTTGAGCGCACCGAGGTAGTTACCAAGATGCAGGTTTCCCGAAGGCTGGATGCCGGAAAACACACGCGGCGTGAACTGGGTTTCGGTCATGATGGGGAACTCCCGTCTGGAAAATTCGGCCCCCGTCGCTTACCCATGGGGCAAAGGGACGTCAACAGCCGCGAAAGGCCCGCCCATGAGCAGTGATAACGATACATCGCCGGTCAATCCGCTGCCGCCCGTCGTGGTGGCGCTGGTCCTCTTCATCATGGGGATCGAGATCGCCTTCTCGCTGGGCGCGCGCGGCATCGTCGGCGGGCCGCAGGCGGTGGGCTGGCGGCTGGCGGCGATGCAGTCCTATGCCTTCTCACCCGATATCCTGACCTGGATGTGGGAGACGGGGCGCTGGCCTGTCGAACACGTGATCCGGTTTGTCAGCTATCCCTTCGTCAACGCCTCGTTCACCCAGTCGCTGTTCGTATGTGTCTTCGTGCTGGCGATGGGCAAGATGGTGGCCGAGAGCTTTGGCAGCCTGGCGATGCTGGTGGTTTTCGTGGTCTCGGGCATCGGCGGGGCGCTGGGATATGCACTGATGACCGGGTCGCCGGTGGCGCTGATCGGGGGGTTTCCACCCGTCTACGGGTTGATCGGCGCCTTTACCTGGCTCTTGTGGCGCAAGCTGTCGCTGGTGGGGCAGCATCAGGCGCGGGCGTTCAGTCTGATCGCCTTTCTGATGGGGGCGCAGCTGCTGTTCGGTCTGCTGTTTGGCGGCGGGTTGGACTGGGTTGCCGATCTGGCGGGCTTTGCCACCGGATTTGCGCTGTCCTTCTTCCTGTCGCCGGGCGGCTGGGCGCGGATGCGCGGCCGGATCCGCCACGATTAGGGCGGTCCGGCCGGGCAGGTTTATTTCTTCAGCGGGCAGGTGTTCAGGCCCAGGATGGTATAGAGCGGGCAGGACCCCACCAGCCCGGTCAACAGCGGGATCAGGCCGACCAGGCCCCACATGGTCTTGGGGCCGATCACGGTCAGCGACAACAGGACGAGGCCCAGAATGATACGGGCGGCGCGGTCGAGGGTTCCTGCATTACGAGTCATTTGCGAATCCTTTCAGGTCAGAGGTCTGTGCCCCTTGTGGCCGATCCCGCGGTCGCTGTCGGTGACAGTGTCACCGTTCCTCTGCGGCAATCCGTTCCAGCCCGGACCGGTCGCACAGCGTCACCTGTCCGCGCGCCAGTTCCACCAGGCCCTGACGCGCGAATTCGGCCAGCCGGCGACTGACAAAGGCCCGGCCCGAGGCGGTCTCGGCCGCCAGCGCCTCATGCGTTGCGGATACTGTGTCGCCTTTTGCCAACCGCAACAGCACCCGCGCCAGCCGCGTGTCGAACCCAGTCAGGGCCACGTCCTCGACCAGATGTTCGAAATCGGCAAACCGGCGTGCCACCGCCTGCATGACCTCGGTGCGGAACGCCTCGTTCTGGGCCAGCGCGGTGCGGAACTCTGCATGGCTCATCAGATGGCCGCGCACCCGGGTTTCGGCCACCCCTTCGGCGCTGTAGCTGCGACCCTCGGTGAGGCAGGCAAAGGTTTGCAGGCAGACATCGCCCGGCCCGACCCGATAGAGCACCACCTCGCGCCCGTTGGCGGCGGTCAGGGTGACGCGGATCGAGCCTTCGTCCAGGCGCAGGAAACCGGGGCAATCCTGCCCGGCGCGGAACAGGACGGTGCCGGCGGGACAGTCAAGCGCGCTCATGACCGCCTCAACGCGCGGCGGAATTCCGACAGGCGAAAGGCGCCGATCAGATGGCCGACCCCGAAATAGACCACAGCAGCAAAGAGGATCAGCGCCAACAGGCCCAGATAGCGCCAGCTGGGCAGGCCCAGCACCCAGCCGAGCGGGATCAGCACCGCATAAAGCGCCGCCCCCATGATCAGCGAGGCCGCCAGGATACGCCAGGCGCGACGGTGAAAGCGGGTGTCGAACCGGGCCACGTCTCCCATGCGGCGAGCGCCCAGGGAAAGCTGCGCCACCATGGTCCAGCCCGCGACGGTGGTGGCGATCGCGGGCGCGATCCAGCCCAGCAGCGGATAAAGCGCAAAGGCCAGCACCGCATTTACCACCATGGCCACCACCGCATAGCGGAACGGGCTTTTGGTGTCTTCGCGGGCAAAGAACAGCGGCTGGAACACCTTTTGCAGCATGAAGGCGGGCAGGCCCAGCCCGTAGACCGCGACAGCCAGAGCGGTGGCGGCGCTGTCCTCGGGCGTAAAGGCGCCGCGCTGGAACAGCACCGCGACCAACGGCAGCGGGATCGCTACCAGCGCCATGGCCGAGGGCAGGGTCAGGATCAACGAGAACTCGCCCGCGCGCGAATAGGCATCGCGCGCTCCGGTATCGTCACCGGCCCGCAGGCGGCGCGACAGATCGGGCAAAAGAACGATCCCCACCGCGATGCCCACCACGCCCAGCGGCAGTTGATAAAGTCGGTCCGCCGCAAAGAGCCAGCTGACCGCGCTTTCGGTGCGCGAGGCGACAAGCTGTCCCACCACCAGGTTGATCTGCGTCACCCCCATCGCCAGCGCGGCGGGAAAGGCCACCCGCACCAGCCGCCGCATGTCTGGGCTGAGCCGGGGAAGGCCGGGGCGCAGTCGGATGCCCGCACGCTCGGCCGCGACCCAGACCAGTGCCAGCTGCGCCACACCCGCGACCGGGATCACCCAGATCAGCCAGTCGATCACTTCTCCACCCAGTGCCGAGCCGGCCAGCATCGCGGCGCAGGCGAACACGTTCAGCAGAACCGGCGCGGCGGCAGCGGCGGCAAACCGCCCGGTGGCGTTCAGAACGCCGGAAAACAGCGCCGCCAGCGACATGAACAGGATATAGGGAAAGGCGATCTTGCCGTATCCCACCGCCAGGTCGAACCGCGCGTCCCCGGCAAAGCCGCTGGCGGTGACCCAGATCAGCGCGGGCATGAAAATCATGGCCAGCGCCACCAGCGTCAGCACCGCCGTACCCAACAGGTTGAACGCCTGCTGGGCAAATCCCTCGGCATCCTCGCCGCCTTCTAGCCGTTTCGAGAACATCGGCACGAAAGCCGCGTTGAACGCACCCTCGGCAAAGAAGCGGCGGAACAGGTTGGGCAGGCGAAAGGCCGCCACAAAGGCATCCATAACCGGGCCGGGGCCGATATAGGCGGCCAACAGGATCTCGCGCACGAAACCCAGAATGCGGCTGGCCAGTGTCCAGAAACCGACCGTGAAGAAACCGGCCATCATGCGAACGGGCTTCATGATGCGGCAGCCCGTTCTGCACCTTCGGTTATGGCCTTGCGCAGCTTTGTCTCAAGCGTGCGCTGCTTGGCCTCGGAATGGTATTTCAGTCCGAACATGTCCTTGACATAGAAACTGTCGACCACCTGTTCGCCATAGGTCGCGATCACCGCATTGGCGATATAGACATTTGCCGCCGCCATTGCCCGGGCCAGATCATAAAGCAGGCCGGGCCGGTCGCGGGTATCGACCTCGATGATCGTGTAGATGTCCGAGCCTTCGTTGTCGAAGGTGATATGGGTCGGCACGTTGAATGCCTTTTCCCGCTTCTTGATCTTGTCGCGGGATTTCAGCGCGTCGCGGGCCACCACCTCGCCCTTGAGGGTTTTCAGGATCATCTGGCTGAGCCGGGGCAGGCGCGCGGCCTCGTAAGGGTGGCCTTCGGCGTCCTGGATCCAGAAGGCATCGGTCACGTAGCCGTCCTTGGTCGTATAGCTGCGGGCATCGACCACGTTCGCGCCAACCAGCGCCAAGGCGCCGGCCATCCGTGAAAAGATACCGGGATGATCGGCCATGGCGAAACAGGCGCGGGTGGCATCGCGGTCCTCGTCCGGGTCGAGCCGGATTTCGATGCCGCCGGGATCGCCGCTTTGTTCCAACTGGAGCAGCATCTCGGCAAAGGTGACATGGGTCTCGACATTGAAGCCCTGCCAATAGGGCGGATAGTGGCGGGCGATCTCAGTCTTGATCTCGCCTGCGGGCCAGTCGGACAGGGCCGAGCGCAGCGCCTTCTTGGCCTCGTTTCCGCGCCCTTCGCGGTTCAGTGCCTCCATCCCCATTTCCAGCGCCCGCTTGGTTTCCGCATGTAAGGCACGCAACAACGTGGCTTTCCAGTTGTTCCAGGTGTTGGGGCCGACGCCGCGAATATCGCAGACGGTCAGCACCGTCAGCAGGTCCAGCCGCTTGACCGTCTGCACCGCCTTGGCGAAATCGCGCACGGTTCGCGGGTCGGAGATGTCACGCTTCTGCGCCATGTCCGACATCAACAGGTGATAGCGCACCAGCCATTCCACCGTTTCGCAATCGGCCTTGGACAGGCCCAGACGCGGCGCCACACGGCGGGCGATACGGGCCCCGAGGATCGAGTGATCCTCGGGCCGGCCCTTGCCGATATCGTGCAACAGCAGCGCCACATAAAGAACCTTGCGGTTGACCCCGGCCTTGAGGATGGACGAGGCCAGCGGCAGCGACTCGACCAGTTCTTCCTTTTCGATCTGGGCGAGGTTGATAATGGTCTGGATCGTATGCTCGTCCACCGTATAGCTGTGATACATGTTGAACTGCATCATCGCCACGATGGGTTCGAATTCGGGCACGAAGGCCGACAGCACCCCCAATTCGTTCATCCGCCTGAGCGCCCGTTCGGGGTTGCCGTGTTTCAGCAGCAGGTCCAGAAAGATGCGCCGCGCCTCCTTGTTGTTGCGCATGTCGTCATCGATCAGGTCCAGATTGGCGGTCACCAGCCGCATTGCATCCGGATGGATCAGCATGCCGGTGCGCAACCCCTCCTCGAAGATGCGCAGCAGGTTCAGCTTGTCGTCCAGAAAGGTCTCGGGATCGAGCACGTCGATCCGGCCATGTACCACCTTGTACCCCTGCTTGACCCTGCGGCGACGGCGAAAGATGCGCTCCAGCAGCGGCGCGCCCTTCATATGCGACGCTTCGAGCTTGGTCAGGAAAATCCGCGTCAGTTCGCCCACGCGCGTGGCCTCGCGAAAGTATTTCTGCATGAACACTTCGACTGCGCGGCGCCCGGCGCGGTCCTGATAGCCCATGCGCTCGGCCACTTCGACCTGGAGATCAAAGGTCAGCTGTTCAGTGGCCCGCCCGGTAACCAGATGCAAATGCGCGCGCACCGCCCACAGGAACTCTTCGGCCTGTACAAAGGTGCGGTATTCCGATGCGGTGAACAGGCCCAGCGGCACCAGTTCGGCGGTTTCCTTCACCCCATAGATATATTTGGCGATCCAATAGAGCGATTGCAGGTCGCGCAGCCCGCCCTTGCCCTCCTTCACATTCGGTTCGACCATGTACCGCTCGCCCTGCTTGCGGTGGCGGGCGTCGCGCTCCTCCAGCTTGGCCTCGATGAATTCGCGCTGGGTATCCTTGTAAAGCTCGCTTTTCAGACGCTGATCCAGCGACCGCGCCAGGGGCGCATGCCCGGCCAGGAACCGGTGTTCCAGCATCGCGGTGCGGATGGTGAAATCCTCGCGCCCGAGCCGCACGCAATCCTTTACCGTGCGCGAGGCATGCCCGACCTTCAGTCGAAGATCCCAAAGGATGTAGAGCATCGATTCGATGACGCTCTCGGCCCAGGCGGTGATCTTGTAGGGGGTCAGAAACAGCAGATCGACATCGGAGAACGGCGCCATCTCGCCGCGCCCGAACCCGCCCACCGCCAATACCGCGATCCGTTCGCCCTGGGTGGGTGTGGCCAGCGGGTGCAGGATTTCCGAGGCCACATACATCGCCGTCTTGATAAGCCCGTCGGTCAGATAGGTATAGGCGCGGGTCAATGGTCGCGCGGCAAAGGGGTCGCCCGCAAAGCCTGCGGCGATCGCGGCCCGGCCCGATTTCTGAACATCGCGCAGAATGGCCACGACCGCGCCACGAAGCGCTGCGTTGTCGGCTGCTGCTGCCGCCGCCTCGTTGATCCGCGCGAACACGGCCGGGGTGTCGAACACCTCGGTCGGGTCGCAGATCAGATCGCCGGTCAGCCAGGGCTGGATCGGCAGGGACGTATCGGTCGGATCAGAATCCGGCGCCGGAGAAGCTTTGTGGGGCAGGGTCAATCACAACCACCTGTTTGTTCTGGATCGTGGCCACGGCCAGCCCCCGTTCATTAGTCCCGTCGGGGCGCAGACGGAAGATGCCACCGACACCCTGGAACCCAGCACTTTGGGTCAGGGCGGCGCCAGTCAACGCATCCGACTTGCCCGCGCCCACCAGCGCGCCGATGGCGGCAATGCCGTCATAGGCCAGCCCGCCGATCGGGTGCGGTGCGCCGCCATAGGTGCTTTGATACCGGGCGCGGAACGCCTGTGCCTTGGACGGGTCGGGCAGTGCGAACCAGCCGCCCTGCACGCCGGGCAGTTCCAGCGTCTGCGCCGGAATGTCCCAGCGGGTCAGGCCGATATACTGGGTCTCGGCCGACGATACGCCCGCCTCGGGCAAAAGCTGGGTGTAGAGCGGCAATGCCCCGGCCGTGGTCGAGGTGAAAAAGATCGAGTCCGCGCCGGTCCCGTCCACCGTTGCCTTGACCTGCGGGATCGAGTTGATCACGCCCTGCTGCGACCGTTCATAGGCGACCGTTCCGGCCAGTTTGGCGCTGCTGCGCGATATGGCGTCGGTGATCGCCGCCCGGCCCAGCTGCCCGGCCTCGTCGTTGCTATGTACCACGACGATATCGCCCTTACCCTGCCGCGCTGCGAAATTGACCAATCGGTCTGCGCTGTTGTTGAAGGTCGGCCCCAGGACAAACACGTTGCCACCAGCGATGTTGACGTTGTTGGAGAAGGACAAGACGTTGATGTTGTCGCTTAGCACCGCCAGCCCGGCGGCGTTGGCGGCCTGGGCATAGACCGGGCCGAGGATGATCTTGGCGCCGTCTCCGACGGCCTGTTTGGCAACCGCAGCGGCAGTGCCCGCATCGCCTGCGGTGTCATAAACCCGTAGGTCGATCTGTACGTTCTGCAGGTCCGCAATCGCCAACCGGGCCGCGTTTTCCAGGCTTTGCGCCAGAACCGCGTCACCCGACTGGGCCGAGCCGCGCGGAACCAGCAGCGCAACGGGGACCGGTTTCGAGGTATTGATGCTGGGACCGCCGCCACCGATGGCGACCGGCTCGCAGGCCGATAACAGTGCAGCCGCCGCCAAGGCCATCGCGGAAAGGGCAATCTTGCGGGCGGGGTTGAAAACGGCAAACATCTAATCAATAGCTCCTTGATCCGGCGGCAGCCCGCCTCAATGGTCGAGCCGCGATAATAGACGTCATGAAACACGGGTCCAGCGTTGAATTACCAAAAGCTCAGATTGCCTGCGGGCCTGTATTTCGTCGGAACCCCGATCGGGTCGGCGCGCGACATCACGCTCAGGGCGCTGGATGTGCTCGCCTCGGCCGAGGTGATCGCTGCCGAGGATACACGCTCGCTGCGCCATCTGCTTGATATTCACGGCGTGCCGCTCGATGGGCGGCGGGTCCTTGCCTATCACGACCATTCCGGTGCCGGGGCGCAGGCGCGGTTGCTGCAAGCATTGGCCGAGGGCAAGTCGGTGGCTTACGCCTCGGAGGCGGGCATGCCGCTGATCGCCGACCCGGGCTTTGAGCTGAGCCGTGCCGCCGCCGAGGCAGGGCATATGGTGACCTGCGCACCAGGGCCGTCGGCGGTGCTGACAGCGCTGACGCTCGCGGGTCTGCCGACGGATGCGTTTTTCTTTGCGGGGTTTCTGCCGAATGCTGCAGCGGCGCGCAAAACCCGGCTCGAAACCCTGCGGGGAGTGCCCGGCACGCTGGTCTTCTACGAATCGCCCAAGCGGCTGGCGGCCAGCCTGCGGGACATGACCGCGGTGCTGGGTGGTGACCGGCCAGCTGCACTGTGCCGGGAACTGACGAAGAAATTCGAGGAAACCCGCCGGGATACGCTGGCCGGCCTGGCCGAAGCGCTGGTCGAGGCGCCGGTCAAGGGCGAGATTGTGGTGCTAGTTGATCGTGTCCGTTCAGGTCCGGTTAAGGAGTCTGACCTAGAAAAAGATCTCATGGCAGCACTCGAAAAGCATTCGGTCCGGGACGCCGCCGATCTGGTGGCGCGCATGCATGATGTGCCCCGGCGCCCAGTCTACCAGTTGGCGCTGAAGCTCGGGAAGGGATGACATGAAGGCGCTTGCATCGCGAGGGGCACAAAATCACCTGGCCGGAGAAGCGGCCGAGCATTCGGTGCTGCGCGATTACGAGCGGCGCGGATATCGACTGGTTCACCGTCGCTGGCGCGGCAGGGGTGGCGAGATTGACCTGATCGCTCGCTTGGGTGACGAGGTCGTCTTTGTCGAGGTCAAGCAGAGCCGGGATTTCGCCCGTGCCGCCGAAAGCCTTGGTGCGCGCCAGATGGAGCGCCTGCATGCGGCCGCGGCCGAGTTCCTGGCGGAGGAACCCGCCGGGCAGCTGACGCCGATGCGCTTTGACGTGGTTCTGGTCGATGGAACCGGGCAGCTTGAAATTATCGAGAATGCCTTTGGTCATGGCTGATCGCCATTGAACCCTCTGCCCCTCTGCGCCATGTATCTGGACAATCGATAGAGGGACTTGCCATGAAGATCGCCTTTCAGATGGACCCGATCGGGGCCGTGAACATCAATGCTGACAGCTCTTTTCGGCTGGCAGAAGAGGCGCAGGCGCGCGGGCACGAACTGTTTTATTACGGTCCTGATCAACTGGCCTATCAGGAGGGCCGGATCACCGCGCGCGGTCATGATATGACCGTGCAGCGCGTGGTGGGAGCCCCGGCTGTTCTGGGACCAATGCGCGAGGTCGATCTGGCAGATTTCGATGTGGTCTGGCTGCGTCAGGATCCCCCGTTCGACATGCATTACATCACCTCGACGCATCTGCTGGACCGGCTCAAGGGGCAGACTCTTGTTGTCAACGACCCGTTCTGGGTGCGCAACTATCCCGAGAAGCTTCTGGTTTTGAATTTTCCCGAGTTGACCCCGCCCACCGCCATTGCGCGCGATCTGGAGACCATCCGCGCATTCAAGGCGCGGCACGGCGACATCATCCTGAAGCCGCTCTACGGCAATGGCGGCGCCGGGGTGTTCCGCTTGGACGAGAACGATCGCAACCTGTCCTCGCTGCATGAGCTGTTCGTGGGTTTTTCGCGCGAGCCGCTGATCGTGCAGAAATACCTGCCCGATGTACGCAACGGCGACAAGCGCGTCATTCTGGTCGATGGCGAGGCGGTGGGCGCCATCAATCGGGTCCCGGCTGAGGGAGAGGTGCGTTCGAACATGCATGTGGGCGGGCGGCCCGAAAAGATCGGGCTGACCGAGCGCGACCGTGAGATTTGCGCTGCCATCGGCCCGCTCCTGCGGGAAAAGGGGCAGGTTTTTGTCGGGATCGATGTGATCGGCGACTATCTGACCGAGATCAACGTGACCTCGCCAACCGGGATTCAGGAATTGGAGCGCTTTGACGGGGTGAATATTGCCGGGCGTATCTGGGAGGCCATCGAGGCCAAGCTCTAAGCGAGCGGCAGGCGGCCGTTTTCCGCTGCGGAAAACGGCCCGGAAAACGTGTCGTTTTCCGGTACCCTCAATTCAGAGCTTTGGCCGAAACCCGAAAGCTGAGCGCTTCGGCGATATGCGGGCGCCGAACATCGGGTTCTCCGGCAAGATCAGCGATGGTGCGCGCCACCCGCAGGATGCGGTGGTAAGCGCGTGCGGACAGCCCGAACCTGTCGGCGGCGGTGATCAAGAGGTCGCGTCCCTCGGCGTCGGGCGTGGCGATCTCTTCCAGCGCTTTACCCTCCGCATCGGCATTCTGCCGTAAGCTCGGGTGGCTACCGAATCTCAATGTCTGGACCGCCCGCGCTGCCGCAACGCGCGCCGCCACCTCGGCTGAACCTTCGGCGCTGGGCGGCAGGTCGAGATCGGTAAAGGCCACTGGCGGCACCTCGATCCTGAGGTCGAACCGATCCATCAAGGGCCCTGAAATGCGGCCCAGGTAGTCATCGCCGCAGGTGGGCACCCGGGCACAGGCGCGTGCCGGATCGCTGAGATAGCCGCAACGGCAAGGATTGGCCGCCGCCACCAGCATGAACCGGCAGGGATACTTTACATGGGCGTTGGCGCGGGCGACCATCACCTCGCCGGTCTCGATCGGCTGGCGCAGGGTTTCCAGCACAGTGCGCGGAAATTCTGGGAATTCGTCCATGAACAGGACCCCGTTATGGGCTAGGCTGATCTCTCCCGGTTTGGCTCCTTTGCCGCCGCCCACGATCGCGGCCATCGAGGCGGTGTGATGCGGTTCGCGAAATGGCCGGGTGCGGCTGATCCCGCCCTGGTCCAGCAGGCCGCACAGCGAATGGATCATCGAGGTTTCCAGCGCCTCGACCGGGGTCAGCGGTGGCAGGATGCCGGGGATGCGCGCGGCCAGCATGGATTTACCGGAACCGGGGGTGCCGATCATGATCATGTGATGTCGGCCCGCCGCCGCGATCTCCAGCGCCCGTTTGGCTCGTTCCTGTCCCTTGACCTCGCGCAGGTCGCGCTCGAACGCGGTGGCGCTGACCTCGCCCGGCCGGGCCGCGTCGATCGGAGCCTGTCCGGTAAAGTGGCGTACCACCGCCGCCAGGGATGGAGCGCCGATCACCTTGGCCGCGTCGACCCAGGCGGCCTCGGCGCTCGACGCTTCGGGGCAGAGTAGCAACCAGTCCTCTGATGCCGCGGTCATCGCGGCGGGCAGCGCGCCGACCACCGGCACCAGCGACCCGTCAAGCGACAGTTCCCCCAGTGCCAGCGTCGCTTCGGCCGCATCGGCGGGCACGATCTCCAGCGCGGCCAGCAGCGCCAGCGCGATGGGCAAGTCGAAATGGCTGCCTTCCTTGGGCAGGTCGGCGGGGGACAGGTTGATGGTGATCCGTTTCGAAGGCAGCGCGATGGCCATGCCGCTCAGCGCGCTACGCACCCGATCACGCGCCTCGGACACCGCCTTGTCCGGCAGGCCAACGATGGAGAAGGCGGGCAGGCCCGGTGTGACGGCGCATTGCACCTCGACCGGGCGGGCCTCGACCCCCTGAAATGCAACGGTATGGGTGCGGGCGACCATGTGGAACCTGCCTCGTGGTTAACACTTCGTTGCTATCCCGAGGCAGGTTTAAGAATGGTTAACCCTTGGCCACCATCGCGGTGAATTTCGACCAGGCGCCGGGGTCGGCCACGGTCTTGTCCCGGCAAAAGGCGTTGCAGAATCCCCAGATGCGCCCATCGAGTTCCAGGAAATCGGTCACCGGATTCCCGGAATAGGGGCAGGAGGCGTTCACCGACGGGCCGGCTTCGACCGCGCGCGCGGCGCTGGGCGTGCCCACAGGCCAGTCAAGCGTCGGCAGGTCCAGCGCATAAGGCATCGGATCGTATTGCACCGTCAGCCCCATCGCCCGCCATTGCCGGACGGCAGTATCGCCGAGAAGGAACAGGCAGTAGTCACGCGCCGCCGCGCTGACCGGCAGGCCATAGCCGACGATGCGCGCGGCGACCGGCACATAGAACACATCCGCCAGCGAATAGGTACCAAAGAGCGGCCCCGTCGCAACGCCCGACATCGCCCTGGCATGCGACCAGAGCGTTTCGATGCGCGCCAGATCGGACAGCGTTTCCTTGCTGGGCTGAAACCCCTCAAAACAATAGAGAAGTTGCATCGGGCATTCGCCGCGCAGGGCGGAGAAGCTCGACACCATTTCGGCGCACAGCCAGCGGGCGGTCGCGCGGGCAGCTGGGCCGGCGGGCCACAGCCCGGCCTCGGGATGCAGTTCGGCCAGGGTCTCGGCCATGGCGAGACTCTGACCCACCACGATACCCTCGGGCGTGCGCAGCACCGGCACCTGCCGTGCCGGGGCCAGGGGCGCCAGATCCGCGGCCATGGTGCCGGAATAAAGCCCCACCAGATGCGAGCGATACGGGATGCCGAATTTCTCGAGCATCAGCCAACCGCGCAGCGACCAGCTGGAGAAACTGCGGTCGCCGATAAAAAGATCATATGTCATGCGCAGACGTTACGCGTCAGGCAAAGCGCCGGTAAATCGACGTTTCGTGCGGCGGCGCATCACACCAGATGATTGATCCGCCCGACCTCCCACCCCTGCGGCAGGCGGGTGATCTCGGTCACGGACAGGTTGTCGATCCGATGGGCAAAGGCCTGATCTGCGTCCAGCCGCAGGGCGCGCTGCACCTGGGTCAGGATCATGCCGAAATGGCCGACCACGATCAGGTCACCGCCGGGATGCGCGGCGATCAGCGCGTCGATCTCGGCATCGACACGGGCGCAGACCTCGTTCCAGCTCTCGCCGCCGGGGGGACGCACATCGCCGGGGGTCTCCCAATAGGCGCGGATATGCTCAGGGTCCTCGGCTTCGATCTCGGCAAAGCGGCGCAGCTCCCAGGCGCCGAAATTGATCTCGCGCAGCCCGGCCCGATGCGGCAGGCGGGTGCGGGCGCCCTGGATGGCGCTGGCGGTATCGGCGGCGCGGCGCAGGTCGGACGAGACGACCAGCGCCTGTTGCGGCAGGTGCGCGGCAAGGCGGGTCAGGAAACCGGTATCGCTCAGATCGGCGGGCAGGTCGGACCAGCCGACCATGGATTTGGCATGAGTGGGACCATGACGGACCAGATGCAGGCGGGTCATGGCAATTGCCCCTTCAGGACCAGCGGCAGCCCGGCCACCACCATAACGACCAGATCGGCCTCGGCCGCCAGCGCGATGTTGAGCCGCCCCTGCGCCTCGCGGAACTGGCGCGCCAGGGCGTTGTCCGGCACGATCCCGTGCCCCACCTCGTTCGAGACCATGACCAGCGGCGCCGGACAATGGCGGATGGCCGCCATCAGCCGTTCCTGCGCGGCGTCCAGATCGTTCTCGGCCAGCAGGTGATTGCTCAGCCACATGGTGGCGCAGTCAAACAGGCAGATATCGCCGGCGCTCAGCGCAGCGAGGGCCGGTCCGGGCTCCAGCGGTTCCTCGATCGTGGTCCAATCCGGCCCGCGCTGGGCCAGATGGCGGTCGATCTTGGTCTGCATCTCGGCATCAAAAACTTGTGAACTGGCGAAATAAACACGGGATTTTCCAGTGGAAACAACCATCTGTTCGGCAAAAGCCGATTTGCCCGATGCCGCACCGCCCAGAACCAAGGTGAATTTGGGATACAGCATTCCTACCTTTCTGGTGATCCATCCGTGCAATCCGTGCGTAATGGGTAGGACGGCTCAGGGAAAGTCAAGCTGAGCGCCGGACATTTGGGGAGAGATGTATGGCACTGGACGACCCGCAGGACAAACGCATGTCCCGACAGGCGATGAAGGCCGAACTGCTCGATGCCGAGACCGAGCTGGCCTTGGCCTATGCCTGGCGCGACCACCGCGACGAGGCGGCGCTGCACCGCCTGATCACCGCTTACATGCGGCTGGCGATATCGATGGCGGCCAAGTTCAAACGCTATGGCGCGCCGATGAACGACCTGATCCAGGAGGCCGGTCTGGGCCTGATGAAGGCCGCCGACAAGTTCGACCCCGATCGTGGCGTGCGGTTTTCGACCTATGCGGTCTGGTGGATCAAGGCCAGCATTCAGGACTATGTGATGCGCAACTGGTCGATGGTGCGCACCGGCTCGACCTCGAGCCAGAAATCGCTATTCTTCAACATGCGCCGCGTGCAGGCCCGGCTGGAGCGCGAGGCCGCCACCGATGGGCTGGCGCTGGACCGGCATCAGTTGCACCAGATGATCGCCTCGGAAATCGGGGTGCCGCTGCGCGATGTCGAGATGATGGAGGGCCGGCTCTCGGGTTCCGACTTCTCGTTGAATGCGACCCAGGCCTCGGACGAGGAGGGGCGCGAATGGATCGAAGCGCTGGAGGATGAGAGCGAGCAGGCCGCCGAACTGGTGGCGCACCGGCACGATACCGAGCAACTGCGCGATTGGCTGATCGAGGCGATGCAGGCGCTGAACGAGCGCGAACGCTTTATCGTGCGCGAACGCAAGCTGCGCGAGGATGCCCGCACGCTGGAAAGTCTGGGCGATGAGTTGGGGCTGAGCAAGGAGCGGGTGCGGCAGTTGGAAGCGGCGGCCTTTGCCAAGATGCGCAAGAGCCTTGAAGCGCGCTCGCGCGAGGTGCAACACTTCCTGGTATGAAACGTTTCTTTGCCGCGGGCCTGGCGCTGGCCCTGTGTCTGGCCGCCCCGCTTCGGGCGGCGTCTGCCGGTGAGCTGATCCCGGAGGACATCCTTGCCGCCATGCGGCAGGCCGATGTGGTGATCCTGGGTGAGACTCACGACAACCCTCGTCATCACCTGGTTCAGGCCGAGGCGGTCGCCGCGATCGGCCCCGGCGCGGTGGTCTGGGAGATGCTGACCGAGGAGGGCGCCCAGCGCCTGACCCGCAAGGCCGTGAACGATCCCGACGAACTGGAGCGCATCCTGCAATGGGCGGAACTGGGCTGGCCCCCGCTGGCGATGTACCTGCCGGTGTTCGCGGCGGCGGATGCGCCCGTGTATGGCGCGCTGGTGACGCGGACCGCAGCGCGCGCCGCGATGGAGACGGGGGCCGCCGCGGCGATGGGCGCGGATGCCGCACGCTTTGGGCTGACGGTACCGTTGACCGAGGCCGAGCAGGCCGCGCGCGAGGCCGATCAGCAGGCCGCCCATTGCAACGCCATGCCGCCCGAGATGCTGCCGAAACTGGTGGCGATCCAGCGCCTGCGCGACGCGGTGCTGGCGCGTGCCATTCTGCGCGCGCAGGACGAAACCGGCGGTCCTGTTGCGGTGATCACCGGAAATGGCCATGCGCGGGCCGACCGGGGCGTCCCGGTCTATCTCTCCCGGATTTCGCCGGGACTGCGCGTCTATGTGCTGGGCCAGTCCGAGGATGGCATGATCGAGGGCCGGTTCGATGCGGTGATCGACAGCCCCGCCGCCCCGCGCGAAGACCCTTGCGCCGCTTTCGACAAGAGCTGAAGCCGGGGTTTTGTGCTGGCACTTGACCGGCGGCGGGCCTAAGTTCAGGGCCGACCCGGGTTTTCGGAGACGCGCGCCATGCTGGCATCCAGACGCATTCTGCTGATCATCGGCGGCGGCATCGCCGCCTACAAGTCGTTGGACCTGATCCGGCGCCTGCGCGAACGCGGCGCGGCGGTGACGCCAGTCCTGACCCGGGCCGCCGAGGAATTTGTGACGCCGCTCTCGGTCTCGGCCCTTGCGGGCGAGAAGGTTTATCGCGAGCTTTTTGATCTGACCGACGAGGCCGAGATGGGCCATATCCAGCTGTCGCGCTCGGCCGATCTGGTGGTGGTGGCCCCGGTTACCGCCGATCTGATGGGAAAAATGACGGCCGGTTTGGCCAATGACCTCGCCTCGACCCTGTTGATGGCGACAGATACCCCGGTGCTGATCGCGCCGGCGATGAATGTGCGGATGTGGCAGCATCCGGCGACACAGCGCAACCGGGCACAGCTGGCGGCGGATGGCATCCGTTTCGTGGGGCCGAACGAGGGCGACATGGCCTGCGGCGAATTCGGGCCGGGGCGGATGTCGGAACCGCTGGAAATCGTGGCCGCCATCGAGGCGGCGCTGGGCGACGGGCCGCTCAAGGGTAAGCGGGTGCTGGTGACCTCGGGGCCCACGCACGAGCCAATCGACCCGGTGCGCTACATCGCCAACCGGTCCTCGGGCGCGCAGGGCACGGCGGTGGCGCGTGCCCTGGCGGCGCTGGGTGCCGAGGTGGTGTTTGTCACCGGTCCGGCCGACGTGCCCCCGCCCGAAGGGGTCGAGGTGGTGCGGGTGCAGAGTGCGCGTGAGATGGACGCCGCCGTTGATGCGGCTCTGCCTGTCGATGCCGGGGTGTTCGCGGCGGCGGTTGCCGATTGGCGCGTGGCCAGCGCCTCGGACCGCAAGCTGAAGAAATCCAGGGACGGGCTGCCGGTGCTGGAATTCGCCGAGAATCCGGACATTCTGAAACGGGTAAGCCAGATGGAACAGGGCCGCCCGGCGCTGGTCGTGGGATTTGCCGCCGAGACCAATGACGTTCTCGAGAATGCCACCGCCAAGCGGCTGCGCAAGGGCTGTGACTGGATCGTCGCCAATGATGTCAGCCCGGCCACCGGCATCATGGGCGGGCGCGAGAATGCGGTGACCCTGATCACTGGCGAGGGGGCCGAGGAATGGCCGCGCATGGGCAAGGACGCGGTCGCCGACCGTCTGGCCCGGCGCATCGCCGAGACCTTGGCGGGATAGAGATTTTTCGTCGAAAAATCTCGCGTGCCGCACGGGCAACGCAGAGAAACAGGAGAGGTTGGAAATGATTGCCATTCGGGTGATCCGGGATGCAGAGGCGGATCCGGGCGTGCCGCTGCCATCCTATGAGACGGCGGGCGCAGCGGGGGCCGATATCCGGGCCAATCTGCCTGATCGCGGGTCGCTGACACTGGCCCCGGGCGGACGGGCATTGATCCCGACCGGGCTGCGCGTCGAGATCCCCGCGGGCTTCGAGATTCAGATCCGCCCCCGCTCGGGTCTGGCGCTGAAACACGGGATCACCCTTCCCAATACCCCCGGCACCATCGACAGCGACTATCGCGGGCCGCTTGGGGTAATCCTGCTGAATGCGGGCGCCGAACCCTTCGAGGTGGTCCATGGCGAGCGGATTGCCCAGCTGGTGGTGGCGCCGGTGGTGCAGGCCCGGTTCGACCTTGTCGACAGCTTGGACGAGACTGCGCGCGGGGCGGGCGGTTTCGGCTCGACGGGGCGCGGCTGATGCTGCTGGTGCTGGCACTTGCGGCGGGTCTCTGGGCCATGGGGCATATGATGGGCGTGTCACGGCGGGCCCGGCTGGTGATGCTGACCGCTCTCTTTGCCGTTGTTCTGTTGCTGCAAGTCGCCTTGCCTGCGTCCCATCCCCTGCGCGTGGCGACCGGCGGGTCGCCTGCGCTCTGGTTGCTCATCGGCGGCTTTGGCATTCTGGCCTTTGGCTATGGCAGCGGGGTTGCCTGGCTCAAGGCGCGCGCGCAGGGGCAGCCTACCGAGGCTACGGCAAAACCCGGCAGTTTCACCGAGACCGAGCTGGACCGTTACGCCCGCCATATCGTCCTGCGCGAGTTGGGCGGACCGGGGCAGAAGCGGCTGAAACAGGCGCGGGTGCTGGTGATCGGCGCAGGGGGGCTGGGCGCGCCCGCGTTGCAATATCTTGCGGCGGCGGGGGTCGGCACCATCGGTGTTATCGACGATGACGTGGTCGAGAACGCCAATCTGCAACGGCAGGTGATCCATCGCGATGCCGATATTGGCAAGCCCAAGGTGTTTTCTGCCGAGGCCGCGATGCTGGCGCAGAACCCCGCCGTGACCGTGCGCCCCTATCACCGGCGCCTGACCAAAGAGATCGCGGCCGACCTGTTTGCCGATTACGATCTGATCCTGGACGGCACCGATAATTTCACCACCCGCTACCTGGCCAACCAAGTGGCGGTAGCGCAGGGCAAGCCTCTGATCTCGGGGGCGTTGTCGCAATGGGAGGGGCAGCTGAGTGTCTTTCATCCTGCCGATGGTACACCCTGTTACCAGTGCATCTTTCCCGAAGCGCCCGCGCCCGGCTTGGCACCGTCATGCGCCGAGGCCGGGGTGATCGGCCCCCTGCCCGGTGTGGTGGGTGCGATGATGGCGGTCGAGGCGATCAAGCTGATCACCGGCGCCGGGGCACCGCTCAAGGGTGAAATGCTGATCTATGACGCGCTTTATGGCGAAAGCCGCAAGATCCGGCTCAGCCGCCGGGCCGATTGCCCGATCTGCGGCAAGGGGTGACCCGGACCCGGGGTAGCCAGCACGAGATGAGCACGAACCTGTTTTACGCCGAACTGGCCAATTACCTCGGCGTCGGGGACCTGCGCAGCGACGATCCCGATGGCGGCTGGTCGTGGAACCGCCACAGTTTGACACTGGGCCGCTACCGGGTGGCGTTGACGCAGGACCGCCAGATCGTCGCGCAGCGCCCGCGTGGCGGCGGCCTGATCCCGTCCACCCAACTTGCCATTACCGGTGTGCGCAGCTTTGGCGAGGGAGAGCGGGTGACCGACGATCTCTGCCGCCTGTTGTCATTGGCCTCACAGTCGCAGGTGGTGCCGCTCAGCTATCGGTTCGGCGGCCGCGGACGCCAGCCTCTGCATCCAATGGGGCAGGCACTCTATTTTCGCCCTCTCCTGCCCATTCGTGACGGCGCCGCGATGCGGACCTATCTGGAAACGGTCTGGCCGCGCTATCGGTTGCTCAGGCGGCGGCGCAAGCTGGCCGAAGTGATCGACATGCTACTGATCGCCGAATTGCCGGTGCAGCCGCTTGAGGTGAAACTGGCCCAGCTTTTCATCGTCATGGAAAACCTCAAATCGACCCATGCCAAGGCGTGCGGCTATCCGTTCCGGCGTGGGCGCTATCGTGACCCGGCTCAGCCCTCGCGTGTCCTGGGGTTCGAGGCGCTGCTGCGCGAAATGTTTGCCGAGATGGGGATGCGCCCCGGTCTGCGCCGCCTTGTCACCCTACGCAACGAGATCGTGCATTTCGGCCTGTCCCGCCGACCCTACGAGTCGCTTCGCGACCACCACGATCGCGGCAAGGATATCCTGCACGAATACCTGCTCCGGCTGCTGGGATTTCGCGGCCGGATGCTGCTGTACCGCCATGCAGCGCGGGTGGGCAAGGATATCGGTTGAACGCGCAACCGCGCCGGGGACCCATCGGGCGCCCGGCGCCGGGCCCAACGCCACCAGCGGGCATCCTTGATGCCTGCGCGGGGGCGGGAGCCGCCCCTGACTGGATCAGACCGGTTCGGATTTCGCCGATTTGGTCGCCTTGCGGGCGATGTCGCGGGCCTCGTCCAGCGTTTCCTCGACCGCTTCGGCCTCGGTCTTGGTCACGTAATCGGCGCAGCGCGAGACCGTGTCGAACCATTCGCGCGCATCCTCGACCATGCGTTCGACCGAATGGCGCTGCCAGTCCATTACCGTTTCCATCGCCTCGGCCGGATTGGACGGATCAGCGGCGGTGGCGCTGCGGGCGGCGTCCAGCGCGGTGCGGATCGCTTCGTGTCGGCGCTCGAACCAGTGCCGGGTGAAGCGCTCGGATTCGGCCAGCAGCTTTTCCTGCGCGTCCCAGAACTGTTCCAGCTGCGGCTGAACCAGCGATGTCATCGACACCGGCCCCTGCATGGATTTCAACACCTCGGTGAACGAGGCGGGTGTGATCTTGGTCGTCTCTGTCTTGGCCATGTTTTTTCTCCCGGTCACGGTTGCCAAACCGAGTCTGGCAGACCCGTTGGGGGTCTGCCTTAACCCAGATCAATTTGGCCGGTTTTCGCCTTTGACCGGGGACGTGGGTCTAGGCCAGCGCCCGATCCAGATCGGCGATCAGGTCCTCGGGGTCCTCGAGCCCGACCGACAGACGGAAAATCCCATCGCCCGCATAGGCGCGATAGGCCTCCAGCTGGGTGCCTTCCAGCCGGAACGAGGTCTCCATCAGCCCCTCGGTCCCCATCCAGAAGATCAAGCTGCGGTGATGGCCCAGCGACACGGCATAATGGATCACCTCTAGCCGCTCGATCATCTGCCGGGCCAGACGTTCGCCCTTGGCGGCATCGCCCACCTGGAACGAGATCATCGCCGACATGTTCGACATCTGCCGCGCGGCCAGCTCTGCCTGCGGATGCGAAGCGAGGCCCGGATAGATCACCCGACCGACGCGCGGATCGGCCTCCAGCCATTCGGCCACCGCCTGGGCGCCCGCCGCATGCGCCTTCATCCGCAGGGGCAGCGTGGCGGCCCCGCGTGCGATCAGCCAGGCGTTGAAGGGCGACAGCACCCCGCCGTGATGGATCGCCGCCTCGACCCGCATTTGCGAGACCAGATCGGCCCGGCCACAGACCGCACCTGCCACCGCGTCACCATGGCCGCAGATATACTTGGTCACCGAATGCATGGTCAGATCGACACCCAGCGCGACGGTGTCCATTCCCAGCGGCGAGGCAAAGGTAGCATCACAGCTCAGCAGCGCGCCTGCCTGCCGTGCCAGCGCGGAAATCGCAGCCAGATCGGTCAGCCGCCCGATCGGGTTCACCGGGGTCTCGGTATGGATAAGCCTGGTCTCGGGCCGGATCGCCGCCGACACTGCGGCCAGGTCGGACATGTCCACGGTGCTGACCGCGATTCCCATCCGGGGCAGCGTGTCGCGCGCCAGTTCGGCCACGCCCGCATAAGAGACATCCGACACGATCACATGATCGCCCGCCGACAGGAAGGTGAAGAAGATCGCCGCCGCCGCCGCCATGCCGGATGCGGTACACAGGCAGGCCTCGGTCCCCTGCATCGCGGCGATCTTGGCCTCGAGCATCGCGACGGTGGGATTGGCCCAGCGTGAATAGGCATAGGGGCTTTCCGGAGTCAGGTCATGGGCGGAAAAGCCCAACACATCCTCGGACACATAGGTCGAGGACATGTGGATCGGCGGCGCCGAGGCCAGCGTTGCCGGGTCCGGGGACTCTCCGGCGTGAATGGCGGTGGTCATCGGGCCTGCGGGGCGGTTGGTCTTTTTCATCGTGTCTCCTCCTTGCGCCCGACCCTGAGGGGGAGGGCGCGCAGATGCAACCCGGTTTCGGTCCGGCACCTCTGGACCATTCCCGCGCGCGCTCCTAGCTTGTCGGACAAAGGAGAGCCGCATGACCAACCCCATCCTTGCCGATTGGCAGACCCCGTTCGACATCGCCCCGTTCGACCGGATCGCGGACAGCGATTTCGCCCCGGCGCTGGAGGCGGCGCTTGCCGAACACAGGGCCGAGATCGCTGCCATCGCCGACAGCCCCGAGGCGCCGACCTTTGCCAATGTTGTCGAGGCGCTCGAGGCGGCGGGCGGTGCACTGGACCGGGTTTTGGGCGTGTTCTTTACCGTGGCGGGGGCGGACAGCAATCCGGCGCGAGAAGAGTTGCAGCGCGCGTTCTCGCCCCAGTTGGCGGCGCATTTCTCCGAGATTTCGGCCAACAAGGCGCTGTTCGCCCGCGTCGCCGCCGTGTGGGATGCGCGCGAGGATCTGGAACTGACCGACGAACAGCAGCGGGTACTGATGCTGACCCATCGTGGCTTTGTTCGTTCGGGCGCGGCGCTCAGCGGCGAGGCCGAGGCGCGGATGAAGGAGATCAAGGCGCGGTTGGCGGTGCTGGGTACCGAATTCACCCAGAACCTGCTGGCGGACGAGCGCGACTGGTTCATGGACCTGTCCGAGGAGGATCTGGAGGGGCTGCCCGGTTTCGTCACCGCCGCCGCCCGCGCGGCAGGGCAAGAGAAACAGGCCGCCGGGCCGGTGATGACCCTGTCGCGCTCGCTGATCGTGCCCTTCCTGCAATTCTCGCCGCGCCGCGATCTGCGCGAGCGGGCCTATCGCGCCTGGGTGGCGCGTGGGGCCAATGGCGGCAAGACCGACAACCGCGCCATCGCGACCGAGATCCTGGCGCTGCGCGAGGAGCGCGCCGCGCTCCTGGGTTATGACAGTTTTGCCACCTACAAGTTGGAGACCGAGATGGCCCGCAGCCCCGACAGGGTGCGCGACCTGCTGATGCAGGTCTGGGCGCCCGCCCGCGCGCGGGCCGAGGAGGATGCCGAGGTGCTGACGGCGATGATGCAGGAAGACGGGATCAACGGGCCGCTGGAGCCCTGGGACTGGCACTATTACGCGGCGCGGCGGCGCAAGGCCGAGCATGATCTGGATGAGGCGGCGCTGAAACCTTATCTGCAACTGGACCGCATGATCGAGGCGTCCTTTGCCTGCGCCAACCGGCTGTTCGGGCTGGAGTTCCGCCCGCTCGACATCGCGCTTTATCACCCCGATTGCCGGGCCTGGGAGGTGACCCGGGATGGTCGGCATGTGGCCGTCTTTATCGGTGACTATTTCGCGCGTGGCTCGAAACGTTCGGGCGCCTGGTGTTCGGCGATGCGGGCGCAGGCGAAGTTCCCGCGACCCCAGGCGCCGGTGGTGATCAATGTCTGCAACTTCGCAAAGGGCGATCCGGCGTTGCTGAGCTATGATGATGCGCGCACGCTGTTTCATGAATTCGGTCACGCCCTGCACCAGATGCTGTCCGATGTGACCTATGAAAGCGTGTCGGGTACATCCGTCGCGCGCGATTTCGTGGAACTGCCCAGCCAGCTTTACGAGCACTGGCTGGAGGTGCCCGAGGTGCTGGCAGAGTTTGCCACCCATGCCGAGACGGGGGAACCGATGTCCGCCGAGATGCTGGAAAAGGTACTGGGCGCGGCCAATTTCGATCAGGGGTGCCAGACGGTGGAATATGTCGCCTCGGCCCTGGTGGACCTGGCGTTTCACGACGGGGCGGCGCCGCCTGACCCGATGGCGAAACAGGCCGAGGTGCTGGCGGAACTCGGCATGCCCCATGCCATCGGCATGCGGCACGCTACCCCGCATTTCGCCCATGTCTTTGCCGGCGACGGCTATAGCTCGGGCTATTACAGCTACATGTGGTCCGAAGTGATGGATGCCGACGCCTTTGCCGCGTTCGAGGAGGCGGGCGGGGCCTTTGATCCTGAGCGGGCCGAGGCGCTGGAGCGGCATATCCTGTCGACCGGCGGGTCGCGCGAGGCCGAGGACCTTTATCTGGCCTTCCGGGGCCGTCTGCCGGGGGTCGAGGCCCTGCTCAAAGGCCGCGGATTGATCGCGGCCTGAGATTTTTCGACGAAAAATCTCGCCTCCGGCGGGAGTATTTTCGGCGAAATGAAGGGGCGCAGTGTCAGTAGCCGAGAGTGCGGTCGACCAGGTGCAGGAACAGTTCGCTGCTTTCGCCTCGGCGGATGTTCTCGCAGATCACCTGCGCCGCCGTTTCGGGGCGGGTTTCCGAGGCGATATGCGGGGTGACGGTGACGTTGGGATGTGCCCAATAGGGATGATCCCGGGGCAGCGGTTCGATGCGGAATACATCGAGCGTCGCATGGCCCACCTGCCCGCTGTCAAGCGCGGCAAGCAGAGCGTCGTCGTCGATCAGCGGCCCGCGCCCGGGATTGATGATGCGGGCGCCCCGGGGCAGGCGGGACAGCGTTTGGGCATTGAGCGTGTTTTCGGTTGCGGCGGTGCTGGGCAGCAGCAGCACCAGGATTTCGGCGCCCGACAGCGCTTGGTCCAGCCCCTCTGGCCCATGCAGGCAGGTGATGCCGGGCAGGTCCTTGGGCGATCTGCTCCACCCCGTGACTTGGAAGCCCAGCGCAGTCAGAGCGCGGGCGGCGGCCTCTCCCAGCGCGCCGAGGCCTAGGATGGTCACCTGCCGCTGGCTGGCCAGTGGCGGCACGTCCTGACGCCAGTCGCCTTTCAGACCGTGGATATGGGCATCCATCCCGAGATGGTAGCGCAGCACGTGTCCCACCACCCATTCGGTCATGCCCTGGGTCAGTCCGTGATCGACCATCCGGGCCAAGGGTGCCGTCAGTGTCGGATTGTCGGCGATGCTCTCTACTCCGGCCCAGAGGCTCAGCACTGCCTTGAGCCGGGTGAACGGGGTGAAATCGTGCAGACCGCCATTGGGCGCGTAGACGACATAGTCTACCTCCTCCGGCGCGAATGCGTTGCGCAGGTCAAAGGTGACTCCCATGTCTGAGAGGTATCCTTCGATCAACGGTCGATAGATCGGCCAAAGCTCGGGGCGCGCGGAAAAGAGCACATTGACGGGCATGGTGGATCCTTTCAGGGGGTTAGCGGGGGCGGTGGATATGGGCACTGTGCACAAGGCCAAAGGCCACCATCAGTACCAGCATGGCCGAGCCACCATAGCTGACCATCGGCAGCGGCACGCCAACAACCGGGGCCAAGCCCATGACCATCGACATGTTGACAGCAAAAAACAGAAAGAAGTTCACCGCGATCCCCATCGTGACCAGTGACGAGAACCGGTCGCGGGTGGCGAGCGCAGTGACCACGCAAAACGCGATGATCAG
Source organism: Ruegeria alba (assembly GCF_022321465.1). NCBI lineage: Bacteria > Pseudomonadati > Pseudomonadota > Alphaproteobacteria > Rhodobacterales > Roseobacteraceae > Ruegeria > Ruegeria alba. The sequence continues at coordinate 170,207 of NZ_JAKOEM010000002.1, read as the reverse complement.
CGCATAGAGCGACAACAGCGAGATGCCGCCGATAAAGCCGAATTCCTCGGCCAGCGTGGTAAAGATGAAGTCGGTATGCTTTTCGGGCAGGAAGTTCAGCCGCGACTGGGTGCCCTGCATGAAACCGCGCCCCGACCAGCCGCCCGAACCCAGCGCGATCTTGGACTGGGTGATGTGATAGCCGGCGCCCAGCGGATCCGAGGACGGGTCCAGAAAGGTGTCGATGCGGCGGAACTGATAATCCTTGAGCAACTGCCAATCGGTTCCACGGCTTTTGAACACCGCTGTGATCAGTCCTACGCCCGCCGCGATGACGGCGGCGAAATAGGCCCAGTGCACCCCGGCCAGGAACATCAGCGCGCCCCCCGCCGACAGCAGCAGGATGGCGGTGCCGAGATCGGGCTGTTTCAGCACCAGCGCGGTGGGGACCAGGATGATCAGCACCGGCACCAGCACCCAGAGCGGGCGCGAGGTCTTCTTGCCCGGCAGCCAATCATAATAGGCCGCCAGTACCATCACCAGGGTGATCTTGGTCAGCTCCGAGGGTTGCAGCCGCATGAAACCCAGGTCGATCCAGCGCTGGGCGCCCATGCCGACGGCGCCGAACAGCTCGACCATGATCAGCAACACCAGCGATCCGCCATAGGCGACGGCGGCCATGTTGCGCCAGAACCAGATCGGCACCATTGCGACCGTGGTCATCACCACCAGCCCGGCCACGAACCGCTTGATCTGCGGTTCGGCCCAAGGGCTGAACGAGCCGCCAGCAACGGAATAAAGCATCAGGAACCCGACCGAGGCCACCGAGATCAACAGCAGCGTCAGGGGCCAGTTCATGTAGAGAATCTTGCGCAGGCCGCTGGGTGTCGCTTTGACCGTATATTCAAGATAGCTCATGCGCGGTCCTTGTCCTCGGGCCGGGTAACCGGGCGCAACTCGCGGCGCAACCGCTCTTGCTGTGCCTCAATCCGGCTGCGGTCCTTGGCCGGATAGGCCTCGAGCGGTGGAAAACCGTCATAAAGTGCCTGAAGCAGGATGTCGCGCGCGATAGGCGCCGCGGCGGTGGACCCACCGCCACCGTGCTCGACCACCACCGAAACCGCGAAACGCGGGTTGTCGAAGGGGGCGAAACAGACAAACAGCGCATGGTCGCGCCGTTCCCAAGGCAGGTCTTCGTTGCGGATCACCCCGGCGGCGCGTTCGGCGGCGGTGATGTTGCGGACCTGACTGGTGCCGGTCTTGCCTGCCATCCGGTTGTCATCGGCCAGGATGCGGCTGCGATAGGCGGTGCCACGGCGGTTGTTGCTGACCGCGTACATGCCCTTGCGCAGGCGGCGCAGATTGGCCTGGTTCACCGCCATCGGCTCTCCCGCGCCCGAAGGCTGCTCGACTCCGTCGATGGATTTCACCAGCCGGGGCGCCACCTTGCGCCCGGTGGCGATCCGGGCGGTCATCACCGCCAGTTGCAAAGGTGAGGCCAGCATGAAACCCTGACCGATCGAGGCGTTGGCGGTATCGCCGACCAGCCAGTCCTGCCCATGCACCCGTGCCTTCCAATCGCGATTCGGGGCCAGCCCGCGCGCCACTGCAGACATAGGAATGTCATGCCTTACGCCTATGCCGAATTCCTCGGCCATGGCCGAGATCTTGTCGATGCCGACCTTGAGTGCCACGTCGTAATAATAGACGTCGCAGCTCTGCTCCAACGACTCTTCCAGGTTCATATGACCGTGGCCACCGCGTTTCCAGCAATGGAAGCGGCGGTTGCTGACCTCAAGGAAGCCGGGGCAATAGACCGTCTCCTCGGGGCTGGTGATCCCTGCCTCAAGCGCCGCCATGGCGGTGATCATCTTGAAGGTCGAGCCGGGCGGATAGGCCCCCTGAACCGACTTGTTCGCCAGCGGGCGGTAGGGGTCCTCGGTCAGGCCGCGGTAGTCGGCCACCGAGATACCGCGCACGAACAGGTTGGGGTCGAAACTGGGGGCCGAGGCGATGGCGCGCAGATCGCCGGTTTCGCAGTCGATGACCACGGCCGCCGCGCTTTCCTGTCCCAGCCGGGCCTGCACATAAGATTGCAGCGCCGAGTCGACGGTCAGCTGCAGGTCGGCGCCAGGCTTGCCCTCGCGCCGGTCCAGCTCGCGCATGACGCGCCCGTTGGCGTTGACCTCGACCCGTTTGGCGCCGGCCTTGCCACGCAGGAGGTCTTCCTGTTTGGCCTCCAGCCCGACCTTGCCGATCTGGAAACGCGGAATGCGCAGCACCGGTTCGGGATCCTGGATCTGGCTCAGGTCGTAATCGCTGACCGGGCCGACATAGCCCACCACATGGGCAAAATCACCGGCCTGCGGATAGACACGGGTCAGGCCGACCTCGGGCGTGATGCCGGGCAGGGCCGGGGCGTTCACCGCCACTTTCGAGATATGCTCCCAGCTGATCTGATCGGCCAGCGTGACCGGCAGGAATGGCGGCGAGCGGCGCATCTCGGCCAGGGCGCGGTCCAGTTCCTCGGGGTCCAGCGGGATCACCCGCTTCAGGTTTTCGATCACCTCATCCACATCGCCCGCATCCTCGCGCACCATGACGATCCGGTACGAGGGGGTGTTCTGGGCGATGATGGCGCCGTTGCGGTCGAACAGTTCACCCCGTGTTGGCGGGATCAGGCGGATGTTGATCCGGTTCTCCTCGGCCAGCAGGCGGAACTGGTCGGCCTGATCGACCTGCATGTAGCGCATGCGCATCGCCAGCCCGCCGACAAAGGCCGCCTGCGCACCGCCAAGCAACAGGGCGCGGCGGGTCAGGACCCGCTGTACCTTGTCCATGTCGCGCGCCGATCGTCTCAACTCAACGGGCTCCCAGTGCTTCGGCATCGGCGGGCGTCAGGCGGCGCACACCGAACACCGCCTGGCTGGACCCGGCCACCAGCGGATAGATCAGGATTGTCAGCAGCAGTTGCGAGGTTGCTAGGAACAGAGGCGCCTGATCGACCGAGGTGATCGCAAGGACGATCCGGTAGAGCAGGGCGATTACCGCCATAACCACCGCCACTGCCAGCCACTCGGCGGCAAAACCGGATTCGCCATGTCCTCCGAAACGGCTGCGCAGGAACACTGCTCCCGCCAATATCAGTGCCGCCAACAGGCCCGGAGGACGCTGCAACAGCAGATCGGCCAGCAGGATCACCACAGCAATCAGCAGCGCTGGCACGAAATCGGGACGGCGTAGCGCCCATGCCAACGTCAGCGCCAGCAACAGGTCGGGTTCCGCCCAGCCTTTTGGCAATGTGTCGAGCGGCAACAGGTGAAAGAACAAGATCACTGTCGCCAGCCCGGCGTAGCACAAACGCATCAGCCAGATGCGCGAGGGAGCCAGACTATCCATCGGTGGCCTCTGCAGGGTTTGCCAGAGAGGAGGTGTTGGGCGCGACCGGTGCCGGCGGCCCGACCACGCCGCCATGATCTTCGATCTGCTCGGTGCCGTGATGGCGCAATACGCGCAGGAATTCCAGCCGCTCATAGTCGGCCGAAAGTCGCACGCGCAGGCGCCCGTTGCGGTCCTCGGCCACCTGCCCGATCAGCAGCCCGGCGGGAAACACGCCACCATCGCCCGAGGTAACGACCCGGTCGCCGGGCCGAACAAATTCGCGGTTTTCCAGGAAATCGATCACGGGTGCTGCAGTATTGTCACCGGTGATCAGGGCGGTCTGTCCCGAGGGTTGGATCGTGGCGGGGATCGAACTGGCCGCATCGATGAGCAGGATGACTCTGGCCGAGGACTGGCCCACGCCCGAGATCCGACCCACCAGCCCGATCCCGTCCATCGCCGCCCACCCATCGACGATCCCGTCGCGCGCACCGACGTTCAGCAACACTGATTGCCGGAAGGGCGAACCGCTATCGGCCATGACAACGCCGGTGATATAGGTCAGGCGCGGGTCGAGCCGGACATTGTTGAGATCCAGCAGCCGGGCGTTTTCTTGCTCGAGCTGTAGTGCCGCCTCTTTCCAGGCCCGCATCTGGCGCAGCTCGCTGCGCAGTTCACGGTTCTGCTCGCTCAGCCGCTGATAGCTCTGGAAGTCGCGGATCAGGTTGATCGTGCCGGTGACCGGCACCATGGCCCAGTCCATCGAGGGGATGACCGTATCGACGACTTGGGCGCGGAACCGTTCGACTCGCGGGCTGTCGATACGCCAAACCAGGAAGATGCCCAGCAGGCACAGCAACACGACCCCGAGCAACAGACGGCGCAGGGGGCCGGCATAGTCCTCGCGCTGTGAGCGGTCGCGTGCCAAAGAGGTCCTTTCCGCCAATAGTCCGGGCCGCCGGACGGCAGCCGCTTAAACCGCCGAATACCCCGGGATCCTGCGCGGCTTAGCTGTCGTAGTCAATCGCGTGGCGCAGCTGCTTTTCGTATTCCAGCGCCTTGCCGGTGCCGAGTGCGACGCAGTTCAGGCTTTCATCGGCAATCGAAACCGCCAGCCCGGTCTGTTCGCGTAGGGCCAGGTCAAGATCGCCCAGCAACGCGCCGCCGCCGGTCAGCATGACACCGCGGTCGACGATATCGGCGGCCAGATCGGGCGGCGTGGTCTCCAGCGCGGTCATCACCGCCTCGCAGATTTGCTGTACAGGCTCGGCCAGCGCCTCGGCCACCTGGGCCTGGCTGATCTCGATTTCCTTGGGAACGCCATTCAGCAGGTCGCGCCCCCGTATCTGCATCGACTGGCCGCGCCCGTCATCGGGCATGCGCGCGGTGCCGATCGAGGTCTTGATGCGTTCGGCGGTGCTTTCCCCCACCAAAAGGTTCTGCTGACGGCGCAGGTAGCTGATGATCGCCTCGTCCATCCGATCGCCACCGACACGAACCGAGCGGGCATAGACGATGTCACCCAGCGACAGAACTGCGACCTCGGTGGTGCCGCCGCCGATGTCCACGACCATGTTGCCGGTCGGGTCGGTGATCGGCATGCCGGCGCCGATGGCAGCGGCGATGGGTTCGGCGATCAGCCCGGCGCGGCGGGCACCGGCGCTCAGCACCGATTGACGGATCGCGCGCTTTTCAACCGGGGTGGCGCCATGAGGAACGCAGACGATGATCTTGGGCTTCGAGAAGGTCGAGCGCTTGTGCACCTTGCGGATGAAATGCTTGATCATCTCTTCGGCGGTGTCGAAATCGGCAATCACGCCTTCGCGCATCGGGCGGATTGCCTCGATGCTGCCCGGGGTGCGACCCAGCATCAGCTTGGCGTCCTCGCCCACGGCAAGAACCTTCTTGACCCCGTCCTTGACGTGATAGGCCACCACCGAGGGTTCGGACAAAATGACACCGCGTCCCTTGACATAGACCAGTGTGTTAGCCGTGCCTAGGTCGATCGCCATGTCCGCTGCGAACAGGCTGCCCAGACTATCGAAGATCCCCATGTGAGTGGTCCTGTCTACCAGAATTCTTGCAATGCCCACGACTCGACGGGCCTGCGACGAATGACTTATAGGGCGCAGACGCACTGTGGAAAAGGGCCGAATCTGCTCGGATCAGCACCAATCCGCCGCGCAAGCGGACATGACGCGGGGACAGAACAGGCAAATGCTATCTTATCAGCACATTTATCACGCCGGAAACCTGGCCGATGTCCAGAAACACGCGCTGTTGGCGGTAGCGCTAGATTATCTCACCCGTAAGGACAAGCCGTTGAGCTATCTGGAAACGCATGCCGGACGCGGGCTTTATCATCTGGATGCGGCCGAGGCGGTGCGCACGGGTGAGGCGAGGGTCGGGATCGGCCGGGTCGAAGAGGCGGAATGGTTCGTTTCGGGGCATCCGATAATGCGGGTGCTGGCCGCAGTTCGGGCGGATCACGGCGGTGCGGCCTACCCCGGCTCACCGCTGGTGGCGGCGCACCTGCTTCGTCCCGGTGATGTGATGCACCTCGCCGAGATGCACCCGCAGGAAAACGCGGCGCTGGAACAGACGATGGCAGGTTTTCCGGCACGTGTGTATCGGCGGGACGGGTTCGAAATGGCGCAGTCGCTGCTGCCGCCCGATCCTCGAAGGGGGATGATGCTGATCGATCCCAGCTACGAGGTTAAATCCGACTACGACCGGATGCCGGCGGTGATCGCGCAATTGCACCGCAAGTGGAATGTGGGCGTGATCGCGCTTTGGTATCCGATCCTGACCGATGAGCGGCACAAGGTGATGCTGGCGGCGCTAGAGCGGCAAGGCCTTCCCAAGGTCCTGCGGCATGAGGTCCGTTTTGCGCCCGCCCGCGAGGGGCATCGGATGGTGGGGTCGGGTATGTTCGTGATCAATACGCCCTTTGGTCTTTCCGCCGAGGCGACGCGCCTTTCGGGCCTGTTCGCTCAGCTCTGAGAGAGGCACCGTTTTCCGAGCCGGAAAACGGCCCGGAAAACGAAGTTTTCCGTTTCGGAATTCTTGCAGAATTCCGATCTACCAAGGCGTCAGGTCAGGTCCTTGTAGCTGATCTCGCGCGTATCGGCGCCGGGGCCAGCCTTCTCGCGCCGTACGATCAGACGGTTGAGTGCGTTGATATAGGCCTTGGCGCTGGCCACCACTGTGTCGGTATTGGCGGACTCGCCGGTGGCAATCATCCCGTCCTCTTCCAGCCGAACGCTGACCGTGGCCTGGGCGTCGGTGCCTTCGGTCACCGCATGCACCTGGTAGAGCTGCAGATGTGCCTTGTTGGGATGCAGCTCGCGGATCGCTTTGAAACTGGCATCTACCGGCCCGTCGCCATGCGCGGTCGCGCTGACATCCTTGCCGTCGATCTCCATCTCGACCGTCGCCTCGGCCGGGCCACCGGTGCCGCAGATCACCTTCATCGAGACCAGCTGCAAATGGTCCTGTTCGGCATTCTCGCCCGAGCGCATCAGCGCGATCACATCGTCGTCGAACACCTCTTTCTTGCGGTCGGCCAGTTCCTTGAACCGAACGAAGATGTCCTTGAGCTGGTTGTCGCCCACCTCATAGCCGAGGTGTTCGAGCTTGTCGCGCAGCGCCGCGCGCCCCGAATGCTTGCCCAGTGGCAACGAGGTGCCCGAGAGGCCGATATCCTCTGGCCGCATGATCTCGAAATTCTCGCGGTTCTTCAGCATCCCGTCCTGGTGGATGCCGCTTTCATGGGCGAATGCGTTCTTGCCCACGATGGCCTTGTTGAACTGCACGTTGAACCCGGACACGGTCGCCACCCGACGCGAGATCGCCATGATCTTGGTGGTGTCGATCCCGGTGTGCCAGGGCATGATGTCGTGGCGGGTCTTCATTGCCATCACCACCTCTTCCAGGGCGGTGTTGCCGGCGCGTTCGCCCAACCCGTTGATGGTGCATTCGATCTGGCGCGCGCCACCTGCCACGGCGGCAAGGCTGTTGGCCGTCGCCATGCCGAGGTCGTTGTGGCAATGGGTGGCAAAGATCACATCGTCGGCACCCGGCACCGTTTCGATCAGCCGCCGGATCAGGTCTGCACTCTCGGCGGGGGCGGTATAGCCCACGGTATCGGGGATGTTGATCGTTGTGGCACCGGCCTTGATCGCGATTTCAATCACACGGCACAGGTAGTCCCATTCGGTCCGGGTCGCATCCATCGGCGACCATTGCACGTTTTCGCACAGGTTGCGGGCGTGGCTGACCGTTTCATGGATCTTCTCGGCCATTTCGTCCTGGGTCAGGTTGGGAATGGCGCGGTGCAGCGGTGACGTCCCGATAAACGTGTGAATGCGGTTCTGTTCGGCGTGTTTCACCGCCTCCCAGCAGCGGTCGATATCGGCGAAATTGGCGCGCGCCAGCCCGCAAATGCGGCTGTTTTTCGAACGCTTGGCGATCTCGCTCACCGCCTTGAAATCGCCTTCCGAGGCGATGGGGAACCCGGCCTCGATGATGTCCACCCCCATCTCGTCGAGCATCTCGGCGATCTCGAGCTTTTCTGAATGGGTCATGGTGGCGCCCGGGCTCTGCTCGCCGTCGCGCAAGGTGGTGTCAAAGATCAAGACGCGGTCTTGGTCGGTCGCATGGGTCATGTCGGTAACTTTCGTATCTGTCCTAAGCCAAATGGCGCGCAAGCCTCCTCCTCTGAGCGGGCGCGCCGAAAGGGCACGCTCAGAGGCGGATTAGGATCAGTAGGCCACGCAGAGCGGCGCCAGAAATGGCGGTGCCGGTCGATGCTATGTCTGCGCGGTTGATCATGCGGCAAGGTTATACCGGCCCGCGCGGGAATGGAAAGGGAGAAAATGCTGTCTCGGACGTGGCGCTGATATTGAAGTCGTTGCCAGTCCAGCTAGCTGCGGAAGCATGAAAAAGGCTCTTGTTATTGGTGCTTCGGGGGGGATCGGTGCGGCCATTGCGGCGCAGCTTGAAGCGCGCGGCATTTCCGTGACCGGCCTGTCGCGCTCTGCCGATGGGCTGGACCTGACCGATGATCAGAGGAGTGCGCGGATCTTGCAAGGGCTCGATACCCCGTATGATCTGGTTTTGGTGGCGACCGGCGCGCTGGAAATCAACGGTGCCGGGCCAGAGAAATCGTTGCGCGCCCTGTCGGCGCAGGCCATGGCCGACCAATTCGCCCTGAATGCCATCGGCCCGGCCCTTGTCCTGCGTGAGGCGGGCCGACTGTTGCCGAGAGAATCCCGTAGCGTATGCGCGGTGCTTTCCGCGCGGGTCGGGTCGATCGGTGACAACCGGTTGGGCGGATGGGTCAGCTATCGCGCGTCCAAGGCGGCGTTGAACCAGATCGTCCGAACCGCAGCCATCGAGCTTGCGCGCAGCCACAAGCAGGCCGTCTGTGTCGCCTTGCATCCCGGTACAGTCGCCACCGCCTTTACCGAGAAATACCTTGGCCGCCATCCGGCGGTCTTGCCGAACGAAGCGGCGTCGAACCTGTTGCGCGTGATCGAGGGGCTTACACCCGAGCAGAGTGGTGGGTTCTATGATTGGGCCGGGAAAGAGGTTCCCTGGTGACCCGACTCATCCTTGTTCTGGGTGATCAATTGAGCGCCGGCCTCTCCGCGCTGGCCGAGGCGGACCCAAACACCGATTGCGTTGTCATGGCCGAGGTCGCCGCCGAGGCCGAATATGTTCCGCATCACCCCAAAAAAATCGCGCTGGTGCTGGCGGCGATGCGCAAGTTTGCCGAACAGCTGCGCCGGGCAGGGTGGCGGGTCGCGTATTCTCGGCTCGACGATCCGGATACGGGCGGTTCCGTTGACGACGAATTGCTGCGCCGGGCCGGTGAAACCGGCGCGACCGAGGTTCTGGTCACCACGCCCGGCGAGTGGCGGTTGATCGGGCAGCTTCGAGAGCTGCCGCTCAAGGTGAGGCTACTTCCCGATACGCGGTTCATCGCGTCCCGGCGCGATTTCGAGGACTGGGCAAAGGGGCGCAGCCAGTTGCGCATGGAATGGTTCTATCGCGACATGCGCCGCAAGACTGGGTTGTTGATGGAGGGTAATCAGCCTGCTGGCGGCAGTTGGAACTATGATGCCGAAAACCGCAAGCGACCCCCGAGCGGCCACCAGTTTCCGGCCCCGATGCAATTCGCACCTGATAGCGTCACTGCCGAGGTTCTGGATCTTGTCGCGGCCCGTTTTGATGCCAGTTTCGGTACTCTGCGCCCGTTCTGGTTCGCCACCGACCGGGTACAGGCGTTGCAGGCGCTTGACCATTTCATCACCGAGGCGCTGCCTCTTTTTGGTGACTACCAGGATGCGATGCTGACGGGGGAACGGTTTCTGTATCATTCCGTCCTGTCGGTCTATCTCAATCTCGGTCTGTTGGAGCCGCTGGAGGTTTGCCGTGCTGCCGAACAGGCCTGGCGCCAAGGCCATGCGCCCTTGAACGCCGTCGAAGGCTTCATTCGGCAGATCATCGGTTGGCGCGAATTCGTAAGGGGCATCTATTTCCTCGAGGGGGCGGGATACACGGCATCCAATGCGCTGGGACACCAGCGTGATCTGCCGACCTTCTACTGGGGCGGCGAGACGCGGATGACCTGTATTCGCGAGGCGGTGTCGCAGACGCGGGACGAGGCCTATGCCCATCATATCCAGCGCTTGATGATCACCGGTAACTTCGCCCTTCTGGCGGGTGTTGATCCGCAACAGGTCCACGAATGGTATCTGGCCGTTTACGCCGATGCTTTCGAGTGGGTCGAGGCCCCGAACACCATTGGCATGAGCCAGTTCGCCGATGGCGGGATCGTGGCGTCCAAGCCCTATGTGTCGAGCGGCGCCTACATCAATCGGATGTCGGACCACTGCAAGACATGCGCCTATGACGTCAAGGCCAAGACCGGAGACCGGGCATGCCCCTTCAACCTGCTATACTGGAGCTTTCTGGACCGCCATCGCGACCGGTTTGCGAGCAATCCTCGCATGGGTAACATGTACCGGACGTGGGAGCGGATGGACCCGGATCAGCGCCGGACCATCCTGTCGGATGCCGACACCCTGCTGGCCCGGCTTGACGGCGGAGATATCGTCTAGCCGTCAGACGCGGCGGCGGCCGGTTCACCTTTGGTCAGCGCACCATTGTCCCAGTTGCCCTTTTCTTCCTGGCCGCTGGCATATTTCATGGTGCCTTCGCCCTGACGCTTACCATTACGGAAATGGCCTTCGTAGACATCGCCATTGGCATAGGTGGCGACACCGATGCCGCTGATCTTGCCCGCCTGCCACTGGCCTTTGTAGCGGAACCCGTCGGCCATCACGATCTCGCCGTCGCCCTCGCGCTGGCCGTTGACATATTGCCCGGTATAGACCGATCCGTCGGGATAGGTGGCCTTGCCCTGTCCGTGGCGGACCCCGTCCTGCCACTCGCCCTCGTAGCGATAGCCGTCGGCATAGGTCATGATGCCCTGGCCGTCGTTCTTGGCATTCTTGAAGGTGCCCTTGTAGACGATGCCATTGGCATAGATCGCGGTCCCGGTGCCCTCGATCACGCCGGCGACCCAATCGCCCTCATAGCTTGACCCGTCGGGATAGGTGATCTTGCCCTGGCCATCGGCCAGATCGGCGCGGAAATTGCCCTCGTAGACAGAGCCATCGGGATAGGTGACGCGACCCTGGCCCTCGATCTGACCCGCAACCCAGGAGCCGGCATAGCTGTAGCCGTCGGTGCCGGTGAAGATGCCCTGACCCTCGCGCCGGTCATCGGTGAAATCACCTTGATAGACATCGCCATTGGCATAGGTGACCTTGCCCTTGCCCTCGCGACGGCCAGCGATCAGGTCGCCTTCGTAGACATCGCCATTGGCCTGGGTCAGCGTGCCCTTGCCGTTGATCTGCCCATCGGCCCAGAAGCCCACATAGACCAGCCCGTCGGGCAGGGTCAGCGTGCCCTCGCCATGACGCTGCCCCGCGACGATGCCGCCCTCGTAGACGGCGCCGTCGGGATAGGTGATCTTGCCCAACCCCTCTTTCTGGCCGTCGACCCAGTCGCCATCATAGACATATCCACCGGGGCTTTGCATCACGCCCTTGCCATGATGTTTGGCATCACGGAACCCGCCTTCGTACCGTACACCGTTGGCATAGATCGCGACACCCTGGCCGTTGATCACACCGTCCGACCATTCTCCCTCGTAGGTACCTCCATCGGAAAAGGTGATCTTGCCCATGCCTTCGGGCTTACCCTGGGCAAAGCTGCCCTCGTAGACCGACCCGTTGGGAAAGCGCGCGACGCCGCGGCCGCGGATCTCGCCATCGACCCATTCGCCGCTGTATTCATAGCCGTTGGGCAGCCGATAGGTGCCGGTGCCATGTTGCAGGCCGCCCCGGAACGTGCCCTCGTAGACGCCGCCGATCTCGTCCTGCGTGGTCAGGACCTGGTTCTGCTGGGCATAGGCCGCAGGGGCCATGGCCAGGATGGCGGCAAATGCGATGCGTCTGCGGTTTCTGGTCATTGGTGCCTCTGTCTGCCCTGTCGACCGTCTGAATGCGGCACCGCGAAATTAAGGCAGGTCCGGGCAAGGGGCAATGTCTTTTGCCGCATTTGGCTTTTCCTCGCGCGTCGATCTGATAAATCGGCAGATCAGGAGCAAGGGCAAGGGGGCATCATGGCCGACCGTTTCCGTATCACTCTGGCGCAGCTCAATCCCACCGTGGGCGACCTGGCTGGCAATGCCGCCAAGGCCCGCATGGCCTGGGAGCGGGGACGCGCGGCGGGGGCCGACCTGGTGGCGCTGCCCGAAATGTTCGTGACCGGGTACAACACGCAAGATCTGGTGATGAAGCCGGTGTTTCATGATGCCGCCATAGCCATGGTCGAGGCGCTGGCCGAGGAGTGCGCCGATGGCCCGGCGCTGGCCATAGGTGGCCCCTGGGTCGAGGACGGCAAGCTCTATAACGCCTACCTGATCCTGCGGGGTGGCAAGATCGTCAGCCGCTCGCTCAAGACCCACCTGCCCAACGAGACGGTGTTCGACGAGGTGCGCATTTTCGATGCCGGGCCGCTGGGGGGGCCGTATTCGGTGGGCAACACCCGCATCGGCAGCCCGATCTGCGAGGATGCCTGGCACGAGGACGTGGCCGAGACTCTGGCCGAAACCGGGGCCGAGTTTTTGCTGGTGCCCAATGGCTCGCCCTATTACCGCGACAAGTACGATACTCGGATCAACCAGATGGTGGCGCGGGTGGTCGAAACCGGCCTGCCGCTGATCTATCTCAACATGGTGGGTGGGCAGGACGATCAGGTGTTCGATGGCGGCACATTCGGCCTGAATCCAGGCGGCGCGCTGGCCTTTCGCATGCCGGTCTTTGACGAGGCAATCACGCATGTCGATCTGGAGCGCGGACCCGAGGGCTGGCGGATCGCCAAGGGAGAAGTGGCGCTGCTGCCCGACGCCTGGGAGCAGGATTACCGCGTGATGGTCGAAAGCCTGCGCGATTACATGCGCAAGGCCGGCTTTGCCAAGGCGCTGCTGGGCCTCTCTGGCGGTGTGGATTCGGCGCTGGTGGCGGCAATAGCGGCCGACGCCTTGGGTGCAGAAAACGTGCGCTGCGTCATGTTGCCCTCGGAATACACGAGCACCGAGTCGCTGGAGGATGCCGAGGCGGTGGCGCAGGCGCTGGGCGTTCGATACGACTATGTCCCGATCTCTGAAAGCCGGGCGGCGGTGACCAATACGCTGGCACCGCTCTTTGCCGGGACCGAACCGGGCCTGACCGAAGAGAACATCCAGTCCCGCCTGCGCGGCCTGTTGCTGATGGCGCTTTCCAACAAGTTCGGCGAAATGCTGCTGACCACCGGCAACAAGTCCGAGGTAGCAGTGGGTTATGCCACCATCTATGGCGACATGGCGGGCGGCTATAACCCGATCAAGGATCTCTACAAGACGCGGGTGTTCGAAACCTGCCGCTGGCGCAACGCCAACCACCGGCCCTGGATGATGGGACCGGCGGGCGAGGTGATCCGGCCTTCGGTCATCGACAAGCCTCCCAGCGCCGAGTTGCGCGCGGATCAAAAGGACAGCGACAGCCTGCCGGACTATCCCGAACTGGACGCGATCCTGGATATTCTGGTCGATCAGGACGGCTCCATCGCCGATTGCGTGGCCGCAGGGTTCGACCGCGATGTCGTCCGCCGGGTCGAGCATCTGATCTATATCAGCGAATACAAGCGGTATCAGTCGGCCCCCGGCGCGCGGCTGACCCCGCGTGCCTTCTGGCTGGACCGTCGTTATCCCATCGTGAATCGCTGGCGTGACCCGAGTTGATCTATTGTCGTGGACAATCGTGGGTTCTTCGAGGTGACTGTCATCCGCTTCGGTTCGATTTATGGCGAATTTGACCCAAATGTGACATTTTGAGGGCTTCAGAGGCGAGGGGATGGCAGAATGTCCAAAGTCATCGCCCCACACCTGTTTTAACGAACTCAGCCTGGGGCGGAACATAACTCGTGTCTGGGATGTGTGCCATGTTGAACCCGCTGAATGCGCCCCCTAAAGGCGTAAAAATGCTGAAATCGCCACCGAGAGAACTGGACGAAGCCGATATCGATCGTGTTGTCCAGGAAATCATACGCGAAGAGATCGCGGCGCCTAAGCTGAAGCCGCGCAAGACGCTGCCGGAGCTCGCTCCCGCTTTGCCATTCGAGCCCGAGAGCGAAGAAGCCTCGTTAGGCAAGCCGCGCTATCAACCGAAACTTCGCCACTCGGCCGCAATTCTTGCGCTGGCGTTGATGATCGGCTGGCCGTGGCTATTGCCGACTTTCTTAGGGCTGGCGATCATTCTTCCCGTTGTTGCCTGTCTTGTGTTGGGCCGGAAACGCATTGGCAAGGTCGTCGCGAGCGGTTTCTCGCGCTTCCACCAGCTCAGCCCTGCTCAGGCGGAGGCGCTGCGCGGATGGGCCATGCGGCGTGTCGCCGGAATGGAGCGAATGCTAGCACGCCTTCCGAACCGTTGGACCGCTGGGCTCTATCTTCCGGATTTGGGGCCCACGCCTGAGAGCGCTGAAAAAATGCAGCAGGATCCGTTCGACAGACTCCGCCTGGATCAGGCCGAAGTCTGACGGAGGCGCAATTGTGATGGAATTCTCCATTCTGTCACAATTCGGCCCAAACGGCGCCCTATTTGCCTTTTTAAAGTCGATATAGGTAAGTTAAGACCACATAAATGGCGATTTTGCCCGAGCAGTGAATAGCGTCTGAATAAAGACGAAGGTGGGAAAGAAGCTGAACTCGCTTGGGGACAGTCACATGAAAGCGCCGCATAAGCTTCACTTGTCCGCTGAAAACATGAACCAATCCAAGGGGCGTGATGTCGATGAACAGTTGATCGACACGACAATTCGAACCCTTCTGGAAAGTGACGTTTCGGCCCCTCGACAGCAAGCGAACCGGGATTGTGTTCAGGAGCGGGAGCAGGGCACGGCACCGATACGGCCTGATAGTCCAGTCTCCGCCTCGGTTCGGCGCTCATTTCTGGGTAATCCGCCGGGGTGGCGGGTTTCGCTCGTAATTCTTGTCCTGGCCATATTGATCGGCTGGCCGATCTTGTTGCTGGTCTTTTTCGGGCTGTTGGTGGCTATCCTGGTGATCCCGTATCTCACGCTTGGCCATGATCGCTCGGTGGAGATTTGCCTTCTTGGTTACGACCTGCTGTCCCGACACAGCCCAAGTCGCGCCGAATATTTGAGAGGCTGGGCTGCTAGGCAAACTAGCGCGATGGAACGTTGGCTGACCCATTTGCCGGAGAGCTGGGTCTCGGGATTGTACTTGCCAGATTTTGAGACCGATACTGGAAGGCCGGAAAAAATGCAGACGGATCCGTTTGACAGGCTGTATGAACGTCTGCGCAGCAAGGATGCCGAACCGTAAGTGCAGTTTTGCCACAGCTATCCGGGATGTGATCCGGCGCGTCATTTTTGACCCTTTCGTTCGGGTAGGCCGGGCTACATCTCTGGCACCGATTGTGTCACTTGATTGAGATTGAATGCCCGGACCCCGCCCGACCGATTTCTATTCCGACCTTGCCCTGCCCAAGCAGGTCGAGGTCGTTGTGGTTGGTGGTGGCATCATCGGGGTCTCGGCGGCGCTGGAATTGGCGGAACGAGGCGTCTCGGTCCTGTTGTGCGAAAAGGGTCAGATCGGCGCTGAACAAAGCTCACGCAACTGGGGTTGGGTGCGGCTGGGCATGCGCGACCCGCGCGAGATACCGCTCATGCAGGCGGCGCTGGAGATCTGGCACGGGTTGGATGCGCGTCTGGGACGCAACACCGGTTTTGTGCGCTCGGGCATCCTGTTTGCCGCTTCGGGGCGGCGCAGTACCGGGAATCTGGAGCGCTGGGCGCGCCATGTGGATGGGCTGGACACGCGGGCCCGGATGATCGAAGGCGCCGAGCTTACCGCCCATCTGCCCGGTCATCGCAAACCTCCGCAAGCGGCGCTGTTCATGCCGCAGGACGGCCGGGCCGAGCCGCAATGGGCCGCCCCCGCGATTGCCGAGGGCGCCCGTGACCGGGGTGCACAAATCCTGACGGCCTGTGCGGTGCGTTCGGTCGATGTCGAGGCGGGCCGGGTGACAGGGGTCTATACCGAACGGGGCCGGGTGGGCTGTTCCAGAGTGATTTTGGCGGGAGGGGCATGGTCACGCCTCTTTGCCGGCAATGCTGGCGTGTCGCTGCCGCAACTCAAGGTGCTGAACACCGTGTTGCGCAGTTCGCCGATGCCCGATGGTCCGAATGCCGCCTACTGGTCTGACGCGTTTGCCATGCGCCGTCGCGCCGATGGAGGGTTCACCATCGCTGCCGGCAGTCAGAACACGGTCGAGCTGGTACCTGACAGCTTGCGCTTGGCCTATAGCTTCCTGCCCGCCTACCGGCAGGAATGGCGTTCGCTGCGCTTTCGGCTATCGCGCCGCTGGCTGGAAGAGGCGCAGATGGCGCGCCAGTGGCAGCCGGGCGATGTTACCCCGTTCGAGCTGACCCGGATACTCGACCCGGAGCCGTCGCAGAAACACCTGCGCCGCGCGTGGTCTGCCGCCCGCCGCGCCTTTCCGATGCTCGACGGGGCCGAGATCATGCAAAGCTGGGCCGGGATGATCGACGTGACCCCGGATGCGATCCCGGTAATCTCGGGTGTCCCGGATCTGCCGGGCCTGTTCATTGCGACCGGGTTTTCCGGTCACGGGTTCGGGATTGGACCGGGCGCCGGGCGGCTGATCGCCGATCTGGCGACAAGAGAACCCCCGGTGGTGGACCCGTGGGAGTTTCGCCTGTCGCGGTTCAGCGATGGCAGCCGGGTGGCGCCCGATCCGGGGTACTGAGCCTGGAGCCTTAGCCCATCAACTGATAGCTGACGGGCACGAAGCGGAAACCGTCACCGCGCGCTTCCACGTAACCTGCCGCGGGGAAAGGCATGTGATAGCCGATCATCGGCACCCGGTCTGCGGCCAGCATGCCCAGGATCTGACGGCGCGAGGCGGTTGCCTTGGCTTTGTCCATGTCGAACCGTACCTCCCATTCAGGATGGGCGAAGGACCAGACATAATGGTTCGCCAGATCGGCGGTCAGCATCAGCTGTTGCCCGTCGCTCTCGAGCATGTAACCCATATGGCCCGGCGTGTGTCCCGAGGCATCAACCGCCGTTACCCCGGCGGCGACCGAGGCGCCCGGCTCGACAAAGGTCATTTTCTCCGCCAGCGGCGTTACATGCGACTTGACGAGGTCACCGACACGGTTGCCGGCCTCGGCCTTGGACCAGAAATCGTATTCGGCGGCGCCGGTGACATAACGGGCATTGGCAAAGGTGGGGGCGCCATCGGTCATCATGCCGCCGATATGGTCGGGATGCATATGGGTGATTACCACCACATCGATGGCTTCGGGCGCAACGCCAGCTGCTTCTAGCGCGCGGGTGATGCCGCCCTGGCCCAGACCGGTGTCGAACAGCACCAGTTCGGCCCCGGTATCGACCAGCGTAGGGGTAAAGAAGAATTGTGCCGTGTCGGCAGGGATGAAGTTCTCGGCCGAGACACGCGCGAAATCCTCGTCCGATGCGCCACCGCCAAAGATGTCCTTGGCCCCGTCACGCGGCAGGCTGCCGTCAAGAAGGGTGGTCACCCCCAGGCTGCCCAGCTTGAACGAGCGGGCGATGGGGGCCGCCGCCTTGCCGCCATGGGCACCGGCCAGGACGGGCGCCGCGGCGGCGGCAAGCGGCAGGGATGCGGCACCGGTCAAGGCGGCGCGGCGCGAAAGCTTCAGGGTCATGTCAGACCTCCCCAGTTATGTGTGAAACACCCAAAAGGATAGGGCAGCTCGCGCCCCCGGCAACCTCGGCATTCGTGCATAAATCTGTGCGGATTTGAGGTGGTGCCGGATGATCGGCCGGATCGGCGACAAGCGAAACAGTGATGTTGTCTGTGTGATGCGGGTGACTGGGGCCGAACTGGACAATTGTCGGCCCTTGTGACAAGGGGATCGGCAACAGGAGATGTCCATGACCACCACCCGTTTCGCCCCTTCGCCCACCGGTTACATTCATGTGGGCAACCTGCGCACCGCGCTGATGAACTATCTGATCGCCCGCAAGGCGGGCGGTACCTTCATCCTGAGGATCGACGACACCGACCCCGAGCGGTCGAAAGAGGAATATGTCGACGCAATCAAGCAGGATCTCGACTGGCTGGGCCTGCATTGGGACCGGGTGGAGCGTCAGTCCGAGCGGCTGGACCGCTATGCCGAGGCCGCCGACAAGCTGCGCGACATGGGCCGGTTCTACGAGGCGTTCGAGACCCCGACCGAACTGGATCTGAAGCGCAAGAAGCAGCTCAACATGGGCAAGCCACCGGTATATGACCGGGCGGCGCTGTCGCTGTCTGAGGGTGAGAAAAACGCCCTGCGTGCCGAGCGCGGTAACGGGGTGTGGCGTTTCAAGCTGGATCAGGAGCGGATCGAGTGGACTGACGGCATCCTCGGGGATATCTCGATCGACGCGGCCAGTGTCAGCGACCCGGTCCTGATCCGGGGCGACGGTCAGGTTCTCTATACGCTGGCGTCGGTGGTGGATGATACCGATATGGGTGTCACCGACGTGGTGCGCGGCTCGGACCATGTGACCAACACCGCGACCCAGATCCAGATCATGGCGGCGCTCGGGTTCGAACACCCCCGCTTCGCGCATCATTCGCTGCTGACCGGCCCGCAGGGCGAGGCGTTGTCGAAGCGCCTGGGCACGCTGGCCCTGCGCGACCTGCGCGAACAGGGAGTGCAGCCGATGGCGCTGCTCAGCCTGATGGCGCGGCTCGGCTCGTCCGATCCGGTCGAGTTGCGCAGCGACATGGCCGAGCTGATCGAGGGGTTCGACGTGACCCGGTTTGGCGCGGCACCGACCAAGTTCGATGTGCAGGATCTGTTTCCGCTGACGGGGCGCTACCTGCAGGCGCTGCCGCTGGAGGCAGTCGCGGCAGACGTGGCAGCGGCGGGCGTGCCCGAGGATATGGCCGCGCCTTTCTGGTTGATGGCGCGCGAGAACATCACCACGCTGAACGATCTGGCAGGGTGGTGGGCGCTGTGCAGGGACGGAGCCGAGCCGCTGATCGCCGACGAAGATCGCGCCTTTGTGGCCGAGGCCATGGCGCTCTTGCCCGAAGGGCCGCTTGACGGTGACAGCTGGGGTGCCTGGACCCAGGCAGTGAAAGAGGCCACCGGCCGCAAGGGCAAGGGGCTGTTCATGCCGCTGCGCAAGGCGGTAACCGGTATGGAGCGCGGCCCGGAAATGGCTACGCTGCTGCCGTTGATGCAGGTGATCCGCGCGCGCGGCTGAGCGGGAGCGCAAGATTTTTCGACGAAAAATCTTGTCGCCTCCGGCGGGAGTATTTGCGGCGAAATGAAGGGCTGCGCGTTCAGCTCACCGCGACGATGCGGGCGCCGATTTCGATGAGGGACCGGTCCACCAGATCGGTCTCTTCTGCCTTGAGTTGCTGGTGGCGCGGGTAGCGCGGCTGGGAGCGGTCGTCGAGAATGGGTGCTTCCCAGCCGCTGGTGGTGTTAAAGAAATCACGCACGCCCTCGCGGCCGAAGGCATGCAGATAGCCCTGCACCACCACGTCGATATAGCTGAGGAGGATGGGGTGCCGGGTGCTCGGCACGCTCTGTTTTTCCGGTGCCACCGCATAGACCGCGATCTCGGTGGGCTGCTTCAGGTCGTGGCGCACGTGGTCGGTGACCGCGACGCGGTCATAGGCCCATTCGCGCGCATCGAGTGCCTGCCAGTCGTCATTGGGCACATGGGCGATCATGCCGTCGATGCTGCAATCCGCATCCGGAAGTGCCGTCAGAAAGGCCACTTGTCTGAGGTCTGTATGACGCCAGACGCGCCGCCAGCCATGCAGGCGGGCCGGGCGCGGATCGGGGAAGTCGTGGGTTGCCAGGTTCACCAGGCTGCCGTAGCCGAAGAAATAGGGGTCTGCCATAGGTGCCTCGCCGCCGATCCGGTGCAATTGATGTATGTCAAACAGGTTTTTCCCGGGTTGTGCAATAAGGCTTGCAGATGAAATCCCACGGGGGAGGACCCGATCATGCGCATTACCAAGCGCACCAATATTGCGGTTCGGCTGCTGATGTACTGCGCCGCGCATCCGGACCGGCTGGTGACCAAGTCCGAGATTGCCGAAGTCTGCAACATTTCCGAGAACCATCTGGCCCAGGTAATCAACCAGCTCAGCCAGTTGGGGTTCCTGACCACGCAGCGCGGCCGCAATGGCGGCATGTGTCTGGGCATGGCCGCGGATGCGATCCGCATCGGTGAGGTGTTCAGACATGTCGAGGGCAACCTGCCGATGGTCGAGTGTTTCGCCGATGCCGACAACAGTTGTCCGCTGACCGATGCCTGCCGCCTTCGGCTGGCGCTGAGGGATGCGGCGCAGGCGTTCTATGCTTCGCTGGACGAGATCACGCTGGATGCGCTGGTCTGTGACAACACCGACCTGCTCAAGATCCTCAATCCGGTGGTCTGCGCGCGGCAGAGCGTGTCCCAGGCGGGCTGATTCATTCTCGGGCACGCAGGACGCGCGCCGGGCGGGTGGCGAGCGGGGACAGAGAGAACACAAGGCTTGCAGCAAGTACCGCTGATACGCCCCCCAGCACGATGGTCAGTGCCGAAGGCCAGATCACCGAGAATGATGTCTCGAAGACAAAGCGGCTGACCGCCCAGCCGCCCAGGATGCCTGCGGCCAGCGCGATGGTTCCGGCAGCGGCGCCCAGAAGGGCGCTGCGCAGTGCAAGGCTCAGCAGGATACGGCGGCGCGACGCGCCCAGGGTGCGCAGTACCGCCGCCTCGTAGATGCGTGCGCCCTGACCTGCGGCGGCGGCACCGATCAGGACCAGAAACCCGGTCAGCAAAGAGACGCCTGCGCCATAGGATGTGGCGCTGGCCAACCCGGCCAGCAGGCCCGAGGCGCGGTCGATGGCGTCGCGCACCCGGATTGCGGTGATATTGGGATAGCTGCTGGCCAGATCGCGTAGAATGGCGGCCTCGGCGGCCTCGTCGGCATAGACCGTGGCGATATGGCTATGGGGGGCGCCGGACAGGGCAGCAGGGTTCATCGCCATGATGAACCCCATGCCCGCGGTCGAGAAATCGACCTCGCGAAATGACGAGATACGGGCGGTGATATCGCGGCCCAGGATATTGACGGTCAGGGTATCGCCCAGTTGCAGGCCCATCTCGGCCGCCTCTTCGGCGGCAAAGCTGATCAGGGGCGGGCCTGCGTAATCTTCGGGCCACCATGCGCCCTCGGTCAGCCGGGTGGTGTCGGGCAGTTCGGCGGAATAGGTCACCCCCCGATCGCCGCGCAGGACCCAATGGTTGCCGGCGACCTCGCGCGCGGGCAGATCGTTGATACGCGTGATGATGCCGCGCAGCATCGGCGCGCTTTCGATGCGGCTGACCCCGGGGTCGTTTCGCAGCCGGGCGGTAAAGCCGGGCATCTGGTTACGCTGGATATCGACAAAGAAATACGAGGGCGCCACATCGGGCAGGTTGCCGGAAATCGCGTTGCGCAGCGTGCCGTCGATCTGGCCCACGGCGGCCAGCACCGACAGGCCAAGGCCCAGCGACAGCATCACTGGCGCCGCCCCCTGCCGTGGCGAGGATATCGAGGCCAGCGCCCAGCGAAGTGCCGGGCGGCCACGCGCCAGCGGGGCGGCGGCACGACTGAGCGCCCGCACCGCACCGGCGGCCACGGCGAGCAAGAGGAGCGCCCCGGCGATGCCGCCCAGGGTCCAGAGTGTCAGGGTGACGGCCCCGCTGAACCATGCGGCCAGCCCGCACAGCAGGACCAGTCCGGCGCCCGTGGCCAGCACATAGCGAAATCGCGGCAGCAGCGGGGCGCGGGACAGCGCATCGCGCAGCAGGGTCGCGGCGCGCACCTCCTCGGTCCGGGCCAGAGGCCAGAGGGTAAAGACCAGCGCCGTCAGCAGGCCATAGATCGCGGCTTCGGCCAGCGGCCTTGGGTAGATCGCAAAGACAGCAGGCACCGGCAGTTGCGCCTCGATCAGCGGCGCCAGCAGCAGGGGCGCGAACCCGCCAAGCGCGAGCCCCAGCAGGATGCCAAGGCCCGACAACGCGCCGATTTGCAGGAAATAGGTCTGGAACACGGTGCGCCGGTCGGCGCCCAGCGTGCGCAGCGTGGCAATGGTGGCGGTCTTGTCAGCCAGATAGGCGCGTACCGCCGCCGAGACTCCGATGCCGCCCACAGCCAGGCCAGAGAGTCCGACAAGGATCAGGAACGCGCCCAATCGCCGGGTGAAATCGGCGATGCCAGGGGCGCCATTGCGCGCATCGGTCCAGCGCAGGCCACTGTCGGCGAAGCGCGCGCGGGCCTCTTGCGAGATGCTGGCCAGATCGCTCTCGGGGGGCAGGTCGAGCCGGTATTTGGTGTCAAAGAGGGTACCCGGCGCCAACAGGCCGGATTGCGTCAGGTCCTCGGTTCGCACAAGCGTGCGTGGCCCGAGGGCAAAGCCGTCTGCGACACCGTCCGGCACCTGCATCAGCCGTGCCATCAGGACAAAATCCTGCGTGCCGAGCCGAAAGCGATCACCGGGTTGCAGCCCCAGCCGGTCGGACAGAACCGGTTCCATCACTCCACCGGGCAGGCCATCGGTGCCCGCCAGCGCCTGATCAAGCGGCAGGTCCGGGTCCAGCGTGACACTGCCAAGCAGGGGATAGGCAAGGTCCACCGCCTTGACCTGGGTCAGGGCGCGCTCGTCGCCCACGACGGCCATCGAGCGGAAATCCACCAGTTCCGAAACCCGGTTGGCGCGGGTCTGCATCCACACCCGCTCCTCGGGGGTGGCAAAACGATAGGTGAAACTCATCTGCGCATCACCGCCGAGAAGGGCAGCACCCTCGCGGGTCAGCCCGGCCTCGATTGCGCTGCGGACCGAGCCGACGGCGGCAATGGCGGCGACACCCAGCGCCAGACAGGCCAGAAAGATGCGGAACCCCCGCAGCCCGCCGCGCAACTCGCGCCTGGCGAGGCGGGCGGCCAGTCGCAGGCTCATTGCGCGGCCTCGCGGCTTTCGTTGTCCTCGATACGGCCATCGCGCAGGCGGACTACCCGGTCGCAGCGGCTGGCCAAGCGGGCGCTGTGGGTGACCAATACCAGCGTTGCGCCATACTGGTCGCGCAGGCCGAACAAGAGGTCCATGATCGCGGCGCCATTGACCTCGTCCAGATTGCCGGTCGGCTCGTCGGCCAGCAGGATTGCAGGGCGCGGGGCCGCGGCACGGGCCAGTGCGACGCGCTGTTGCTCGCCGCCCGAGAGTTGCGCCGGATAATGCCCGGCGCGGTGGGACAGACCCACCGCCGCAAGCTCGGCCGCCGCGCGGTCGAATGCGTCTCGGTGGCCAGCCAGTTCCAGCGGCGTCGCCACGTTTTCCAGCGCGGTCATGGTGGGTATCAGGTGAAAGCTTTGGAACACCACGCCCATCCGGTCGCGTCTGAAGCGGGCCAATGCGTCTTCGTCCATCGCGCCCAGATTGTGGCCCAGCACCTGCACCCGGCCACCGGTGGCGCGTTCGAGCCCGCCCATCAACATCAACAGCGAGGATTTGCCCGATCCCGATGGCCCGACCAGCCCCAGCGTCTGCCCCGCCGATACACTCAACGAGATACCGCGCAGGATATCGACCCGCCCGGCATTGCCTTCGAGCGACAAACGGGCATCTTCTAGGAGAATGGCAGGGTCGGTCATGATGGGCCTTTGCTTGGGTATTCTAGGGCATATGGAGCGTCGAGGGATATGCGCAAGGCTTTGATCGGGCTTCTGTTGACGGGGTGGGGCGCGGCTGCAACGGCCGAACCGGTGGTGATCGCCGCGCTGGGCGACAGCCTGACCCAGGGCTATGGCCTCGTGCAGGATCAGGGCTTCGTACCCCAGTTGCAACGCTGGCTGGTGGCTGAGGGGGCCGAGGTCACGCTGATCAATGCAGGCGTCTCGGGCGATACCACGGCGGGCGGCGCGGCGCGTGTGGCCTGGACCCTGACGCCCGAGGTGGATGCGATGATCGTGGCGCTGGGGGGCAATGACCTGCTGCGTGGCATCGCGCCCGAGGTGGCGCGCGGCAATCTGGCAACAATCCTGACCGAGGCGCAACAGGCCGGGGTCGAGGTGCTGCTGATAGGCATGCAGGCACCGGGCAATTACGGCGCCGAGTACAAGGCGGCGTTCGATGCCATCTATCCCGAGTTGGCGGCCCAGTACGGCGCGCTCTTTGCGCCGAGCTTCTTTGCCGGGCTCGCGGCTGAGGGCGACCCCTCGGCGGTGTCAGGCTTGATGCAGGGCGACGGTATCCACCCCAATGCCGAAGGTGTGGCGCGAATCGTCGCGGCGCTGGGTCCGCATGTGCTGGACCTTATCCGGTCGGCGGAGGAATGAGATGCCGGGACGCTTCTTTCTGACCCGGCAGCTGGCGTAACGCGCCGAATCCTCACCGGATGGGAGTGCTATTGACACTCGCAGATGTGTCGATCTGGCTGATTGGCGATGAAACGCAGCTTCAAGCGCTGATGCGCCTCTGGCCCAAGGGCCGGTTGCGGATCAAGAAGGCGACGGATGTGGATTGGTCCGCCCCTTAGAAAGGGCCGGGTCCGGCAAGGCGGACCCGACGCGCAAAAGCTCAGAGCAGCTTCAGGTCGACCGCGGATTCGCGGCCGTCGCGTCCGGGCTTCAACTCGTAGCTGACTTTCTGGTTGTCGGCGAGGCCGGTCAGCCCCGAACGTTCAACGGCGGAAATGTGCACGAACACATCCTTGCCGCCTTCTTCGGGGGCGATAAAGCCGAAGCCTTTGGTGGTGTTGAACCATTTGACGGTGCCGGTGGCCATCGTCATATCTCCTGTCTGTTCTTTCAATTCCCTGCCCGCGATATGCGGCAGATCGGCTCGGTCAATGCGAAATCGAGGACTGAGCCGGAAAAGGAGCAGTATGGTCGATAGCGTAACGTTGCGCCCCCAGAAATGGGTCGCGCTTACGCGTTTGGCAAGAAGAATCTCGCATTACCGCCGGTCTGGCGCTGAAATCCGAGCGTCAGAGCACCGTCACGAGCGTGCCGAGAGGCACCCGGTTGTACAGGTCGATCACGTGCTCGTTGAGCATGCGGATACAGCCGTTCGATGCAGCCTGTCCAATGGTTTCGGGCTGAGTGGTGCCATGAATGCGGAAATAGGTGTCGACACCGTTCTGGAACAGGTAGAGCGCCCTTGCCCCCAGCGGGTTCCCCGGGCCGCCGGGCTGAACATAGGAGTTGTCCACGAATTTGGCATAGGTTCGCGGGTCGCGCTCGATCATCTCTTGCGTCGGGCGCCACGTGGGCCATTCCTTTTTGACGTCGATGGTGGCGTTGCCGGTAAACTCCAGCCCGGCCTTGCCGACGCCACATCCGTAACGGATCGCCTGACGTTCCTCGGTCACGTAGTAGAGGTAGAAAGAACGCGGGAGGATCAGCAAATGTCCGGGTTCGAACGCTTTCTTGATCCGCACGAATTGTGGTGTTGGGTCGAACTCTGCACTGGCGTTGGCCTGCACCGCCCATGGCAGCGTACCGGCCGCAACCGAAGCGGCGATGAATGTCCGGCGCGTGATCATGTCTGGCCTCGCAACTAGAAGAACGTCGTGACAGGCATTTTCCGGTGGCCGGGGCAAGGGGTCAATCGGTTTACTGGGAATAGCGGAAAAGTGATGCGAGCGTTGCGGTGATCAGGGCACAGGTTGCGATCCAGCCAAGATACCAAGTTTGTCCGGCTGCAATGTTTTCGGCAACTGATGCGGTGAATTGGGTTTTGCCTGCTTCGGCGATCAGAAACGCGACAAACGTCGACAGACCAAAACCAAGCTGTCGCAGCGGGCGCGGTAACCGCAAGGCCCATGCTGTCATCGCCAAGCCGATGCCTATTGGCAGGCCAATCCAGATCACCTTTTGCGCCCACCAGGGATGTGCGCCAAGTAAGAGAGTCAACCCGCTGATCTGAATGAGGAGCGCCGAGGCGAGCAATACGAAGCCCGGAATGAGGATGTGATCGAAACGTGTCATACTGGGTATTTGGGTATGGTTGGGCGTTGCGAAATGGGTGTGAACATAGTCGTGAACATGATTGCGCAGTCTTTCACAAATTGGTTTAGGCTCTCTCTAGCCGCGATGCAGAAATAGGGACTCCCTGCGATGAACGACCCGCAACCCAATGGTGAACTCACCCTGCGCACACTTGCGATGCCGCGCGATGTGAACGTGAACGGCGACATCTTTGGTGGCTGGGTGCTGAGCCAGATGGACATCGCCGCTGGCCTGACCGCTGGCGCCCGCGCAGGGGGGCGGGTGACCACGGTTGCGGTGGATGCGATGAAGTTCATCCGGCCCGTGGGCGTCGGTGACGTGTTGTGCATTTACTGCCAGGTGGTGCGTGTCGGGCGCAGTTCGATGGCGATCGAGATCGAGGCCTGGGCGTTGCGCGACCGGCAGGGACTGCGCGAGAAGGTGACCGAAGCGGTGTTCACTTTCGTTGCGATCGACGAGCAGGGCAGACCCCGCCCGGTGGACGGCACCGCCGCAGGCTGATTGCCGCCGAACGGCGGAACAGGGCGGACGAAGCCCTCTTTTCAGTTTGCCAAAGCTGCATATCATATCGCTTCGGGCGCCCGACTCAGAGTGACGGGCCAGCGTGGACCCGACGGGCATCCGGCGCCCGGATCGTGGAGATCATCATGCAGATTCTGGTGGGTATTGCCGGGCTTTCGCTGGCAGTGCTGATCTATGCCTGGGCTTATGGTCGGGCGCATGACCCGGCCGCACCGGCCTGGGCACGGGGACAGTTGTTCGCCTCGGCAGCGTCGTTATTCGCGACGTCATTGGCGCCGATAGGCGCCGGCTATCTGACGGCTGGCATCTTGTGGCCCGATAGTTTGAGCCTTGTCTGGGGGCTGCCGGTCGCGATCGGTGCGGTACCGTTGGTCTGGATCGTGGCCCGCCGCCTGCTGCGCCGCGGGCGCGACAAGGCGCATTCCCCGCTGACTTTTACACGTGGCATGGCATGAGGGCGACCCTTGCAGGGTGATCTTCTGAAACCTATGTCACTTTCCGAATGTGATGCTTTCGGAGAGCCGAGATGGGTGACAAGACACTGACATGTCTGGCTTGTGGCCAGCTCAACCGCGTACCCGAGGCCCGGCTGACCGCTGGCGCCAAATGCGGGAAATGCGGCGAGGGGCTGGTCACGGGTCAGGCGCGGGATGTTGATCCCGCGATCCTCGAAAAGGCAAAGAAGAACGACGACCTGCCGCTGGTGGTCGATTTCTGGGCGCCATGGTGTGGCCCTTGCCGAATGATGGGCCCGGAATACGCCAAGGCGGCCGGGGCGCTGGCGGGGCAGGCGCGGCTGGTCAAGCTCGACACTCAGAAACACCAGTCCACCGGAGGCCGATACGGCATTCGCGGCATTCCGACCATGGTCGCCTTTGAACGTGGCAAGGAAAAGAAACGCCAGTCAGGCGCGATGCAGTCCGGGCAGATCGTCGGTTGGGTGCGCGGCTAGAAAACATTCTTATACTTGAATGTGATTTCTGGCCAGGTTATATGTACCTCAAGGCCGGGCGCGTCGCCCGGCAATTGACAGGAGTTGGATGAATGACCCTCGATCGTGCCGTGATGATGTTTGCTGGCTTCATGGTGTTGCTCAGCGTCTTGCTGACCACGCTGGTCTCGCCCTTGTGGATGTGGTTCACCGTGTTCATCGGCGTGAACCTGATCCAGTCTTCGGTCACCGGTTTCTGTCCGGCGGCCATGGTTCTGAAGAAGCTGGGGTTCAAGGCCGGGACCGCGTTCTGAGCAAGGCCTCGTTTAACCGTTGACGGTTCTGCCGCTGGCCATCGGTTCTGCGGCAGGACTTTGCGCTTCGCGCAACAAGAAGAACACGACTACGGAAACCGCGATGGCGGATCCGGTCACCGGATAGAGTAGCAGGGCGGCCCAGAGTGGCAGGTTCCAAATCAGAACGCCCAGGATACTGCAGGCAAGACCGGCAAAGGTCCCCAGGAATACTCCGATCCAAGCCATTCGTTTTCTCTCCCACACATCCTTAGGCACCGCATTTCACGCGCCTCAATGCTGAAACAGTCTAGGGAAGAATGTGTTCAAAATATGTTAATCCCGGGGGGACTGCGTCGCAGCATGTCGCTCGCTCTCTGGCCCGGAATGCCCGGCGCCAGGAAGCCCGGTTTTGTAGCGCACTCGACCACGGCAAGCCGGGCGTCGGCGGGTCATGCCCACAAGCTTCGAGGCGCGGGTCGGCCGACACGGCTTCAGCGCAGTTTTCTGTCTTTGAAATGATGGTGGCGGCCTAATTTCCATGCAACTTAGGACAGGAACATGGGGCGTTTCAGCAGCCGGGATGTATAGCGTCGCTACGTTCGGATCGTAGCGACGCCCTTGTGTTTCTAGCTCTTTCGACCCGTTGCGAGTGCGCCCACCAAACGGGCGCAGGCTTGCGCTGGGTTGATAAATGCGGCGTGATCTACCGCACGAACTTCTTGTGCTTCAACCGCTTGGGTTCCAGCGCATCCGGTCCCAGGCGGCGCTTCTTGTCCTCTTCGTAATCCTCGAAGTTGCCTTCGAACCACTCGACATGTGCGTCGCCCTCGAAGGCGAGGATATGGGTGCAGATGCGGTCGAGGAAGAAGCGGTCGTGGCTGATGACAACGGCGCAGCCGGCGAAATCGACCAGCGCGTCTTCGAGCGCGCGCAGGGTTTCGACATCGAGGTCGTTGGTCGGTTCGTCGAGCAGGATGACGTTGCCGCCCTCTTTCAGCAGACGCGCCATGTGCACCCGGTTACGTTCGCCGCCTGACAGCAGCGAGACCTTTTTCTGCTGGTCGCCGCCCTTGAAGTTGAAGGACGAGCAGTAGGCGCGGCTGTTCACCTGGGCATCGCCCAGCTGGATGATCTCGGCGCCGCCGGTGATCGCCTCCCAAACGGTATCGCCATCTTTCAGATCGTCGCGCGACTGGTCGACATAGGAGAGCTTGACCGTATCGCCGATCTCGATGGTGCCGGCGTCGGGGGTTTCCTGCCCGGTGATCATCTTGAACAGCGTCGATTTACCGGCACCGTTGGGGCCGATGACGCCGACGATGCCGCCGGGGGGCAGCGAGAAGTCGAGCCCTTCGATCAGTTGCTTGTCACCCATGTGCTTCGACAGGCCGTTGACCTCGATCACCTTCGATCCCAGACGCGGGCCGTTGGGTATGACGATCTGGGCGCGGCCGACCTTTTCCCGCTCGGACTGGCTG
Organism: Ruegeria alba; assembly: GCF_022321465.1. NCBI lineage: Bacteria > Pseudomonadati > Pseudomonadota > Alphaproteobacteria > Rhodobacterales > Roseobacteraceae > Ruegeria > Ruegeria alba. Next base: position 140,926 of record NZ_JAKOEM010000002.1, on the reverse strand, counting down.
GCCATCTCGTTATAGGCCTGGATGCGGGCCTTGGACTTGGCCTGACGCGCCTTTTGCCCTTGCCGCATCCATTCCAGTTCGCGTTCCAGCGTCTTTTGCTTGGCCTTGTCCTCGCGCGCTTCCTGTTCCAGGCGCTTGGCTTTCTGCTCCAGCCAGGCGGAATAGTTGCCCTCGTAGGGGATGCCCCGGCCGCGGTCGAGTTCCAGGATCCAGCCGGTGATGTCATCCAGGAAGTAGCGGTCGTGGGTGACGATCAGGATGGTGCCCTTGTAGTCGATCAGGTGCTGTTGCAGCCAGGCGATGGTTTCGGCGTCGAGGTGGTTGGTCGGTTCGTCCAGCAGCAGCATGTCGGGCGCTTCGAGCAGGAGCTTGCACAGCGCGACCCGGCGTTTCTCGCCGCCCGAGAGGTTGGCGATATCGGCGTCGTCGGGGGGGCAGCGCAGGGCCTCCATCGAGACGTCGATCTGGCTGTCGAGATCCCAGAGGTTCTCGGCGTCGATCTGGTCTTGCAATTGCGCCATCTCGTCGGCCGTCTCGTCGCTGTAGTTCATCGCCAACTCGTTGTAGCGGTCGAGGATGTCCTTCTTGGCCTTGACGCCCAGCATGACGTTCTCGCGCACGGTCAGGTTCGGGTCGAGTTGCGGCTCCTGCGGGAGATAGCCGACCTTGGCGCCCTCGGCGGCCCAGGCCTCGCCGGTGAAATCCTTGTCGAGGCCGGCCATGATCTTCATCAGGGTCGATTTACCGGCACCGTTGACACCGACGACGCCGATCTTGACCCCGGGGAGGAAGCTCAGGTGGATGTTCTCGAAGCATTTCTTGCCACCGGGGTAGCTCTTGGAAACACCCTGCATGTGGTAGACATATTGATAGGCGGCCATGTCGTGTCCTCTGGGTCGGGGAAAGTCGGGTTGGCCGGTGTGATAGCGAATGGCGAGGATGGGGGCAATCGCTGGCGTAGCCGAAGATGACGCAGCTGTGCATTGTATCCGGCCTGGCCCCCATGCAGCATGAAGCGCGCGGTTTCGGGGATAGCGATGAGCGGTTTGACAGAGCTTATAGTCGGCTGGGCGCAGCCGGGGCGGGTCGGCTGGATCGGGCTGCGGCCCGAGCGGCGCGCGGCGCTGGTCGCGGTTGACGCGGTTCCTGTCGGGCTTGCTGGTCTGGCGGGCGATCACGGGCGGCCCGGCAAGCGGGCGGTGACGCTGGTGCAGGGCGAGCATCTGGGTGCCATCGGGTCGTATCTGGGTCGCGGGGCGGTCTCTCCGTTCGACCTGCGGCGCAATATCGTGGTCGAGGGGATCAACCTGGCGGCGCTCAAGGATCGGCCTTTGCGGCTGGGCGGGGCGGTTCTGCGCTTGACGGTGATCTGTGCGCCCTGTTCCCGGATGGAGGAGACATTTGGCTCCGGCGGCTATTCGGCGGTGCGCGGGCATGGCGGCTGGTGCGCCGAGGTGTTGGAGCCGGGCCTGATCAGGCTGGGCGATGCGGTGCGGCCTGCCGATTGACAAGGCGGGACGCAAGCGCCAAGCAAGCAGTTCATGAGACAGGGTTTTCCATATGCGCGGCCCGGGCAGGTGATCGGGCTGTTTGGCGGGTCGTTCGATCCACCGCATGCGGGGCATGTGCATGTGACGCGCGAAGCGCTGAAGATGTTCGGGCTGGACCGGATCTGGTGGTTGGTGACGCCCGGCAACCCGCTCAAGACACGAGGTCCGGCGCCGCTGGATCGGCGTATGGAAGCGGCCCGCGCGATGATGCGGCATCCCCGCGTGGATGTCACCGATATCGAGACCCATCTGGGCACGCGGGCAACGGCAGATACGATTGCGGCGCTCAGGCGGATTTATCCGCGGGTGCGGTTTGTCTGGCTGATGGGCGCCGACAACCTGGCGCAGCTGCACCGTTGGCAGGACTGGCGTCAGATCATGGAAACGGTGCCGGTCGGTGTGCTGGCGCGGCCGGGGGATCGGATCTCGGCCCGGATGTCACCGGCGGCGCGGGCCTATGCACCCTATCGGATCGACGGTCACGCGCGGCACCTGCTGGGGCGCTCGCAGGCTCCGGCCTGGTGTTTCGTCAATGTGCCGATGGTCGATGTCAGCTCGACCCGGATCCGGGCGGCGGGCGGCTGGTCAGCGGCGCAGCAGGGCCGAGGCAAGACCGGCGCCCAGGACCAGTGACAATCCCGCCCATGTCCACAGATCGGGCAGATCGCCGAACACTGCCCAGCCCAACCCGGTCGCGGCAAGAAGCTGGAAATAGACCAGCGGCGCAAGCCGGGTTGCCGGGGCATGGGCATAGGCCACCAGCAAGAGCAGGTTGCCCAGCATCGAGCCCAGTGCGCTGGCCAGTGTTAACCCCGCCACCTGCGGTGTGAAGGGGGGCAGGGCGGCGAGGCCAAAGGGCATCAGCACCAGCCCGGCAATGGCCAACTGCGTGAGGCTGAGCGCCAGTGGCGAGCCCAGCGGGCTGAGCCAGCGCGACGCGGTCAGGAACCCGCCATAGAAACAGCCCGCCAGCAGGGCAAGCATCAGACCGGGTGAACCGCCGAACCCCGGGCGGACCACCAGCAATACGCCACAGAAGCCGAGCAGCATCAGGAGCGTTCGCAGCGCAGTCACGGGTTCTCGTAGCAGAAGAGCCGAGAGGGCATAGCTGAGGATCGGTCCGACAAAGAAGGCAGCAAAGACATTGGCCAGAGGCTCGGTCCTCAGGGCGGATTGTATCGACAGGATGCCACCGGCAAGCAGCAACGCCCGAAACCAGATCCGCCAATTGGCGAGCAGACGCCATGCGGAGGTCGGCACGAAAGGCACCAGCAGCAACAACCCCAGCGTAAAGCGGGACCAGGCCACATAGATGGGCGCCGCCCCATAAGTCCCGGTCAGCAACTTGCCAGCCAGGTCCCCCGCGGGGATCAGCGACATGGCGATGAACATGATTCCGATGGCGCGGCCCATGCCCGCGCCGTAACATGATGAAAGCGGGGGCGAAATGCGAAACCACCGCTTGTGCGGCGCGGGTCACTGGGTTTTTATTGCGGCATGGTTGAAGTGATTTCCAGACGTGTTTTCCTGGCGGGGCTTGGCGCGGCGCTGAGCCATTCCGCGGCCCATGCCGAAGCCCCCGCATTGTCGCTGCGCCCACCGCTCAGACCCAAGGACGCGCAGGCGCTTGCCGGTCCCGAAGCGGTGTTGTCGGGTTCGGGCCTGTCCGGGCGCGTCGCCTTTGCGGTTGCCGATGCCGAGACCGGGCTGGAGCTGGAAACGGTCGAGCCGGGGCTGGCCCTGCCGCCGGCAAGTGTCGCCAAGGCGCTGACCGCGCTTTATGCGCTGGAGACGCTGGGGCCGGCTTATCGGTTTCGGACGCGTGTTCTGGCCGATGGCCCGGTTGAGAACGGGGTGCTCAAGGGCGATCTGATCCTTGCAGGCGGTGGCGACCCCACGCTTGATACCGATGCCTTGGCCGCGCTGGCGCGGGCACTGAAGGAGAGCGGATTGCGCGAGGTGCGCGGTGCTTTCAAGGTCTATGACGGTGCCTTGCCTGAGGTTTACAGCATTGACCCCGAACAGCCCGAGCATGTGGGTTATAGCCCCTCGGTGTCAGGCATCGCGCTGAATTTCAACCGCGTGCATTTCGAGTGGAAGCGGGCTGGCAAGGGCTGGAACGTCAGCATGGACGCCCGCAGCAGCAAGATCAGACCTGTGGTTGCGATAGCCGAAATGAAGGTGGTGAATCGGGCGCTGCCGATCTATACCTATGAGCAGCGCCAGCGGATCGACAGCTGGACGGTGGCGAGCCAGGCGCTGGGCCAGGACGGTGCGCGGTGGCTGCCGGTGCGCAAGCCGGCGCTCTATGCCGGGGACGTGTTCCAGACGCTGGCGCGGTCGAACGGTATTGTCCTGGGGCGGGTCGAGGTCGTCAGGTCATTGCCCGCGAGCGCACGAATGCTGGTTCATCACGACAGTGCGCCGCTGGAAGAAATTCTGCGAGACATGCTGAAATACTCCACCAATCTCACCGCCGAGATGGTTGGGTTGGCGGCAACCGTTGCAAGGGGCAAGCGCCCGGCCACGTTGCGTGCCTCGGCTGAAGAGATGACGGTCTGGGCGGCGGAGCGGTTTGGCCTGCGCGGCTCGCGGCTGGTCGATCACTCGGGGCTGGGCGATGCGTCGCGGATGACGGCGCGGGATCTGGTGGCGGTTCTGGTGCAGGCGGGCAAGACCGGGCGGTTGCCGCACCTGCTGAAGGATATCCCGATGCGCGATCCAAAGGGCCGGGTGCTCAAGGGGCATCCGATCAAGGTGGCGGCAAAGACCGGGACGCTGAATTTTGTCTCGGGGCTGGGTGGCTTCATGACCGGAGCGGATGGTACGGTGCTGGCCTTTGCGATCCTGACCGCGGATACCGACCGGCGCGCGGCGATCCCGCCCGAAGACCGCGAGCGCCCGGAAGGCGCGCGCGGCTGGAATGCGCGGTCGAAGAAGCTTCAGCAAGCGCTGATCGAGCGATGGGGCGCGATATACGGCAGTTGAGGCACGGGCCGCGCGTCAAGCGCCCGGTGCTAACCTTGCAAAGTGCTCTCAGACCACGTGACGGGCACGGGCGCCACGCTCGATGGCTGCGGCGTGCAGCCGGTCGATATTGAGTTCGTAGCGGATTTCCTCGAGCAGCCGAAGTTCGGTTTCAGCGAGGGTGCCGTCGGCGGCAGCGACGTCGCAGGCCAGGGCATAGGCGGTTTCAAACAGGCGTTCGGGCAGGTTGTCACGGACCAGGCCAAAAAGAGCGTCCAGCCCGTCCTCTTGTTCGAACAGGTCGAACACCACCTGGCTGACCTGTTTCATCCGGTCAATGTCGTAGTCGGCAAAAACCGGCAGCATGTTCACCGCCGACTGGATTTTGACCAGTTCGGCGGTGCGGATGTTTTCGTCCGAGGCGGAAATCGCCATCATGATCGCGACCAGGCAATCCTGCGGGGTCATCGGGTGGGTCGGTTGCTCGGTCATGATCGGTCCTGCCAATGGGGTTGCGTCGCAGGGCAGGATAGGGTTGGCGCGCGGGGGGTTCAACTCCTTGCGCGCCAGACGGTTTGCGGCAATCAGGCGCTGGCGGTAAAGCGATACTCGATCGCCTCGAAGCTGGCCGAGGCAAAGCCATAGGCAAAGCGCAGACCTTCGGGGCCGGCAACGGTGCCATGTTCCGCATCGCCGGGAATATAGAGCGCGACGCCCGGGCGGATCTCGTGCGGCACGCCGTCGATGGTGACGGTGCCCGAGCCTTCGAGGCCAAGGTAGAACTCTGGTGGCGTGTGGCGATGCGGGCGCAATTGGTGGCCCGGGCCGAATTCGGCAATGCCCAGCACCATGTCGCGCGGTGCGGTGGGCGTGCCATTGATCAGGGTCCGCCAGCGCACTTCGCCAAAGGTGGGGTCGGTCCCACCCGAGAGCGGGACATGATCGGCATGAATGGCATGCGGCGGATGCGGCAGGTTGCCGGGCTGGTGCAGCGGAGTGGCTGCGGTCAGATCGGCGGCGAAACTGTCGAGCATGTCGGTCATGATGGGCTCCTTCCCTTTGCGCCCTCATAGTCGTGCTTGCCGGTCACGCGCAATCGCGTAAAACTGCATCACATTATACGCTGAGGTTATGATATGGATCGCTTGCCAAGCTTCTCGGGACTGACGGCTTTTTACGCGGCTGCACGACGCGGAACACTAACCGCCGCGGCGGCGGAATTGAACGTCTCACAGCCCGCCGTTTCGCGCCGGATTGCCATGTTGGAGGCCGACCTGGGCTGTCCGCTGTTTGATCGTAGCCACAAGCCGGTTCGAATGACCCAGTCGGGCAGAGATTTGTTGCGGGCGCTGCAAGGCGGGTTTGGCCAGATCGAGGCCGCGGTGGCACAAATCAGACAGTCGGCACAGGGCAAGGTGGTGACGGTAACCGCGCCGTCAGGCTTTGTCGCGTTCTGGTTGATCCCGCAACTGGGAGATCTGGAGGCCGCCTTTGAGGATGTGACGATCAGGATTATAAGCCAGGAGTATGGCGAGGCCACCCGGCCAGGCGACATCGCAATCCGGTTCGGGCTGGCCGAGGGCGGCGGAGAGACGCGGTTGCTGGGCGAGGGTGTGTTTCCGGCCGCCAGTCCACTCTATCTGGATCGGCGCGAGATGAATGGCGACAGCTACGATTTCGCCCGCATGACCTTGTTGACGATGGAAACGGCGCGCAGTCAGTGGCATGACTGGCCAAGCTGGTTTCGCGCGGTCGGGGTGCCGATGCCGCACAAGGCCCGGGTTCTGGACTTCAGCTCTTATGCGATGCTGGTCAATGCGGCATTGGCGGGGCAGGGGGTTTGTCTGTGCTGGGACGGGGTGCTGGATCGGTTTCTGGAGGCCGGCGCGCTGGTCCGGCTGGAGGGTCCCGAGGCGGTATCCGCGCGCGGCTATTTCATCGCTGCGCGAGAGGGTTTGGCCGCTCCGCCGCATGTGCTTGGTATCCTCGACTGGATCGTCGAAAAAAGTCACAAATAGCGCGGTTTGGCGCCAGCATTTATTGACTCATGCTGCACTGGCACAATAGGACAGCCGGGCCGGGCGCATGGGGCGCCCTTCCTTCCCCGATGGAGATTGACATGTCCAACTCGCGTGAACTCGCACTTGCGTCCAAGGCCTGGCCTTTTGAAGAAGCGCGGCGGGTGCTCAAACGCTATGAGAAGGCGCCGCCGGAGAAGGGGTATGTGCTGTTCGAGACCGGCTATGGCCCCTCGGGCCTACCGCATATCGGCACGTTCGGAGAGGTGGCGCGCACCACGATGATCCGCCGCGCGTTTCAGGAGATCAGCGATATTCCGACCCGGCTGATCTGTTTCTCGGACGATCTGGACGGCATGCGCAAGGTGCCGGGTAACGTTCCCAACCAGGACATGCTGCGCGAGCATCTGCAAAAGCCGCTGACCTCGGTTCCCGATCCGTTTGGCGAATACGAAAGCTTTGGCCATCACAACAACGCCATGCTGCGGCGGTTCCTCGATACCTTCGGGTTCGAGTACGAGTTCTATTCGGCGACCGAGTTCTACAAGTCGGGTCAGTTCGACGAGATCCTGCTGCGTGCGGCCGAACGCTATGACGACATCATGAAGATCATGCTGAAGTCGCTGCGCGAGGAACGGCAGCAGACCTATTCGATCTTTTTGCCGATCCATCCCGAGACGGGGCGGGTTCTGTACGTGCCGATGAAAGAGGTGAACGCCAAGGACGGCACCATCACCTTTGACGACGAGGACGGGCGCGAATGGACGCTGCCGGTGACGGGCGGCAACGTGAAGCTGCAATGGAAGCCCGATTTTGGCGCGCGCTGGGCGGCGCTGGGCGTCGATTTCGAGATGTACGGCAAGGATCACTCGACCAATACGCCGATCTATGATGGCATCTGCCGGGTGCTGGGCGTGCCCGCGCCTGAGCATTTCACCTATGAGCTGTTCCTCGATGAGAACGGGCAGAAGATTTCCAAATCGAGCGGCAACGGGGTGAGCATCGACGAATGGCTGACCTATGCCAGTTCGGAAAGCCTTGCCTATTTCATGTACCAAAAGCCCAAGACCGCCAAGCGGATGTATTTCGACGTGATCCCCAAGGCGGTGGACGAGTATCACCAGCAATTGCGCGCCTATCCGACCCAGGAACTGGCGGCGCAGCTGAACAACCCGGTCTGGCACATCCACGGCGGCGATGTGCCTGCCTCGACCCTGATCGTGCCATTTGGAATGCTGCTGAACCTGGCCAGCGTGTCGGGGGCCGAGGACAAGGAGGCGCTGTGGGGCTTCATCCGCCGCTATGCGCCCGAGGCCAGCGCCGAAAGCCATCCTGATCTGGATCAGGCGGCCGGGTTCGCGGTGCGCTACTTCAACGATTTCGTCAAGCCGACGCGGGTCTACCGGGCGCCGACCGAGGCCGAGCGCGAGGCGCTGGTTGAGTTGCGCGCACAATTGGCCGCCTATGACGGGCCGGTTGAAGACGAGGCGCTGCAATCCATCGTCTATGCGGTGGGCCGTGACCGGTTCGACCCGCTGCGCGCCTGGTTCGGCGCGCTTTACGAGGTGCTGCTGGGCGCGTCGCAGGGGCCGCGTTTTGGCGGCTTCATCGCGCTCTACGGCATCCCCGAGACCATCGCGCTGATCGACAAGGCGCTGGCGGGCGAGCTGGTCTGAACCAGCCCTCATCAGCTCCTTGCGGAGCTTCTTCGGAAGGATGGCGGCGCCCGCTGGCGGGCGCCGCCATCTGTGATACTCTGCCCCCGACCAAGGGCATGGAGGTTGGTGTGACGATACCGGATGAAGACAAGTTTCAAGGTCGGATGCATGGTGAACAGCCCGAACCGAAAGACTCTGAAAACCTTTGGTGGCGGCTGCTGCACATGATCCTGATCGCGATCATGATCAATCTTGCCCAGACCATTCTGGCGGTGGTCACGGTGGTGCAATTCATCATAATGGCCGTCAGCAAAAGCCAGCCGAATGAACGGCTTGCCGATTTCGGAACCGACCTGGGTATCTGGATTGCCAAGGCAGCGCGGTTCCAGACAGCGGCCAGCAATGTCAAACCCTGGCCCTGGACCGACCTGGACTGATCCGGCGCGCTTTGCGCTTCGTAGTACTCCTCAGGGAAAGAGGAGACACACAATGCGTCAACTTCTGCTCATACTGGCCTGTTGTGTCGGTCTGGCGGGGCCGGCACAGGCCCAGAGCGACGAGATCGAGGCAGTCATCAATGACCAAATCAAGGCATTTCTAGCAGATGATTTTGCCAGAGCGTTTACGTTCGCCAGCCCGACGATTCGCAACATTTTTGGAACGCCCGAGAAGTTCGGTGCCATGGTACGCAACGGGTATCCCATGGTCTGGCGTCCCGCCGGCATTCGCTATCTGGGTTTAGAGGCGCGCGGCGGCGACCTATGGCAACTGGTGCAGGTAACCGATCAGCAGGGTCGCGCGCATCTCCTTGCATACCAGATGGTTAACCTGGAAAGTGGCTGGAAGATCAACGCGGTGCAGGTTCTGGAGACGCCGCCCCCCTCGGTTTGAGGCAACGTCACCGTCACGGTGCTATGAGCCGGGATTAATCCCTTTGTTCTATCCATTTGGCGCGTTCGGGTGCGGCCCGGACCCGTCACATGAAAGCGCGCTGACAGGTCGTCAGCGGCGCGATTGGGAAAGGGATTTGTATGAACAAGGCAATCACCGACGGCATCAACTTCATGCCGCCCGCCTTTCAGCTGGGCTTGAACGTGTGGTCAAGCGGCGACGGCACACCGGGGTCTGATACCTATGATGGGGCGCCGAATGCGGCCTTTGTCCCAGCTGATGCTGATTTTGGCGGCTGCTTGGAGTTGCAGAAGACCGCTTCCGTCCAAAAGCTGCGCTACATGGGGCAGACGCCGTTGCAGCCGGGCTGCTACTTGCAGATTAGGGTCCGGATCAAGGCGATCAGTGGAAACCTGCCCAGCGTTCGGGTCGCGGGATGGGCCGGTGCGGCAGGCGGTGCGCATGTCAGCGGCGTGACGGAACAGGGACCCTCTATCACGCTGACCAGCTATGGCGATGTGGTCGAGGTGACGGGCATCGTGGGGTCCGGCAATCGCGGTGGCGTCGACATGGTATGGGGCCGCTCTGCGCTTTTTGGTCATTTTGGCATCGACCTCGTTGGGGCGAACGGTGGTGTCGTTCGGATCGACGATATCGAGATTACCGACATCACCAGCGCATTCTTGCGAGATATGCTGAGCCAGGTTGACGTCCGCGACTATGGCGCGGTTGGCGATGGGATCACCGACGATACAGCCGCGTTCGAGGCCGCAGATGCTGCCGCCGGTGGGCGTCGCTTGTTCGTACCTGAGGGCAGTTACTTCCTGGCCGAAACGGTAAGTTTGGCGGCGGAAGTTGAGTTTGAGGGCACCTTGACGATGCCCACCGACAAGATGTTGCTGCTGACCAAGAGTTTTGATCTGCCGACCTATATCTCAGCCTTTGGCGACGAGGAGCTGGCCTTTCGCAAGGCGTTTCAGGCGCTGCTGAACGGATCGGATCACGAATCACTCGATATGGGTGGACGTAATGTGTCAGTTACCGCGCCCATAGACATGCAGGCGGCGGTTCCCAATCGGACCAGCTATTCGACCCGCCGGGTAATCCGAAACGGTCAACTGGTCGCTGTGGCTGGTCCGGCTTGGGAGACCGAAACCTTTACCTCGCAAGCGACTTATGATCCCAGCGATCAGCGCAAGCTAAGCAATGTGATCAACATCGCCAATATTCCGGTAGGGTCCTTGGTGACGGGCGCTGGGGTCGGGCGCGAAATATACGTTCGGTCAAAGAATGTGGGGGCCGGAGAAATAACGTTGAACGCGCCGCTCTACGATGCGGCAGGCACCCAGGTATTCACCTTTCGGAGCTTCAAATACATGTTGGATTTCAGCGGCTTCAGCTCGCTGTCGAAGTTTAACATGCAGAACATCGAGTTCCAATGTAACACCCATTGCAGTGCGATCCGTCTGGCGCCGTTCGGTTCGACCTTTGCGTTGTATGACTGTTTTGTCAGTCGGCCCAAGGATCGTGGCATCACCTCGATCGGCGGTGGCTGTCAGGGGATGCTTATCGACGGGTGTCAGTTCCTGTCTGCCGAAGAACCGCTCAATGTCCCGGATCGAACCAGCATCGGGTTCAACGCCAATGCAAACGATGTGAAGTTGCGTCATTGCCGCGCCACCAGGTTTCGTCACTTTGCCGTCATGGCGGGGCAGAATCACATGATCTTGGGCAACCACTTCTTTCAGGGTGATGCGGTCGCCAATGGGCCCCGCACAGCAGGTATCGTGTTGGTCGGAACCTATTCCAGCACCACCGTCGCCGAGAATTATGTCGACAACTGTTATCTGGAATGGACCAACGAACAGGACCCGATCCCTGATTTTGACGGCGGGTTTTCGTTCAGTGCGATGAGTATCACCGACAACATTTTCTTGTCGGGTGAGGTGGCACCTTGGTTCAGCTATATCGTGATCAAGCCGCACGGGGTCGGACACTTCATCAATGGCATGACCGTGACAGGCAACAAGTTCCGGTCGATCAACGGCTATATCGACCGGGCTGAGCGGATCGATACGAGCTTTGCTGGTCTCAACTTCGATCGAACCAAGGACTTGATCTATCAGGGCAACACCTATCACGGCGTCACTACGCGCAGCGCTAATCCTTTGCGGCTGGAATTCGAGCAGACCAGTGCGTCGGAAAACTGGTTGATAGAGACCAACGCAACATTGCCGTTCGGTGCCGAAACTCGGGGGGTCGATGGGGTGACGCCGCAGGGGCCGTTGGCCGCCTCGGACGGAGGCATTCGGTACCTGGCACCGTATGCGCAAGTACAGCAGGGGACTAGTCAGGATCAGCTGCGTTTGCGTTGGAGTGAGCCGGTTTCGGGCACCGTGTTGGTGACAGTTCGCGCGGACAAGTAGATCAGACAGACAGGGAATGCCGGGGCCGCGATTGGCGGCCCCCTTTCGTTTAGAATTCGCGCCAAAGACTGAACTTGATGTTCAGCCCCCCAGGCAGATCGGATTTGTGTTCAAGGCCCAGTACCCATGTCTTGCCCTTTCCGCCATCGATCAGGAGTGAGGGTGTAACAGTCCAGAAAAGCCGGTGGTCCAGGACATAAGAGGTTTCAACCTGCAACATCGGATCGATGCGCCTTGCGGTGGATAGTCCGACAGTTAGATCGAGCTTGTAGATATCTGTGCGGGTGCCGCGGCGCTGCTCCCAAGCGGTGTCGATGGCCAGCCAGCCGTCACCCCACGACGTATGCACCCCCTTTCCGTAGGATAGGGTGAGCTTGTGCATCATCGCCCAGTCGCCCAACCAGTGGTGCGCACCCAAACCCAGTTCGGCGGCAAACCGCCCCTTCGAGGCCTTGTCCCAGAGCGGATACCTTGCAAAGATGAGGGCGTGTCCGGTCAGGCCCGGTTGTTCGTTGATGTCGAGCCCGACTGTCAACCGTTCGGCCATGCCCCATTCGGCATAAACCGCCGTCTTGTAGTCATAGATGCCCTGAAATCGGTACAGGGTGGCCGAAACAGACGTGAAACCATGCCCCTTTTCTCGCAGCCACGCTCCCGCGGCTGCCGGTCCGGCGGCGACGATGCAGAACCACAAGGCAAAGAGCACTTGTATCATTGCGACCCCTCCGTCGCAAGCTTGGCGGAGCTTGGTTAACGAACCGTTAGTGCGGTTGTGCCGCAGGAAGGGCTGAATTTTACCGTTGTGGGCGGGCTTGCCGGTGGTATGCTGCATTGCAGCATAGGGAATCGTCGCATGGGACATGTCATTACGGTCGCACAGCAAAAGGGCGGGTCTGGCAAGACCACGCTGGCCGTGAACTTGGCCGTTGCCTTTGCCCGAGCAGGCAAGCGCGTGGCGCTGATGGACACCGACCCGCAAGGTTCTGCCGGGCGCTGGTTCATGGCGCGGCTTGAGGCAGGCGGCGATCCAGGGCTGGAATTCTCGACGGCCTCGGCTTGGGGCGTTAGCTATGAGGTGCGCAAGCTAGCCAAGGACCATGACATCGTCATCATCGACACCCCGCCCAAGGCCGATAGCGACCTGCGCCCGGCCCTGCGTGAGGCTGATCTGGTGCTGATCCCGGTGGCGACCTCGCATCTGGATCTCTGGGCGGTGGAAATGGTGCTCTATCTGGCTGAGCGTGAGGACAAGCCGGCGCTGATGGTGATGACCCGCAACCGCCCCGGTACCCGGCTGGCGCTGGATGTGGTGGCCAAGGCGCATGAACTGAACGCCGAGCTGGCGCAATCGGCGATGGCAAACCGCGTGACCTATGCCGAAACGCTTGGCTACGGTCGCGCTGCGCTGGAGGCCCCTAAGGGGCCCGCACATGCCGAAGTAACTGGTTTGATGCGGGAAATCGAAACCGCGATGGGGTTATGAGCGAGCGCAACCTGTGCTAGGCTGATCTTGCATTCGCAGGAGAAGCAATATGCCCAAGATCGTCAAAGCCGCCCCTGTGCAGACCGTTATCACTACCTTTGAGATGACGCCCGGCACCTGTCAGGACCTGCTCGAGGCGCTGACCGAGGCCTATGCCGATTTCATCTCGAAACAGCCCGGGTTCGTCGCGGCCGGTCTGCATGTGAACGATGCCCAAACCCGCATCGCCAACTATTCGCAATGGCAGCGGCGCGAGGATTTCCTTGCCATGCTGCGGACCCCCGAGATGCGCGAGCGCAACCGGCGCATCAACGAGATGTGTAAAAGTTTCGAACCGGTGATGTATGAGGTGGCCGAAACCTTCGACAGCGACTGAACCGGGGTGTGATCTGGATCAAGGATTGCGCGCCGCCGACGGGGCATAGTCGCTGTACCCAAACGGAGGCGCGACACATGTATCACAACATCCTTGTTCCGATCTCGTTCGATGCCGAACGCGATGTTTCCGGCCCGCTGAAGCTGGCACGGTTGCTAGCCACGCCTGAGGCACGAGTCACCCTGCTGCACGTGGTCGAACATATCCCTGCGTATGCGATCTCATATATGCCGACCGACTATCTGGCCGAGGCGCGCAAGGCGCTGAAGAAGGAGCTTGATGCGCTGGCTGCCCAATTGCCCAACGCCGCCGGCGTACTGATCGAGGGGCATTCGGGCCGTTCAATTCTGGATTGGGCCGAGGCCAACAATCCCGACCTAATCATCATCTCTTCGCATCGTCCCGGCATGCAGGATCTGCTGCTGGGGTCGACCGCGACTCAGGTGGTGCGCCATGCAAGATGCGCGGTGCATGTAGTACGCTGAACCAGTGAGTGCGATCCGGGTGAAATTTTCTTGCTAAAGGAGATCTATTGGGCAATCTATACACCTCATGATTGCCTCCCTCACTCTTCTTGCCGCATCGCTTCTTTTGCTCGGATGGTCCCTGCTGACCTTTGGCTCGATACTGACGCCGGCGCTGCTGGCGGCGACGCTGGGCGTGGTTATCGGGGTCGTTCTGGTGCTGCGTTTCAGACTGCGCAAAGCGCCAATCTGGATCATCATCGACGGCTCGAACGTGCTCTACTGGCGGGAAGAGACACCCAACCTGCAGACGGTGCGCCAATGCGTCGAAGGGTTGGTGCGCAATGGCTGGACCCCGCTTTTGTGGTTCGATGCAAATGTCGGCTATCTGGTCGGATCACAATACATGGGCCCGCACGAGCTGTCGCGGGCGCTGCGCTATCCGGCCTCTTTGATCAATGTGGCGCCCAAGGGGACGCCTGCGGATCCGCTGCTGATCGAGCAGGCCGGTGATCTGGGCGCCCGGATCGTGACCAACGATCGGTTCCGCGATTGGGTCGAAACCTATCCGCAGGTCGCCGACCCTGACCTGTTCCTGCGTGGCAGCGCCTCGGATCAAGGCGTGTCGCTACGTTTCGCCGAGGAGCCTGAGCGCAAGCGGGCCTAGGCCGCGAGATCTTTGGCGCTCAACCGCACCGCTCTGCCGAAACCCGCGTTCAGCAGGCCATCGGTGACGACGAAACGGACAAAGCGGAAATCACCGAAATCGGCATAAAGCCCCGCTTTGGGTCTCAGGGCCAGATAGCGGGCCCGCAAGGTATCGTGCTCGGATGTGCCGCGTAAGACCTGTCGCGCGGTGCAATGCAGGGTCAGGCGTGGATTGGTCAGCGGGTCACCCTTGCCGTCCGGCTCTCCGATCAGCAGGGCACAAGCCGGGGTCGTCTCCAAAGCGGCGGTATGGGCGGCAAGAGATGAAATCAGCGAGATGGGCATACCTTGCGCATCGGTGGCCAGCGCGATGCGGCTGATCGAAGGGGTCAGGCTACCCGGTTTCAGCACCGCCAGCGCGGCGTGCCGCGCGGTGTCGATCAGGGCGCGGGCCTGGGCACGGGTTTCGGCATCTGCTGTCTGATAGGGGTCGGTCATGGCCGGGGGCTATCGCAGATAGGCAAAGCGATAGGCCAGCGCCACGCCGCCCGCCCCGCCGAGGATATTGCCCAGTGTGACCCAGAGCAGGTTCGACAGCGCCGCGCCGAATGTCACCTCAGCCCCGGCCAGCATGCCCTGCGGGATCAGGTACATATTGGCCACCGAGTGTTCCAGCCCCAGCATGACGAACCCCGAGATCGGCCAGAGGATGGCCAGAATCTTGCCCGCCGCCGTGCGCGCGGCAAAGGTCAGCCAGACCGCGAGGCAGACCAGCGCATTGCAGAGCACCCCGCGCATGAAGGCCGCGCCGGGTTCCAGTGCCGCCTTGCCGCGCGCGATGGTCTGGGCGGTCTCGCCCATCGGCCCGTCCAGCAGGCCGGAAAGGCCAAAGGCCAGCGCCAGCCCGACCGCGCCCAGCAGATTACCCAGATAGACCAGGCCCCAGTTGCGCAACAGGGCGGACAGAGCGATCCGCCGGTCCACCGCTGCCATCACCATCAGCGCATTGCCGGTGAACAGCTCGGCGCCGCCAACGATGACCAGGATCAGCCCCAGCGAGAACACCACCCCGCCCAGGAATCGCGCCGGGCCAAAGCCCGCATCCGCGCCGGTCATCACCATCGTATAGGCGGCGCCGCCAAAGCCGATGAAGGCGCCTGCCAGCACCGCAAGCGTCAGGGTCTGGGCGGCGCCAAGCCCGGCCTTGGCCACGCCTGCATTTTCCACCAGGCGGGCAATTTCGGCGGGTTTATAGGCATCTAGCCCGGTGGGGTTGGTATCGCTCATGTAGGCACCCTAGCCATGGTTGCGCTGCCTGTACATTGATGCCGATCAAAGGGCGGCTCAGTCCTCGCCCACGGTCAGCGTCACCCGGTCACCGGCAAACCAGGTGCGACCGTATTCCACAGGCTGCCCGTCGGGATCGACATTGATCCCTGTCGAGAACATCAGCGGCGCCCCCTCGTTCAGCCGCAGGTGCAGCGCTTGCGTGGCACTAGCAGGTCGGGCGGTGAGCCGGGTCGAGACCCGGGTGAAATCGGCAACCCCCAGCCGTTGCAGGGCGGCGGTGACCGAGCGCGTTTCGGTCAACACCTCGGGCAGGCCCGGAAAGCGGGCGGCAGGAAACACGCTCTGGAACACGGCGATGGGCTGGCCATCGGCCAGTGACAACCCGTCATAGACATGCACCTGCGCGCCCGCGGGCAGGCCCAGCGCGTCGGCCTCGGCCGCATCGGCGGCACGGGTCAGCAGGGTCAGGATACGTTTGCCCGGAATGCGGCCCCCGGCGGCGATATTCTTGTGAAACCGCACCCGCTTGCCGATGGCGTAGTCGGTGGGCCGGGCGGCGACAAAGACACCCGCGCCGCGCCTCGCATGCACCAGCCCCTGATCGGCCAGATCGGCCAGTGCCCGGCGCACCGTGTGCCGGTTGACGCCATGTGTCGCGGCCAGCTGCGCCTCGGTCGGCAGCTGGTCGCCTTCGCCATAGCGGCCTTCGGCGATGTCTTCGGTCAGGCTCAGCGCGATGGTCTTCCAGACGGGGATGCGGCTCATGTCATCAAAACTTCATCGTTGGGTGGATTGCGGGATGGGCGGTGATCCGCTAATATTTGTCTAGTTGTATAGAGAATGTAGACAACCGGGCCAAGGGGTTTTCATGGCGGATCAAGAAAAGGACACGGCGGCGCGGCAGGGCTGGATGGGCCTTCTGGCCCGCGCGCCCGAGGCGGCGCTGATGGCGCTCTGGGACCGGGTTGAGGAGCGCCCCACCTTTGACTGGTTGCGCCCGCCCGAGACCGGTGGCGTGATGGTGCGGG
This sequence comes from Ruegeria alba, assembly GCF_022321465.1. Taxonomy (NCBI): domain Bacteria; kingdom Pseudomonadati; phylum Pseudomonadota; class Alphaproteobacteria; order Rhodobacterales; family Roseobacteraceae; genus Ruegeria; species Ruegeria alba. Next base: position 124,127 of record NZ_JAKOEM010000002.1, on the reverse strand, counting down.
GGCGCGCCGGTGGTACCGGCGCCCCCTTCAACCTGGGCGAGATGACCGTAACCCGCTGCGCGCTAGCGCTGAGCGATGGCACGGTGGGTCATGCCTATGTACAGGGCCGCTCGCGGGCCAAGGCCGAGGCAGCGGCGCTGATTGACGCCTTGATGCAGACCGAGGCCGCCGAACGTATTCGCACACGCGTGCTGGATCCGCTGGCGGCCCAGATGGCCGAGCGCGCCGAAACCCGCGCCGCCCGGGCCGCCGCCACCAAGGTCGAATTCTTCACGCTGGTCAGGGGAGAGGACTGATGGACGGATCGGGCCTTTATGCCGGTGGCTTTCGCGACGCGCCTGTCGATGCGGCGCATGCCTTTCGCGCCGCGATGACCGCCATGGCGCGGCCGGGGGACATTCGCAGGATCGCAGGCGCCGCGCCGCCAGCCCCCCTCTCCGTCGCGGCGGGCACGCTGTTGCTGACGCTCTGCGACCCGGAAACGCGGGTGCATCTGGCCGGGGCGGCGGACACACCCGAGGTGCGGCAATGGCTGAGCTTTCACACTGGTGCACCGCTGGTCGATGCGGCAGAGGCCGATTTCGCGCTGGGCAGCTGGGATGCGCTGATGCCGCTGTCGCGCTACCGGATCGGCACGCCGGAATATCCCGACCGCTCGGCCACGCTGATCGTCGAATGTGAAACACTGGAGAACGCGGGCGCGGTGCTGAGCGGTCCGGGCATCCGCGACACCGCCCGCTTGTCGCTGCCGGAGGCGGGCACGTTGAAGGGCAACGCGATGCTCTACCCGTTGGGCTGCGATTTCTTCTTCACCTGCGGCGACCGGGTTGCGGCCCTGCCGCGCAGCACCACCATCCGCGCGGAGGGCTAGGCCATGTATGTTGCCGTCAAAGGGGGCGAACGCGCCATCGAGAACGCCCATGCCTGGCTGGCCGAGGAGCGGCGGGGTGACCCTGAGGTCGCCGAGCTGTCCCTCGCCCAGATCCGCGAACAGCTGAGCCTGGCGGTCAACCGGGTGATGGCCGAGGGCTCGCTCTATGACCCCGACCTGGCCGCGCTGGCGATCAAGCAGGCGCGTGGCGATCTGATCGAGGCGATCTTTCTGATCCGCGCCTATCGCACCACCCTGCCGCGCTTTGGTGCGAGCCGCGCGGTCGATACCGGCGCGATGGCCTGCGACCGGCGCATCTCGGCCACGTTCAAGGATGCGCCGGGCGGGCAGGTTCTGGGGCCGACCTTCGACTACACCCACCGCCTGTTGGATTTCAAACTGGCCGCCGAGGGCGCGGTGCCGCCAGCGCCAAGCGCCCCCCCGCGCCGCGAACCCACGCCGCATATCACCGAGTTCCTGGGGCAGGAGGGGCTGATCCAGCGCGAACCCGAGAGCGAGGCCGCGCCGCACGATCTGACCCGCGAACCGCTGGAGTTTCCCGCTGACCGCGCCCTGCGCCTGCAATCTCTGGCGCGCGGGGACGAGGGGTTTGTGCTGGGGATGGCCTATTCCACCCAGCGCGGATACGCCCGCAACCACGCCTTTGTCGGCGAGCTGCGCATCGGGCGGGTCACGGTCGAGATGGAGATCCCCGAACTGGGCTTCGCCATCGAGATCGGCGAGGTCGAACTGACCGAATGCGAGACGGTGAACCAGTTCAAGGGGTCCAAGACCGAACCGCCGCAATTCACCCGGGGCTATGGGCTGGTGTTCGGCCAGTCCGAGCGCAAGGCAATCTCCATGGCGCTGGTCGACCGCGCCCTGCGCTGGCAGGAGCTGGGCGAGGACAATCTCGGCGCCCCGGCGCAGGACGAGGGATTTGTGCTCAGCCATTGCGACAATATCCAGGCCACCGGGTTTCTGGAGCATATCAAGCTGCCCCACTACGTCGATTTCCAGTCGGAATTGGAACTGGTCCGCAAACTGCGTCGAGAGGCGGAAGAGCGCATTGCGCCAAGGGAGGCCGCGGAATGACTGATCAAGCTTACAACTTCGCCTATCTCGACGAGCAGACCAAGCGGATGATCCGCCGTGCCATCCTCAAGGGGCTGGCGGTACCAGGATACCAGGTGCCCTTTGCCAGCCGCGAGATGCCGATGCCCTATGGCTGGGGCACTGGCGGGGTGCAGGTCTCGGCCGCGACGCTGACGCCCGAGGACCGGCTGAAGGTGATCGACCAGGGCGCCGACGACACCACCAACGCGGTGTCGATCCGCAAGTTCTTTGAACGCACGGCGGGGGTAGCCACGACCGAGGCAACGCAGGAGGCGACGGTGATCCAGACCCGGCACCGCATCCCCGAGGCGGAGCTGACCGAGGATCAGATCCTGGTCTATCAGGTGCCGATCCCCGAACCGCTGCGCTTTCTGGAGCCGCGCGAGATCGAGACCCGCAAGATGCACAGCCTTCAGGAATACGGGCTGATGCATGTGAAACTCTACGAGGATATCAGCCAGCATGGCGCGATCTCGACCGCCTATGCCTATCCGGTGCGGGTGGCCGATCGTTATGTGATGGACCCCTCGCCGATCCCGAAATTCGACAACCCAAAGTTGGAGATGGCGGCGATCCAGCTCTTTGGTGCCGGGCGCGAACAGCGCATCTATGCGGTGCCGCCCTATACTCGCGTCGTGAGCCTCGATTTCGAGGATTACCCGTTCGAGGCAACGAAGGCCGATCACGCCTGTGACCTCTGCGGCGCCGGGGACAGCTATCTGGACGAGGTGATCATGGATGATGCGGGCGGGCGGATGTTCGTCTGCTCCGACACCGATTACTGCCGCACACGCCGCGAGGAGGCGGCATGAGCAGTGCGGTCCGAGCGGGGGAAAAAATTTCGACGAAATTTTTTGAACAGGATTTCGGAGAAATCCTGGGCGCGGGAGGTGAGGGATGAGTCCTTTGTTGCGGGTGGCGGGGATCGAAAAGCGCTATGGCGCGCGGATCGGCTGCACGGATGTGAGCTTCGATCTCTATCCCGGCGAGGTGATGGGGATCGTGGGGGAAAGCGGCTCGGGCAAGTCGACGCTGCTCAACTGTCTGGCCGGGCACCTGGCGCCCGATGCGGGGCAGGTGATCTTTGACACCCGCCATACGGGACCGGTGGATACGGTCACCATGTCGGAACCCGAGCGGCGGATGCTGAGCCGTACCGACTGGGCCTTTGTCCATCAGCATGCCCGCGACGGGCTACGCATGTCGGTCTCGGCGGGGGGAAACATTGGTGAGCGGCTGATGGCGGTGGGCGACCGGCATTATGGCCGTATCCGCGCGGCCGCGCTCGACTGGCTGGATCGTGTCGAGATCGATGGCGCCCGAATCGACGACCGGCCTTCGGCCTTTTCCGGCGGCATGCAGCAACGCTTGCAGATCGCGCGCAACCTGGTGACCGGGCCGCGACTGGTGTTCATGGACGAGCCAACGGGTGGGCTCGACGTGAGCGTGCAGGCGCGTCTTCTCGACCTTATGCGCGGGCTGGTGCGGCGGATGGGGCTGAGCGCCATCATCGTCACCCATGACCTGGCGGTGGTGCGGCTGTTGGCCGACCGGCTGATGGTGATGAAGGACGGGCACGTGGTCGAGAGCGGGCTGACCGATCAGGTGCTGGACGATCCGCAGCATGGCTATACGCAACTGCTGGTGTCGAGCGTGTTGCAGGTGTGAGGGGGCGCTGCCCCCGCGCCTTTGGCGCTCCCCCGGAGTATTTGGGGCGAAATGAAAGGGATTTGGGATGATCGATATCCGTGATGTGAGCAAGAGTTTCACCCTGTACAATCAGGGCGGCGCGGTGATCCGGGTGATGGAGGGGGCCTCTTTGCATGTGGCGCCCGGCGAATGCGTGGCGCTGACCGGTGCGTCGGGGGCGGGTAAATCGACCCTGATGCGGGTCATTTATGGCAATTACTTGGCGGCCTCGGGTTCTGTCCTTGTGGGCGGGCTGGACGTCGCCCGGGCCGAGCCGCGCGAGATCCTGCGGCTGAGGCGCGAGGTGCTGGGCTATGTCAGCCAGTTCCTGCGGGTTGTGCCAAGGGTGCCGACGGTCGAGGTGGTGGCCGAACCGCTTTTGGCGCTAGGCGTGGACCCCGAGGCGGCGCGGGCGCGGGCCGAGGCGCTGCTCAGGCGGCTCAACATTCCCGAACGGCTCTGGCCGCTGAGCCCGACCACCTTTTCGGGGGGCGAGCAGCAGCGGGTGAACATCGCGCGCGGCTTTGCCCATGCCTATCCGGCACTGTTGCTGGACGAGCCGACGGCGAGTCTGGACGCGGAAAACCGGGCGGTGGTTCTGGAGCTGATCGCGGAGGCCAAGGCGCGCGGCGCGGCCATCGTCGGTATCTTTCACGATATCGAAGCGCGGGCGCGGGTGTGCGACCGGGTGGTCGATGTCTCGGGTTTTACGCCAGAGGCAGTGGCATGAAGCAGGTGCCGGTCATCGCTGTGGTGGGCCCTTCGGGTGTAGGCAAGGACAGCGTCATGGCCGCACTTGCCGCGCGCGATCCGGGGTTTCATCTGATCCGGCGGGTGATCACCCGGCCGGACCAGGCGGGCGGTGAGGTGTTCACCGGCGTTTCGCAGCAAGATTTCGACGCGAAGCGTGCGGGTGGTGTCTTTGCCCTCAGTTGGCAGGCACATGGGTTGAGTTATGGTGTCCCGATGCCCTCGGATGAAGAGCGTGCGGGCGCAAGGGCGCTGCTGGTCAACCTGTCGCGCGCAGTGCTTCTGCAAGCGCAGGGCGTGTTCCACCCCTTTGCTGTGTTGTCCCTGACGGCCCGGCCCGAGGTGCTGGCCGCGCGGCTGGCCGCGCGCGGGCGCGAGGATGTGGCCGATCAGGCGCGGCGGCTGGGGCGTGCCGACATGGCCCTGCCCGCGGGGCTGCGCCGGGTGATCACGATCGACAATTCAGGCCCGCTCGACGACACCGTCGAGGCGGTTCTGGCCCATCTTCAGCGGGAAAGTGCATAGCGATGGATCAGGTAAAACCGGCCATCACCGGCCTCGCCCACCAGCGCCAGATCACCCAGGGTGAAGGGCACCGGCAGCAAGGGGCCGAGCCGGTCCTGCAACAGGGCCTGTGCCCGCGCCAGCAAGTCATCGTCCAGCCGACCGGTGAGGGTAATGTGAAAACGGAACTGGTCGAGCACGTAAGGATAACCCCATCGGGTCAGATGCGCGTCTTGCGCCGGGGTCAGCCGGGCGGCGCGGCGGCGCTCCAACTCCTGCGGCGTGGCGGGCGCGCGAAAGCGGTCCAACTCGGTGACGCAGGCCGCCGCCAGCGCGTTCAACTCGGTCAGGTCCCCCACTGGGCGCAGGGCAAGGAACCGGCCCAGCCGGGCGATCTCCAGCCCCGCCAGCATCACCGCCGGGCGGCAGGCGGCCAGCGCCGCGCAGGCCCGGTGCAGCGCATCGGCATCCTGCCCCTCGGCCAGGCGAAACGGTGGTTTCATCGTCGCATGCAGCCCATATTTGCGCGGCGTCGCGGTCAGGACGGCCACATCCAGACCGGTACCCTCGGGATGTGCCAGTTCCTGCCCGGTCTCGACGTCCCAACCCAGCCAGGCGGCACCGAACCCTGTCCAGGCCTCGGACGCAGGTGGCAGGAAATAGATCGCGTATCGCAGGAATGTCACATTGGCCTCCTATGTCGTGGCCTTCACCCATGCCCCAACCAGATGAAGTTCAGATGACAGATGAAATGATCCTTGCCAATGCCACGCTGGTTCTGCCCGGCGAGACCGTGACCGGCAGTCTGCGGGTGGTGGATGGAACCATCACCGAGATCGACCAGGGCGCGCGCGTGCCCGCCGGGGCCGTCGATTGCAGCGGCGATATGCTGGCGCCGGGGTTGGTGGAGCTGCATACCGACAATCTGGAGCGCCATATCCAGCCGCGCCCCAAGGTCGATTGGCCCCATGCCGCCGCGATCCTGGCGCATGACGCGGAACTGGCCGGCACCGGCATCACCACGGTGTTCGACGCGATGCGGGTTGGCTCGATCCCTTCGGGCGCCGGACGCTATCTGAAATACGCCCGCAGCCTGTCGCGCGAGCTGTGGCAGCTGCGCGAGGCGGAGGTGCTGAAGATCAGCCATTTCCTGCATCTGCGGGCCGAGGTCTGTTCGGAAACCCTGGTCGAGGAGTTGGACGAGTTCACGCCCGAGGACCGGGTCGGGCTGGTTTCGCTGATGGATCACACGCCGGGGCAACGGCAGTTCCGCGACATGGCCAAGCTCGAAGCCTATATGAAGGGCAAGAACGCGATGGACGACGATACGTTCCTGCAACATGTCAGCCATCTGAAAATTCTGCGCGACCGCAATGGCGCCCGGCACGAGGCCGAGACGGTCAAGGCCGCCGCGCGGCTGGGGGCGGTGCTGGCCAGCCATGACGACACCACGCCCGAACAGGTGGCGGTATCAGCCGGTCACGGCATCCGGCTGGCCGAGTTTCCCACAACGATCGAGGCGGCCGAGGCCTGCCATGCACATGGGATAAAGGTGATCATGGGGGCGCCGAACCTGATCCGGGGCGGGTCGCATTCTGGCAATGTGGCGGCGTCGGAATTGGCCGAACGCGGCCTGCTCGACATTCTCAGCTCGGATTACGTGCCATCGGCCCTGTTGTTGTCTGCGCTGCGTCTGGGTGAGTGCTGGGGCGACATGGCGCGTGGCCTGGCCACGGTGACACGGGCACCGGCGCGTGCGGTCGGCTTGGATGATAGGGGCGAGATCGCGCCGGGGCTACGCGCCGATCTGATCCGGTTCCGCATGCGCGAAGGGGTGCCAGCGTTGCAATCGGTCTGGTCGCAGGGGCGACGGGTGGCCTGAGCGCTCAGGGCCGGACAAATTTCGCCTGTCCGGGCGCGTGCTGCACAGGGACCTGAGCCTCCATGCTGGCCGAGGCCAGCGTGGTGCCGCAGGCGACACCGTCCAGATCCGCGTCGTTACGCAGGTGATAGCCAGGTTCGCCGCGCCGCGCCTCTGGCAGACCCGCGAGAGCCGCGACTTCGCACCCGGCCAGCGCAGCGATATGGCGCAAGGCCAGTTCTGGCGGATAGGGGCTGGTACGAATGTAGACACCAAAGGCCGTCGATCCCGCGATCACCGGCAGGCTGGCCAACAACAACAGGATGCGCAGGGGCGACAACGCCTTTGCACGGGTCCGTTCTGCCCGGCGCTGGCGCCGGGTCTGCTTTTTCGAGGCCTCGGGATAGAGCGCCTCTCGGATGGCTTGCAACTCGGTCATGGGTGGATCGTGACACCTGAATATGGCGGCGGCATGGCGCGCAAAGGTCAGGATCGGGAAGTTATTCTAAGTACTTGAAATAATTGCAACAATAAACAATGGCTCCGTACTTGTGCCCTGCCTTGCGTCACCACATCTATCACCTGGTTTCAACCCATGCTCAAAGGAGCACCCCCATGCGCAGCCTTATCCTTGCTGCAACCCTGCTATCCACCGCGATCCCTGTTCTGGCTGACGAGGTGACCGGTACTATCCTGGCCTTCGACCGGGTCGATAGCCTGATCGTTCTTGAGGACAAGACCATCTGGTCGCTGGAATTCGTTGACGAGATTCCAGAGGATCTGGCCGCCGGGGACGAAGTCCATATCGTTTTCGAAAGCGCGGGCGAGGACGGAATCACCAAGATCAACGCCATTCACCGCAAGTGAGAAACCTGTCCCGAAGCGGTCTTGCTCGCTTCGGGATACACATCCGCGCCAAGGAATAATGGCGATCCCACGAGGACTCGAACCCCGAACCTGCTGATTAGAAGTCAGCTGCTCTATCCAGTTGAGCTATGGGACCACTTGGCGCCTGTTATGCCACGCAGACATGGGGGGTCAAGCGGCCCCGCGCAGATCGAGGGTCATGAAGGTGGACCAGGGATCCTCGGCATACCCTTCGAAGGGGCCGCATTCGGCGAAACCATAGGTTTCATAAAGACGCCGGGCCGGCAGGAAATCATCGGTCGATCCGGTTTCCAGATAGATGCCGGAGGCGCCTTGGTTGCGGGCATGGTCGAGCAGGAATTCGAGCATTGCGCGTCCCGCGCCCGTGCCGCGCGCCTCGACCAGGGTATGCATGGATTTCAGCTCCAACGCGCCGCCCGAAAGGGTTTTGAGCGCGCCCATTCCAATTGCGGGGCCCGCCTGGCGCAGCAGGAAAAACGCCACGTCGGGGCTGTCCAGTCCACTGCCATCCAGCACATGACAGCTTTCCTCGGGTGATTGAGACGCCATCAACGCCACGTGCCGCGCGATCAGCGCCGCCGCCTCGGGTGCGGATGGGCTGGCCCGCTCTATGGTGAATTCGGACAAAGCGCCCTCAGTGGGTCCAGGGGCCGCGCCGGTCGGTCGCGAAATTCTCGCCATAGCCGCGTGCGCGCAGGTTGGGCTTGCGCTTGTGCGGCTCGGTAACAGTAACCTCGATCCCGTGCGACTTTGCGTAATCCAGCGCCTCTTCCTTGGTGTCGAACCGAAGCCGGACTTGGGACTGCGTGTCGCTGGACGAGGTCCAACCCATCAGCGGATCGACCTCACGTGCCGAACCGGGGGCGTATTCCAGAACCCATTTGCGGGTCTTGGCCATGCCCGAGGTCATGGCATTCCGGGCGGGCTGGTAGATCCGTGCGCGCATCATGTACTCCGTCGTCTTCGGCTGGTTCCTATATGCGCGCATCGACGGGCTCGGGCAAGGCCGATTTCCGCGACCGCTCGTCGCCTGATGCTAGGCGCCAACGCCTTGCACCGCGCCGAGAATGGCAGCCCGGACCCGACCCTCCTTCGGATAGATTTGCACGAACCGTTTTTGCACAGCCAGCTAGACCGGCCCGATGATCTGTCCTACCAATCAAGCATGGACAATGAACGGGTATCCCGACGCCTTTCTGCCATTCTGGCCGCTGATATCGTCGGATATTCGCGGCTGATGGCCGAGGACGAATCCGCGACCCTGAACGCGCTGAACCGGCACCGGCGCGAGGTGTTCGACCCCTGCGTTTCCCGCCACAACGGTCGTATCGTCAAGCTGATGGGCGATGGTGCGCTTGTTGAATTCCTGAGCGTGTCCAATGCCGTGCAATGCGCCACCGAGATCCAGCGAACCATGGCCGACATGGACGACGCCGGGGGAATCTCCCTCAGGATCGGCGTCAACCTGGGCGACGTCATCCTGCAGGATGACGACATCTTTGGCGATGGCGTCAACGTCGCTAGCCGGCTGGAGCAGTTGGCGCAGCCGGGCGGCGTTTGCGTCTCTTCGGTGGTGCAGGAAAGCGTTGGCGGTCGTCTCGGGATCACCTTTCAGGACGGCGGGCAGGTCTCGGTCAAGAACATCGACCGCGCCTTGCGCGTCTATCACTGGCATCCGCAGGATGCCCCGCCGCTGCCAAGGGGAACTGTAATACCCGAAAAACCGCACGAACCCGGCTATGCCATCGCCGTTCTGCCGCTGGACAACATGTCGGGCGACCCCGAGCAGGAGTATTTCTCGGACGGGATCAGCGAGGATATCATCACCGACCTGTCCAAGGTCTCGGGCCTGACCGTCATCGCCCGCAACTCCAGCTTTGCCTACAAGGGCAGGTCCATCGACCTGCGGGTGGTCGGGCGCGAGCTGGGTGTCACCCATGTTCTCGAAGGCAGCGTCCGGCGTGCGGGCCAGCGCGTGCGTATCACTGCCCAGCTGATCGACACCAAAGACGGCAGCCATGTCTGGGCCGACCGCTACGACCGGGACCTGACCGATATCTTCGCGGTGCAGGACGAGGTGACGCTGGAAATCGTCAAGGCGCTGAAGGTGTCGCTATCCTCTCGCGAACGAGCGAATATCGCCGATGTCGGCACATCGAATATCGAGGCGCATGAAGATTACATGCGCATGCGCGGCTTCCTGTTCTTTCCCGGCATGAATGCCGAAGGCTGGCGCAAGGCCGTCGCCTATGGTGAGCGCGCGATTGCCCGCGACCCCGGCTATGCCGACGCCTATGGCATGCTGGCCCTCATGCACCTGCTGGACTATCACAACCACTGGTCTGGCGCGCCTTCGGAAGAGGCGATGCAAAAAGCGGACACCCTGGTGCGGCGCAGCCTGGAGCTTGGCCCGGACAATATCTGGCCCAACAACGCCTATGCCGCCATTTCGCGGTGGCAGGGTAAACTGGACGAAGCCCTGCCGGCGCTGGACCGGGCCATGGCCAAAAGCGCGGATTACGCGATGGGCTGGTTCACACGGGGCGAGATCGAGATCGCCCAGGGCAAGCTCGACGATGCGATCGAACATCTCGAACGCGCGATCCGGCTGGATCCGTCGTTCCGGCACCAGTTCATGCAATTCCTCGCCATGGCCCATTTCCTCAAGGGCAGCTTCGAGACCGCGGCACTGTTTCTGAAGGAACGGGTCTTCCTGGTGAAGGACACCGATATCGGGCGCGCCTGGCTGGCCTCGGCGCTGGGGCATCTGGGCGAGGTGGAGGAGGCGCGTCAGGTCTGGCAGGAGATGCTGGAGATCAATCCGGCATTCGACATCCGGACGCGGCTGGCCCGGCTGACCCTGACCGACCCCGCCCACGAGCGGTTGATTTTGCAGGGACTGGAAAAGGCCGGTCTGCTTGCGGACAGCTGAAGGCGCCGGGATCGGCCCGGCAAAGAAAAAGCCCCCGCTTGGGGGCTTCCTCATAAACTCGCGAAAACCACCGGCGCATGTGTCCGGTGGTTGAACCGGCTCAGGCCAGTTGCAGGTTGGTCGCGCTCTCGCGGCCATCGCGGCCGGATTCCAGGTCGAAGGTCACTTTCTGACCGTCATCCAGCGAACGAATGCCGGCGCGTTCCAGTGCGGTGATGTGCACGAACACGTCCTTGGAACCGCCCTCGGGCGCGATGAAGCCGAAGCCTTTAGTTGCGTTGAACCATTTCACAGTGCCATTGGCCATTGTGATGTCTCCATTATGTTTCGTTGCCCGCGGAATGCGGCAACCCGGCCTGTCAGTTCGAAATCGAGGACTGTGGCCATATTGGAGAACAGTAGGTCGAGATAGAAATACGTAGCATGCTGGACATGGTCCCTTGTGGCACACAAATCAAGGGAATTCGCCTGAAACAGCAAAAGAATCTCGGGGCGTCGCTGGACACCGGCGTTTTGTGGGGTGGAAAGCGACCTCAGGTCTCCAACCCGTCCAGTTGCCCCTGTGGGCTACGGACCGCGCTCGCCAGCGCATCGGCCAGATGTTGGTGTGACGCCGGTAGGACGGGGCAGCGCGAGCAGATATTGGGCTGTGGCGCAAGCCCCGCCGCGCGCTGGAACACGCTTTGGGCGGCCTCGGTCTTGCCGTCGGCCTGCAAGGCGAGCCCGCGCAGGACATACATCGCCCGTTCCTTGGGTCGGGTATCCGCCGCAAGACGTGCATCCTCGGCGGCCAGATCATAGCGGCCGCCACAATAATAGGCCGCCGCGCGCAAGAAGCGTCGATACGGGATCATCGGATTGTGCACCTGCCGTTGCAGCAACAGTCCAAACTTCTCGGCGGCCTGATCGAACTCTCCCTCTACCATCAGGATATGCGCTTCGAGTTCGTGACTTTCGGCATAGGCCGGGTTCAGGTCGCGACTTCGGATCAGATCGGCACGCGCGCCCGCCACATCCGACAGGCAGTTGATCCGATAGAGACCGCGTGTCCAGAACACATAGTCGCTGCCGGGGTTCTGTTCGATCGCGGTATCAAGGTCGTCTGCCAGCTCCGTCAGCAGGTCCTGGGACAGGCGCCTGTAGCGCGCGGAATGCGTCATGATCTCGGCTTCGGTGCGCATCGCCAGCGACACGCCGTCGCGCGGGTTCATCCGGATCGCGCGTTTCATCAGTCGCAGACCGTCGATCCAGTCCTCGTAGGTCAGCCGGTAATAGGCATTGGCCGCCCGCGCCCGCAGTTCCGAGACGCTCAGCTCCTCTTCGGGGATATGGGCCAGGCGGTCGCCGTCAAAGGCGTTGGTCTGGATGCGCAGATCGGCCTCGGCGCGTTCCAGCACCACGTCGCAGAAATCGAAAATGTCGGCCGTTTCGCGGTCATAGCTTTCGGACCAGACCGGCCGCCCTTCGGAGCGCAGGACCAGTGACAGGCTCAACCGCCCGCGCCCGCCCGCGACGCGCAGCCTGCTGCGCAGGTCATAGGTGGCGTTCTCGACAGGCCGGTTCGCGGCGTCCAGCACGACGACACCCTGCCGCCGGGACAGGCGGATCACCAGCTGATCGTGCAGGTCGCCCGCCAGTGCGGCGGTTTCGGCATCCAGCGGGGCGTATTCGATGGCGGCTATCGCGATCGAAGTGATCTGGTCCGGGTCGATCTTGCGCTTGTGCTTGGGCCGCCACTGATACAGCCGCACCGGCTGGGCGATGTTTTTCAGCCGGAAGGTACCGGCATCCTTGAGGTCACTTGCCAGCGGGCCGGACAATTGCCGGAACAGGTCTTCGGATATCATCAGCCCGCCAGGGGGTGCCTCGGCCTCGATCCGCTGCGCGATGTTCAGTCCCGAGCCATAGAAATCCTCGCCATCCGAGACGATCTCACCGATATGGGCGCCGATTCGCAGTTTCAGCGGGGTCCCGGCCTGGAGCTTTCTCTGTATATTCATCGCGCAGTCGACGCAGGCGGCGACGCTGCTGAAAGAGATGATCCAGCCGTCGCCAAGGCGTTTCAGAACGCGGCCCGAATGGGCTGCGACAACAGGCTCCAGCATGTCCACTCGCAGGCCTCGGACCGCGTCGATCGTCTGCTGCTGATCGGCCTCCATCATAGCGGAATAGCCGACGATATCAGCGAACATCAGGACGGCAAGCTGGCTGTGCATCGGCTCTCCCTGTCGTGTCGTACAAGTCTATGGGATCGTGGCCTCCTGTAAAGCTTTCCCGTCCATGGACCGCGCCAGCTCTCCCAGATGCGAGGATCGTGCTCGCAGGAACGCCAGCAGCCGCGCTGGATAGCCCTCGGGCGGGGCATCCCGGACCGAAGGGCGCGCTGCCACCGCTGCGCGCCAGCGCGCCATGCCGGTGTCATCGGGCATCAAGCCAAACGCGCCGATCGCCTCGAATGTGTCGAGATAGCGGAACACCGTACCCCAGACACCGTCGATCATGTGAAACCGCTCGCCCGCGAAAAACGGACCTTGCACTTCGGGCGCCACCCGCGCCAGCCGGTCGCGCAGGGCCTGCCTGCGGCTCTCGAAGGTCGCGGCATCGGGGGCGTTATAGAACCCCGCGATCTCGGCCAGCGTGGCCGAGGCATATTCGATCCACGCCCGGTGCCGCGCCTTTTCCAGCGGGTCGTCAGGGTGCAGCGAGCCGGGGGTGATCTCGTCCAGGTATTCGGCGATCACCTGGCTTTCGAACAGCACCCTGCCGCCGGTTTCGAGCGCCGGCACCCGGCCCAGCGGTGACAGGGCGCGGAACCAGTCGGGCTTGTTCGACAGGTCGATATAGCTGCGTTTGTGGGCAATGTCCTTTTCGCTCAGCACGATCACCGCGCGCTGCACATAGGGGCACAGGTGATGGCTGATCAGATGCGGGTCGGTCATGGGAACCTCATGTGGATGCAGTTGCATGTAGATGATCTGGATATTCTTGATTGAAAGTCAATGCACATGCATTTACTTTCTCCACATGAGCAAACCCACCCCCGATCCCTTTGCCGTCTGGCTGCCGCTGGCCCGTGCGCACAAGGCCATACTGACCCATGTCGAGGCGGCGTTGAAATCGGCGGGCCTGCCGGGGCTCGACCGTTACGACATCCTGTGGGAGCTGGAACAGGCCGGGCCAGATGGCCTGCGGCCCTTCGAATTGCAGGGCCGGCTGCTGCTGCCGCAATACGGCGTGTCGCGGCTGGTCGACCGGCTGGCCCGCGCCGGGCACCTGACCCGCAGCGCTTGCGACGAGGACGGGCGCGGGCAGGTTCTGGTGCTGACGCCCGAAGGCGCGCGGGTGCGCGCCGCCATGTGGGTGGTCTATTCCGCCGCCATGCAACAGGCCATCGGCGCTCACCTCGCCAAAGGCGAGGCGCGCCGCCTGGCGGATCTGCTGAGCAAGCTCACCCGCCCCGGCGACGCGTCCACCGCGCACCAAGACACTGGACAGGCAGGCCCTTCCACGTCCTAATCCGAGTTGGTGCAAGGGTGCGCCGGATCGGGGACCCGTCCACATGGCAAGACAGATCGCGGCCATACTCTCGCTTGACGTGGTGGGGTTCACTGCCCGTATGGCCGCGAACCCCGACACCACGATGGCCGAACTCAACCAGATCTTCGAGCAGGTCATCCGCCCAAGCGTGAAGATCGGCAATGGCCGCATCTTCAAGCTGATGGGCGATGGCGCGCTGGTGCGCTTTGGCACCGCGACCGAGGCAATTGCCACCGCCCACGCCATTCAGAAGGCGATGCTGGGCAAGCCGGTGCAGCTGCGCGCGGGCGTGCATGTGGGCGACGTCACCATCAATGGCGAGGATGTGTTCGGCGACGCGGTCAACATCGCGTCGCGGCTTCAGGCGGCCGCACCGCCCGGTGGCTGCCTCATCAGCCGCGTGACCCGCCAGATCGCGGGCGGCACCGTCGGCATTCCACTGAAATCCGAAGGCGCTATGAGCCTCAAAGGGCTTTCTGCCCCGCTCGAAGTCCTGTCGCTCGACCTGTCGGGCGCAGATGACCAAGCCGAACGCGCGCGGCAATCCGCGCGGCAGGTGATCCGCTTTGCCACCTCGCGGGACGGAACCCGCATCGCCTGGACCGAAACCGGCAAGGGCCGGACATTGGTCAAGGCGCCCAACTGGGTGCAGCATCTGGAATACGACTGGACGCAGAACCCGATGGATGGGTGGCTGCCTCATCTGAGCAACCACTATCGGCTGATCCGGTGCGACGGGCGCAACAACGGCTTGTCGGACCGGGGCGTTCAGGATGTGTCGTTCGACCGCTTTGTCGACGATCTGAAAGCGATGTTCGACGCAGCGGGCCTGGAACGGGCACCTGTGTTCGGCGTATCGCTGGGGGCGGCGGTCGCCGCGGCCTTTGCGGCACGCCACCCCGATCGGGTATCCAGCCTGATCCTGATGAGCGGTTTCGTCAAGGGATTGGGCAAACGAAACCGGCCGCAGGACCTGGCGCTGGGGCACGCGATGATGGATCTGTCGCGGGACAGCTGGGACGACGGGTATCCCTCGGGCCGGCACCTGTTTGCCCAGGCCTTCTTCCCCGAATCCAGCCCGCAGGATCAGGACAGATACGCCCGCTTCATCAAGATGGCGATGACCCATGCGGATTACCTGCGCGTTGGTGATTCCGTCGACGTGGTCGATATCGAACCGCTGCTGCCCGACATTTGCTGCCCCGCGCTGGTGCTGCATTCCGACCGCGAGCGGCTGCACTTCAAGGATCAGGGCCAGCGCCTGGCCGCCGGTATCCGCAACGCGCGCTTTGTCAGCCTCGACACCGCCAACAACACCATGCCCGATTACGACCCCGAATGGCCCAGGGCGCTGCGCGAGATCGAGGATTTTCTCTCCACCATTCCCGACGAGACCGCGCCCGGCTGATGCCAGTTTCCGGCATCAGCCCGCCACACCCCCTTGAACCGGAACAAAAACGGACCAAGATCGGGGGCGAAAGGAATCCCCCCGATGCCCTATGCCCATTCCGACAAGTCCGAGGCGCTGATGCATGCCCCCGCGCCGGACGTGAAGGCGCGCCCCAAGCTCGAAGGCGGCCGCCGGTTCGTCATGCAGACCGAGTTCCAGCCGGCGGGCGACCAGCCCACCGCCATCGCGGAACTCTCGCAGGGTGTCAACGAGGGCGAGCGCAATCAGGTCCTCTTGGGCGCGACCGGTACGGGCAAGACCTTCACCATGGCCAAGGTGATCGAGGAAACCCAGCGCCCCGCCATCATCCTGGCCCCCAACAAGACGCTGGCGGCGCAATTGTATGGCGAATTCAAAGGCTTCTTCCCCGATAACGCGGTCGAATACTTCGTCAGCTATTACGACTATTACCAGCCCGAGGCCTATGTGGCGCGCTCGGACACCTACATAGAAAAGGAATCCCAGATCAACGAACAGATCGACCGCATGCGCCACTCGGCCACGCGGGCTCTGCTCGAACGCGACGATGTGATCATCATCGCCTCGGTCTCCTGCATCTACGGTATCGGCTCGGTCGAGACCTATGGCGCCATGACCCAGGACCTCAAGGTCGGCGGCGAATACGACCAGCGCCACATCATCGCCGATCTGGTCTCCCAGCAATACCGCCGCAACGATCAGGCGTTCCAGCGGGGCAGCTTCCGGGTGCGCGGCGACAGTCTTGAGATCTGGCCCGCCCACCTCGAGGACCGCGCCTGGAAACTGTCGTTCTTCGGCGAGGAGCTGGAGGCGATCACCGAGTTCGACCCCCTCACCGGCCAGAAAACCGACACGTTCGACCAGATCCGCGTCTACGCCAATTCCCACTACGTCACACCCAAGCCGACGATGCAGCAGGCCATCATCGGTATCAAGAAAGAGCTGCGCCAGCGGCTCGACCAGCTGGTGGGCGAGGGCAAGCTCCTGGAGGCGCAGCGGCTGGAACAGCGCACCAATTTCGATCTGGAAATGCTCGAGGCGACCGGTGTCTGCAACGGGATCGAGAACTATTCCCGCTACCTGACGGGGCGCGCACCCGGCGAACCACCGCCAACGCTGTTCGAATTCATCCCCGACCATGCCATCGTCTTCGCCGACGAATCCCATGTCTCGGTGCCGCAGATCGGCGGCATGTACCGGGGCGACTACCGGCGCAAGTTCACGCTGGCCGAACACGGCTTCCGCCTGCCCAGTTGCATGGACAACCGACCGCTGAAGTTCGAGGAATGGGACGCCATGCGCCCGCAATCGGTCTTTGTCTCTGCCACGCCCGCATCCTGGGAGATGGAGCAATCGGGCGGCGTCTTTACCGAACAGGTGATCCGCCCCACCGGTCTTCTCGACCCGCAGGTCGAAATCCGCCCCGTCAGCATGCAGGTCGACGACCTGCTGGACGAGGTGCGCAAGGTGGCCGCCAACGGCTATCGCACCCTTGTCACCACGCTGACCAAACGCATGGCCGAGGATCTGACCGAATACCTGCACGAACAGGGCATCCGCGTGCGCTACATGCATTCCGACATCGACACGATCGAACGGATCGAGATTCTGCGCGACCTGCGCCTGGGCGCCTTTGACGTGCTGGTGGGCATCAACCTGCTGCGCGAGGGGCTGGATATCCCCGAATGCGGCCTGGTCGCCATTCTGGACGCGGACAAGGAAGGCTTCCTGCGCTCGGAAACCTCGCTGATCCAGACCATCGGCCGCGCCGCCCGCAACGCCGATGGCCGCGTCATCATGTATGCCGACCGCATCACCGGCAGCATGGAGCGCGCATTGGGCGAGACCGACCGCCGCCGCGCCAAGCAGATCGCTTACAACGAGGCGCACGGGATCACCCCCGCGACGGTGAAAAAGAATGTCGAGGACGTGCTGGCCGGCCTCTACCAGGGCGACACCGACATGTCCCGCGTGACGGCCAAGATCGACAAGCCGCTGCATGGCGGCAATCTCGAGGCGGTGCTGGACGGGTTGCGCGCCGACATGCGCAAGGCCGCCGAGAACCTCGAATTCGAAGAGGCCGCGCGTCTACGCGACGAGGTCAAGCGGCTCGAAGCGGTGGACCTCGCCATCGCCGACGACCCCATGGCCCGGCAATGGGCGGTCGAGAAAGCCTCGGAAGAGGCGGTGAAGTCCAAGGGGCGGTCGACGGCGGGCAGGCCCGGGCAGCGGGGCGGGAATGTGAGGCGACGGGGGCGGTGAGGATTAATGGCTACACTTATCGTTTACAATGAAGGCGTGCATTTTACTGGTTGTCTTCAAATGGTGGATCACCACCTCCGCCAAAAACTTAAGGACGAAAACAGTGTTCGCTGGATCGTCGTCGGCTTACATGACGCACTCTACGCTATCCTGATCGAAAAACTGACGCGAACAGATGGCTTTGGCGTCTTCAACGATAAGTTCGAAGCCGAAGCTTACAAATTTTATGGAACAGGACAGGCTTCATCATCACCGGACTTCGAGGCTCTCTGTGAAAAATCCTCCAAAGAAAACCTGGCAGGAATAGGTAAGTTGCTCGAGCGCGCAAATCTGGGATCTAATGCAAGAGTTAGAGCGAGCAATATTGACAGTTTAGAGCGTCCAAGCCGCGGGGTTAGTCACTTGAAGAAAATGCGTGACTTTCTCGCTCACCCAAGACCAATGCTCTCCGGCTACTATGAGAGCTGGTTGCTTGAAACGCTCGACGATACGCTTTCGGTGATAAAGGAAGTGCTTCAGATGCCTTCAAGTCGTTCAACGCGGCACGATCCAAGAGAAGCAGAGGTGCTTCTGTCGTCGATAGCCTACTATCTTAGCGTTTGGCGCGCCCGTGCATGTTCTGTCCGTGAAAAGTAACCGTAGGCTGGGCAGCCCTGCCCACCATCCCACCATCGAGTATTGCCTCCACCCGCTGCGTGGGTGGGTAAACTGCCCACCCTACGAGATTGCTTGCCCCGATCCTCTGCCTGCTGCGGGGCCTTGCCCTTGCCAGGGACCGGGACGCGCTGGGCCAGCCCGGTGCTTTTGCCACCCTGCGCAATGCCTTGGCCCTCGGCACCGGCGATCCCGCAGGGATCGGCGACAGCGATTGTGTCCCCCGCGCAATCTGGGCGACCGAGCGCCGTTTGACGGCGCCGGCATGTCCCTGTCTGTCCCGCAAAGCAGGGAAATCCGGACTTTGGGCTTGCCCCTCTGTCGGTTAGACTGAGGCATTTCCAATTTCCCGGCCTTGGGGCCGAATTTTTCGACGAATTCTACCGTCAGGAGTTTCCATGGTACAGATTGCCGCCGGTTACGGCCTTGTTCTGATTTGCGCGACCGTCATCATCATCGCAGATGTCATATTGAAACAGGCTTCGGTCAATGGTGCCGAAACCGCCTCGCCCGAGGTCGGCCTTGCCAGCGCGCTTTACGTCGCCTCGGCGGTCATCTGGTTTCTGTCCATGCGATATGTCTCGCTCATGCAAGCCAGCGTGGCCTACACGATGTTTAGCCTGGTCGCGCTCTGCGCGGTCGGGGCGCTGGTCTATGGCGATCCTATGCGGTTGCGCGAAATGGCCGGGCTGACCTGCGCGGTCCTTGCGGTCGTGCTGTTGATCAGGGTCACCTGATCCGCTACAACCGTAGGGTGGGTTATGTTGCCCACGATCCCACCCTCTCATCTGACGCCAACCGCCGCACCGATGGGCCGCTTGCCATGGTTCGATGGTGGAGGGGCGCGGCGTGTCTGGCACTCTACCAGGCGCTGCACGCCGGGTGTACTTCGAGTGTCAAATGCAAATGAGTTGTTGCCCCACCGAACTGTTCGCCCTGGCATCTGATTGCTTGCAGTTCCTCGGTCGGTCGCCAACCGATGTCGTCACCGATGACTGATCGCGTTGCGCCAGTTCTTACGAAGACCGGACAAGGCATGAAACAGGCTAAAGTTGTTTTGCGTTTGCGGCAAAGAGCTTGACGCTATGGTCAATGAATGCTCCAAGGCTGGCATAAAGGCGTGTCCCGATTCTCTACCAGAACAATGAGTCTGGGGGAGCAACTGCTTTGAGAGCTTTTCTGGCTGAAGTGGAGACAATCAGGGCGATTTTCGGGTATTGGGTGGTGGATGGAAACCGCCGCCCAAATATTTCCCAACATTGGCCACATTTTCTCGATTTTTCTTAGCAAGCGCCACTGTTTTGACCCAGTCGTTACCTAAAAATATTCAATAAACCTCAACAATTATCGGTTGCCAACTGATGAAACATTCAAATCCTGGCAGAGATCAGTTTCAAAAGAAGCTCGAACTCCGCGCTCTGAAGCAGCGGGCTCTAAAGGTTTTGATCGTTGATGACGAGCCGAGCATTCTTGAACTACTCAAGACCGCGTTGGACTCTTTTGGAAACTGCAAGGCCACGGCGGCCAGTTCCGCAGCGAGCGCTCTCAAGCTCGTGGAGTCGGCCGAGGTTCCTTTCGAGTGTTTTCTGCTGGATATCCAGATGCCGAACATGAACGGCATCGAACTGTTGCGCCGGATCCGCAGCGTTCCGCGATACTCCGAAACCCCAGTGATCATGCTTACGGCGATGAGTGATCGTAAATACGTCGAAGAAGCCTTCCTTGAAGGCGCCACCGACTATGTGACAAAACCCTTCGATTTTCTCGAATTACGTAGCCGGATCAATTCGGCGCATCTATTGGTTCAAGAGCGTCTTAAGGCGCAAAAAACCATGGAGTCGGCGCAGCATCTGCGCGAAGAACTCGACTATAACCAGCAGTTCAATCTGGAAGATCCCCTGACAATCGAAGGTTTGAACCGGGCCCTGAGATATGTGGAGTTTGACAACTACATTGAGCAGTTGTCCCGCGGTCGGCTGTTCGATGCCTGGGCAACCGCTGTCAAACTGCAAGATGCCGAGTTCTATTTCGACTTGAGTAACTGCGGGGATTTTCGGCGCGCGATTACCGATATCGGCGCCGCAATTCAGAAAACCACAAAAGATGCAGAGGCTATTTTCTCCTACAGAGGCAGCGGTGTTTTTCTGCTGGTCACACATGGCAAGGAGGCGACCAATGCGCTGCCCAGCGAGGAGCGACTGAACCAAGTGTTCCAGACAATACTGGGCAATCGCCGCGCCTCTGGCTGGTTGCGTGCGCTGGTCGGAGAGCGTGTGTCACTGCGATCGCTGTCAAAGGCAGGGGCATTCTCTGCGCTGAACAAGGCAATTGCGAACGTCGACGCCCGAGAACTGTCTCTACGTAACGACGCTGATACGCCGGTCGCGACTGACGAGTACTTTGAACCGGTGGAGCAGGAAAAGGAGCGCCGCCGTGTTTATGAACGTGTCATGCTCGAACTGTTCGGAAAGGACTGTTACCTGGCGCAGAAGTGAAACGTGGTTTGGCGCCATGGCACTAGGAACACCGTCAATTAGCATTGGAAACTGCTTTGACGTTCAAAACCAGCGGGCCGCTAGAGCGCATTGTGAATGTCAGGACCGGTTCAGGTAGTGGCTGGGATGAAAGCGAGAATTCGACGCGCCGCAAGACAGAAGCCATCAAGACCATGATTTCGGTTTCAGCATACTGCGCACCGATACAGATCCTGGGGCCATCACCAAAGGGAATGTACTGTCCGCGCGGAAGCGAAGTACCAAGAAACCGTTCCGGCCTGTACTGATCGGGATCGTCCCAAAGCTGCTGGTTTCTATGCAGCGAGTAAACGGGAAAGAACAAGGCATCACCCCTTTTTATCTTGATACCCTTTACTGTGATCTCTTCTGACGCATCCCTCGCGAAAAACGCTGCCGAAGGATAGAGACGCAGTGTTTCCCTAATATGCGCCCGTAACAACGGAAGCTGCTGCAAGTCTTCGAAGGTTATCTCACCCTTTGGGCGGACAGATAATATCTCTTCGCGAATTCTTGTCTGCTCAGTTGGATTTAGCGCAAGCAGATAGAGCCCCCAGCTTATCGCGTTGGCCGAGGTCTCATGCCCCGCTACGACAAAGGTCAGCAAGTTGTCGATCGTTGTCTCGGCGTCCTCGAAATCGGTCTTGAGCGCTTCGATCATGAAATCCAAGAAGTCGCGGGGAACGTCACGGTCCTCTGCGCGACGCTGCTCGATCACCTTTCGTGCCAAATCACGCATTTTTGTGACGGGGGCTTTGCTGCTCAGCCATTTCTTTCGCGGGAGCCATTTGGGAAGCCCCATGAGGTCAAAAAGAGAGATATCGGAGATATATTTGAAATATGCGATCAATCCGACGCGGATCTGTTCAGAGCTGACCTCTTCATTGCCGGAAAAGATCACCCTTGAGATATTCGTCAAGGTCGACGCCGGCGCGACCTGCGCAACATCTACCGGCCCTTCGTGCTCAGCCAGGGACTCTGCGACCTCGTCGCCCGTTTCCGCAAAATAGCGGGCCAGGGTCGGAAGGTTTCGAGCTGCAAAGAGTGGAGAGTAACGCCTTCTTTGTTGCCGCCACTTTTCTCCTTCCGAGAGGATAAGACCGTTGCCAACGGCAGAGCCGATGATGTCCTTGGTGAACTTCGCTTTCGGAAAGGAACGCCCCTGTCCCACGAGAAGATCCGTTACCATTTCGGGATCGCAGAAGTAATGGATATTGAGCGGACCCTTGACATAGGTTTGGGTCAGCGTTTCTGCGGGAATGACTTCGAGCATGTTGCGGCCTGCCGATTTGGCGAACTGAAGCAGTCCAACAGGTTTTTCCGCAAGTCTGGCCGAGACCGGCGTTTGGTTGCTTTGTTTCTTGTCCACCGTTTTGGTTCCCGTCCCGTTCAGGCAGCCGCGCGATCACACGCTGTGCACCTTTCGTTATTGGTATGCCAAAGGGGCCAATCGGCCCCCGGACCCCCGAGCTTTCCTACCGAAAGAACACTGAACACGAACACCCCGCATCCGACAAAAGACAGCCTAGATGCCAAACCAGTATCCCTGCGGTGCAAAGGATTGAAACCTTGCACATGCTTTCGCGCGCGCAACAGGTCCTTTGTGTCTCAGAACGGCAACGACCGGGACGAGGTTGCAGGCCTGGATAATGCGTAGTCGTTTGAGGAAAGTCCGATAGCTGCAACTAACGTAACGAGTGGCGGCTCAGCGGGGCACTGCCGGTCCGAAGTCTCGGTATCAAGCAAACGGGTGGTTGGGCTCCCTTGGGATTGGCAAATTGCAAAGAAGCGACATGTTCACTCAGGGTGGTGAAAACTGTCAGACCAGCGGAAGAAGGGCCAGAAACTGCCGCGCGCAATCGTCACCGGGTCTTGCGCATGTGGCACCGGGTATCGAGGGGGCGCTTAACCGCGTCTCCGTATGGTTTCGGCCAGCGTCTCCTCGGCAAGTAGAGCAAACTCTACGAAAAAGGTCGACCCTGCGCCCAGCGTGCTTTCATAGTCGATAAGGCCGCCGAAATGCTCGACAATTTCTTTTGAGATGTTCATGCCCAGGCCCGTACCACCCGCGTGCCGTTCATCCGAAGAGTCTATCTGAGAAAAGCGATCAAAAACCTTGTCGCGGCTGCCACTTGGAATCCCGATACCTTGGTCCTGTACGTAAATGCGGACGCGTTCGCCCATCTTCTTAAACCCGACAGTGACGGTGCCGCCCTCGAACGAGAACTTTGCCGCATTCGAGATCATGTTGGACAGGACTTGCATCAATCTTGATGCATCGGCTGAGATGAATAGATCTGTTTCGCCCGGGCAGTCCTCGGTGATACTAACGTTATGTGCGCTGGCATAACCAAGATTGCTTGCGATGGACTCGCTGACAATAGAGTGGACGTTCACGGGCTGGATCCGATAGACCATTTCACCCGCCTCCATCTTTTGGATGTCCAAGATGTCATTGATCAGCGTGGACAATCGCCGGCTGTTTTTGCTGGCCATGTCGATTAGGCCCTGCATTTTTTCGGGAACCTCGCCCAAAGCACCGGTGTTGATCAGGTCGAGAGAGCCTTTGATCGAGGTTAGGGGCGTGCGCAGTTCGTGGCTGACCGTCGAGACAAACTGTGACTTGGCAATGTAGGCGGCCTTTGTCCGCTCGTGCTCTTCCTTCAGCTTTTCCAGCTGGGCAAGATTGGTTCTGTAGAGCCGCAGAAAAACCAGGGCGCAGTCGATCAGAAAATACATCACGAAGACAACGGTAAAGAAATGCAACCACAATTCCGATGACAGGTCTGGCCGTTCAACCCAGATATCCTTGACGACAATAACCATGAAGGAAATGCCGTACATGGTCAGGCGGATGATCATCGCCCAGACGATCTGGTGGTTGTTCATTGCGGCGAAAAGGGCAGCCGCGAACAGGAAAAACAGCGGTGTAAAATGTCCGCCAGACGGTTGTTCGAATGCGACGAACACAGCATAGAGGCAGATCGCCGCGGAATGCAGTATCGTGTTCAGAAGGATCCAAACCAAGGTTTCTGCGATTGCCTTGCGCTGGTGCCGGGTCAAGCGCTCTACACGCTTGGCGAGTAGCAGGTCCTGCCCCTCGCAAATCATGATCGTGGCGTAGAAGAGAACCGCGTTGAACGGGTCGAAGAAAAACGCGGTAAGAATTGTGGTAGCGAGAAAAATAGCCTGCCGCTGCCAGATGAGCTCGAAGCTCATGGCAGTGTAGTCCTTCATATTCTGAAGCAACTGATCGACCGGCATTTCAGGGGCCGGCTCAATCCTTTGCGAGTCAATTGCTGTCATTTGTCAAACTGCATTGGTGTTGTCTGGTCATTGATTTACCGCATCAATGAGGAACTATTGGGCCGGAAATGCGGTCGCAGTTTGACCGAAGCATAGATCGGCAACCCGTGGGATACTGCCCGTTAGCTCAAGCGCAAGCGCAACAGAGCCAATTTCTAGGCTGGGTCAGGTCAGGTAATCGCGCGTATTGAACAGGACCGACTGGCTCGTCGTGCCGTCGATCGAAAACTGCGCTCCAATCGGCGTCGCACCAGCGCCCAGGCGACGTGCCCATCGCGACCATACGGCAGGAACAATACCAAGAATGCGCGTTGCACCGTTCTTGGCAGCGGTTACCGCCATGCTGTCGAACAGTTTCTGTTGGACGTCCACCCGGCGTGCCGTTGGAACCGCATCAGTGACAAAGAACCGTGTAGCTTCCCAGACAGAAGGTTTAACGGGAGCTTCGAAAAACAAGACGTCCCTGGGCAAGCCAGCAAGAAGGCCATTTTGGGCGTCACGCAGCATGTAGCTGTATATGCCGCAACGTGCAGTTGTCGGGAGCAGACGCACCCCGCCCAGGACTTCTCCGTATTCGTGTAGAACGATCCAGTGGCAGGCAGGCGTGTCATATTGATCGAATTCCATCCCGTCTGCCTCGGCGACATGCCAATGGAGGCGGTCGATGAAGATTGACTTCCGAGCTTCCAGATACTTGGTCAACAGGTTGCCATGCTCGTGCATGTTGCGAAAGCTCATGGTGGTCGCGTGAATGCTGCCACGCGACTGCCTGGGCTGTGGTGCAATGGAACGCTCTTTCCTGAGAAGCCGGCGTTTGATAGGCTCCCGGACGTCGCGGCGCAACAGCTTACGCTCGACGGGTTCCAGCTCGGGAAACACCATCGCAGCGGGGTATGGGTCCACCAGCCTAAAGGTTTGGTCCATTTTCTGCTCTTGTTTTTCCGTCTTTTTGCCAAGAAAACAGGTTTCAAGTCTACTTTCGGCGTGCCTTCGCCTCCGGGTTGTACATGGGGTGTGACTAATTAGCACTTGAACAGTAGCGACGAACTGGTCGTCTCTGTACGGGAAACGGTATATTGCGGCGCATCATCTCTCTTGACAACCATTTGAGGTTAACTTCGGGCAAAAAGCAACCCTGAGGTGCGACTCCAGCCTCTTGGAGGCCTCAGAATTTTGTTCGGTGGTCGAACTTTATGCTTCTGGGACCGGTGACGCCGAGGAAAAAGCCCGCGTTGCAGAGTCTTGCCCTTGCCTTCGGTGGGTCATTAAATTGCCGCTTTTGCCTGACAGTTCTATGAAAATGCGATGGACCCGTTGGAAAACGGGTTCAAAATGTACCCGTATCGCGAGTTGTCCGAGCGATACGAAAACCCAGGTGTAAAACTATGCGAATTCTAGCAGTAGATGACGAGCCGAGCATCCTGGAGCTGTTGACCCAGATTCTGTCGGTTTTCGGGTATGATGAAGTGGTTACCGCCCCGAACGGACGCGAAGCGCTTGAGATTCTGCGCGATGCGGCAAAACCATTTGAATGTCTGCTTTTTGATGTGCAGATGCCTCAGATGAACGGGATTGATCTTTGCGAAGAGGTTCGCAATCTCCCAGATTATCGCTTTACACCCATAATCATGGTCACAGCGATGGTTCAGAAGCAGTACATCGACGACGCATTCGAAGTGGGCGCTTCGGATTATGTGACCAAGCCTTTCGAATTCGATGATCTCAAGCAAAGACTTGCAGATGCCCATCGGCTGGCCGAAGAGCGAAAGGCCGCGATCCTGGCGATGGAAGCATTCCAAGATGTGCAGACCGTGGGCAGGGAAGCGCATGGCTTCCAGTTGAGTGATCCTGTTTTGCTTGATGCGGTGTCAGGTTTTTACGGATTGGCCGAGTTCGAAAACTACGTTCGCAAGATCGCTGTTTCGCACCCTCTCAATGCGTCGATTCTGGCCATCAAACTGGAAGAGGTGGAACAGCTCTTCCAGGAATCGAGCGCGGAGGTTTTCCGATCGACCTTGGCTTCGGTCGGTCGCGAGATCATATCGGCGACCAATGGTGCGCGGAGCCTGGCGACATACTGGGGTAACGGTGTCTTTCTGGTCGTACTCGACAGCGGCAAGTTGCTGGATTTACAGGCTCTGGGTATCCGTTTGGAAAAATTGGTCAGGCCAACGAGTGGTGATGGTGTACCAACCAATAGCATCTCGTGCCGGATCGGTGACATAATCCCTTTGCGTGCCTCCACCAAACTGGAAGCAATGCATCTGATCGACAAAGCGGTCGAAAGTGCCGACGCACCCTTTCAACCTATGACGCTGGTCAGTTGAGTTGCACTGAATGGCCTGAGCGATTAGCACAGGTCGACTAGCGTAGCAAAGCTCGGCAACCCACATACGCGGCGTAAGTGGCGGTCGAGGAGTGGAGGCGGTCAGCGATAGACCCGCGCGTTTCGCTGACCCCAGTCGGTATAAAGATCTGCCATGATTGTCTCGAACTGGCGTTCCACCATCGACGGTCGGATCGTGGCTGTTTTGCTCTCTCCAAACACACGGACCGTATCGCCGACTTCGACCTGATCGAGATCGGTGACATCGGCGACGATCGCGTTCATCGACACCTTGCCCAGGACCGGCGCCAAGGCGTCCCGGACCGCCACGACACCGCCACCTTGGACTAGGCGCCGGTACCCGTTCTCATATCCGATCGAGATACAGGCCAAGCGTCGGTCGCGGTCCAGATGGCTGCTCCGGTCATAACCGACACTCGCACCGCCGGGATACGTCTGAAGGCTGACCACGCGGGCCTCGACATCCATCGTCGGACGAAAGCCGAGCTCAGGCTTCAGAATGCCGTAGAGAATGGCGCCACAGCGATACATGTCCGTGTCGATGTCGACGCCAGAAACCAATGTCAGTGAACTGCCCGCATGCACCAGAATTTGTTCGCGCTTCAGGTCGCTGTTTGCAAGAACCCACGCGGCCTGTTGTTGAAACAGCTCCGAGCTCTGCCGCAGGTCCCCAGGTGCGTTCGAAGAGAAGTGAGAGCAGATGCCACCGATCCTGCTGCCCGCGGTATCGATGATTTGGCGGCACGTGTCTTGCCCCTTCGTCGTCGAGATCTCCAGACCGTCGCGCGCCATACCTGCTGCGTTCAACGAAAGGTGCAGGCGAGAGGTGAACCGGCCCGAGGCTGTCAGCGCTGCGATCTGTTCTGCGGTGCTGAGCGAGGCGACTTGCTCTTCGACATGGTTTTCAAGCGCCGTCTCGATTTCCAAAGGTGTTGCCGCCCGTAATCGGATAATGGTGCCCTTGAAACCGGCCTTGCGCACGGCGTCGGCCTCGGCGTTCGACGTTATACCAATAGTGGTCACACCCTGCTCTTGGACAAGGGGCACCACCTGCATGATGCCGTGCCCATAGGCGTCCGCCTTCAACACCGCACAGAAACGGCGACCGTTGGGCACGAGCCCAAGCGCAAGCTCGAGATTGCGCGAGATACGGTCACGGTGGATGGTACACCAAGAGGCTGGGTAAGAAGCTGGCATAGTCAATTCTGCGGAAATCCGAGCAATTCGCGCAGAATGCTACAGAACAGGTCCGTTACCACAGGCAGCAAAGCGTCGGGGAAATCATAGTCTGGATTGTGAAGCTGCGGATGGTCCTCGCCCGCACCGATGTACATCAGGGCAGCCTTTGCGCCATCATCACCAAATCGCCCGAAATCCTCGGACCAGCGCATGGGGATCGGCATTTCGTAACAAACCATCCCACGCATGCTTGCCGCATGTCGCGCAATGCTCGTGGCCTGTTCGTCATTCACAACCGATCGAAAAACATCGTGCCACGAGATGTCGGCCGTGAGGCGATCGGAGTGCGCCTCAACCTGCGCCAGCGCGTCGAGAACCAGCGCCTCCATCCGCGCATTTGTCATCGAGCGTAGCGTCACACGCAACTCGCCGTCTCCGGGCGCAATCCCGAAACTCGGTTCGCCAAGCTTGGCATGGGTCAGGGTTGCAAGGGCGAAAGCATCATCGCCGATCCGCCCCTTGCTCAGAGCAGGCAGTGCGGTCATCAGACCAGCCATCGCCGCGCCGGGAGAGAGTCCGTCTTCCGGCGCCGCCGCGTGTGAGCTCTTGCCTTCGAGATGAAGCTTCATTCCGCGCGAGGCGCAATTTCCCGGCCCTGACCGCAATCCGATCTCACCCAGCGGGCGACCGGGGACATTGTGACAGGCAAAGGCATAGTCCGGTCGTATCTCGGGCCAGCGAGGATCCGCGATCACCGCTTTGGCACCGGCCCCGGTCTCTTCGGCGGGCTGGAATAACAGGATTACCCGCCCTTTGGCCGGCCGTCTGGCAAGGCGCATTGCCACGCCCAACAGCGAGACCATGTGCCCGTCATGGCCGCAGAGATGCCCCTTGCCCTCGATCTCGGATTTATAAGGCAAGTCAGAGATCTCCCGGATCGGCAAGCCGTCCAGCTCGCATCGCAGCAGAACCGTTGGCCCGTCTTCAGCGCCTCTGAATTCGGCGGCGACCCCATGCCCACCAAGTCCCTGCCAAAGACGATCAGCGCCAAGAGAGATGAGTTCCGAGGTGATGCGGGCAGCTGTCGCGCGCTCGTCACCAGAGACTTCGGGGTGGCGGTGAAGATGCTGGCGAATGTTGATCAGCTGGTCAATTTGTTCCGGAGAAAGCATGTGCATCCTTTCCTCTCGGCAGGTGTCGATCTCGACAGCTGCGCGTGTTCCTTGGCAATGTCTGCGAGACCAAAACTTGAGCCGAAGCAGGAGGTCTTTGCCGCATTTGCGTGGCGCCTAACTCTCTTCTACTCCGCACCAATCGGCGATGAACATGGCGGTGGCCTTGGTCACGCGGCGCATGCTGTCCAGATCGACACGCTCGTTGAATCCGTGAATCGCTTCGGCCCGTGGGCCATAGACCAGCGCGGGCGTATTTGCGTAAAGCCCAAAGAACCGAGCATCGGTGGTGGCGGTGATCGCCTCGCGCTCCAGTTTCACCCCGGTAACAGACCGATGCGCGCGTTCGAGTGCGTCGATGGCCGAGGCAGCATTGACCGAGCCGTCCCGAGACAGCGCATAACCTTCGGCGTGAAAGCCGTGATAGACAATCTCGGGCAATGCATTACGCAGGAAATCATTGCTGCGCGCGGCGTCCAGAATGACTTGTTCAATCTCGGCTTTGGCCTCCTTGATCGATTGCTCTGGGAAGATCGCCATACGCACGTCGAACACGCACCAGGCAGGCACCGAGCTGGCCCAGTCGCCGCCCTCGATCTTGCCGACATTCAGGTTCAGCGCATGATCCATATGGGTGTAGTCTGCTGGGCGCTGTTCAGCGGCATTCCAGCGATGTTCCATTGCGTGCAAGGCTTTGATCAGCGGAATGGCAGCCTCGATCGCGTTTGCACCACTGCCTGCATAAGCAACATGGGTCGGCCGTCCTTTGAGTTGAACCTGAAACCAGATCACCCCCAATTGAGCGGTCACCAGACGTTCGGCAAAGGGTTCGGGGATCAGCGCCGCATCCGCGCGATACCCGCGAGCCAGACAGGCTAACGCTCCATTCCCGGTACACTCTTCTTCGACAACGGATTGAAAGAATACATCAGCTGCCGGCGCCAGCCCCAATGAAGCAAGTGCGTCGAGCGCAAACAGGTTTGACGCCAGACCAGCCTTCATGTCGCCACCGCCGCGGCCATAGAGCCAGCCGTCTGCGACGCGTGGCTCAAAGGGCGGACTGTCCCACATCTCCAGCGGTCCGGCAGGCACGACGTCGATATGTCCGTTCAGGATCAGCGACCGGCCCGAACGTTCACGCGAACGGTGCGTTCCCACCACATTCACCGCGTCCTCATACGGGGTCAGCACCGGTGAAAAACCGGGGAGGTGCTGTATCTCTTCCAGATCGATTTGCCAGCGGTCGAGTTCCAGGCCGCGTATGCCTAATTCGCGGGCCATGAAATTCTGCGCCGATTGTTCGTTTCCCCGGGTTGACGGATGCGCAGTCAGCTTTGAAAGAAAGTCAACCTGCCGGTCGAAGGCTGCGTCGACGGCGTCAGAGAGGCGGGAGTTCAGATCGTCTTGCATGGGGCACCTCAGAATGTCGGGGGCGTTGCGTTGGGGAGAACCAACGGAGCGCCGGTGGCATCGGCCACCTCGGCGGCGGTGATCCCGTCTCGCGTCTCGACCAGGACAAAACCCCGATCAGATATGTCGATGACGGCCAGGTCCGTAAAGACCCGCGCCACACAACCGCGTGCGGTCAGGGGCAAGGTGCATTGCCTCTTGAGTTTGGGGTTGCCCTTGCGATCTGTATGAGTGGTCAGAACCACCACGCGTCGCGCCTTTTGCGCAAGCTCGATGCCGCCGCCTACACCGGGGCTGAACCGGCCGGGGATCTTCCAATTGGCCAGATCGCCATTGCTGGCCACTTCGAAAGCGCCCAGCATGGTCAGGTCCAGTCGCCCCGACCGCACCATCGCAAAGCTGGTGGCGCTATCGAAAAAGGCCGATCCCGGCACGGTCGATACATAGGCGCCGCCCGCGTCGATCAGATTGCGATCGGCGCGTTCGGGCGGCAAGGTCGGGCCGATTCCGGTCAGCCCGTTTTCCGTGTGCAGGCATACCGGCAAGTCTGCGGGCAGGTGGTTGATGACCTTCGTGGGCAGGCCAATGCCAAGATTGACCACCATACCGGGCGCAATCTCGCGCGCGGCGCGGGCGAGCATGCGGTCATTTGCGTCGGACAACATCGTATTCCTTCGACAATGTACCCAGTTCGGTGACGTGATCGACAAACACCCCAGCGGTATGGATGGCATCTGCGGTTAATCCACCCAAGGGCAGCAGCGTCTCGGCCTCTGCGATTACGCAATCGGCGGCCATTGCCATCAAGGGGTTGAAGTTTCGCGCTGTCGCGACAAAGGCCAGGTTGCCAAACCGATCGGCGGCGGCGGCGTGTATGAGTGCTACATCAGCCCTGAGCGCGGTTTCGACGATATGCGGCTTGCCGGCGAGTTCGACCACCTGTTTGCCGTTCGCCAGTTCGGTCCCGATGCCGATATCGGTCAGCACCGCTCCAACCCCGGCGCCGCCGGCGCGGATGCGTTCGGCCAATATGCCCTGAGCGTTGAATTCGACCGTGATCCGGCCTGCGTTCATCATGTCGATCGCGCGACTGTTCAGACCCAGATGGGTGGTGATCAAACGCGATATCTGCCCGCTTTGCAGCAAGTGATCGACGCCCATGCCGGGTTCGTTTGCATCGTTCTTGACGATGGTCAGCTCCCGCGCCCCATGGGCGACAAGCGCATGGATCAGTGCCATCGGTGTCCCCGGCACGCCGAACCCACCGATCATCACCGTATCGCCATCGCGTATCCTGGCGATAGCGCCCTCCAGCGAACATTGTTTGTCAGGCAGTTTCATGCTGCCACCACGACCGGCAGCCCCGCCTCCGCGGCAAAAGCGTCCAGCGCGTCGCGCAGGATCGACATCATCTCGCCGATCTGTGCCTCGCTGATGATCAGGGGGGGGGCGATCAGGAAGTGATCACCCGAGGTGCCCCCGCGCGTGCGCCGCGAATAGATGATCAGGCCGCGCTCATAGGCAAGCTCGACCAACCGGGCATGCGCGTCCAGCTCCTTTGGCAGGGGCTCCATGGTCTCTCGGTTGGCAACGAATTCGAACGCGGTCAACAAGCCCTTGCCGCGCACGTCTCCGATGAACGGATAATTATCCATCAACGCTCGCAATTCCCGCATCAGGACATCTCCCATTGCAGCGGCATGCGCGATCAGACCCTGCTCCTCCAGTTCTTCAAGAACTGCCAGACCGGCTGAACAGGCCAGCGGATTGCCCGCATATGTGAAGCCGTGCAGAAAGCCGCCGGCATCTAAAACCGGTTCGACCAGAGCGGCCCGCGCAACGATCGCGCCTAACGGTGCATAGCCCGCTCCGAACCCTTTGGACATCGCAACGATATCCGGCGTGATATCCCAATGCTCGGCAGCCAGGAACTTTCCCGTTCGACCGGCACCGGTCATGACCTCGTCATAGATCAGCAGAACACCGAACTCGTCACAGATCTCTCGGACCCTGGCATAGTAGCTGTCCGGGGCTACAAGGGCGCCGGTCGAGGCGCCTCCTATGGGCTCCATCAGAAAGGCAAGGACGGTGTCGGGGCCTTCTTCGAGGATCTTGTCGCGCAGCATTTCGGCATATTTCAGCCCGCGCGCCTCTTCGGTCAGGTTGTCACGGTCAAGATAGGTTGTGGGCGCCGCGATTTTTGGCATCGCCGCCAACATCGGCACAAAGGGTTTGCGCAGCGGATCGTATCCCGTCAGCTCAAGCGCCCCGAAAGTCGAGCCATGATATGAGGGAAACCGCGAAATTACCTTGTAGCGCGTGCCCTGGCCCTGCGTCAGGGCATATTGCCGTGCCAGTTTCACCGCGCTTTCGACGGCCTCGGAACCGCCAGAGACAAAAAACACGCGATCCAGTCCCTCAGGGGTCATGGCAACGGTCTTTGCAGCCAGATCCTCGGACGGATGCGTGCGGAAATGCAGCCTATAGCCAAATGTCGCCTTGTCCATCTGGGTCTTTATCTTGTCCAAGACACGTGGGTTGGAATGACCGATATTCGACACCATCGCCCCCGACGATCCGTCGATATAGCGTTTGCCGGCCTCGTCGATCAAATAGATTCCCTCTCCCCGGTCCAAGAATGGGCGCGGGTTTCGGCTTTGATAGAACAGGTATGAGCGAGCGTCGGTCACTTTGCACCTTCGATATGTTTGCGGAGAAATTCCCGCGTGCGTTCCTTGCTCGGGTTCTTGAAGAGGATCTCTGGCGGGCCTTCTTCGACCACAATGCCTTTGTCCATGAACAGCACCCGATCGCAGACCGACGCGGCAAAATCCATCTCGTGTGTCACGATGATCATGGTCATGTGCTCTTCGGCGAGCTTCTTCATCACCAGGTTCACCTCTTCGACCAATTCCGGGTCGAGCGCCGAGGTGGCCTCGTCGAACAGCATCATCTTGGGTTTCATCGCCAGGGCGCGGGCGATGGCCACACGCTGCTTTTGCCCGCCGGACAGTTGCGAGGGGTAATAGTCAATCCGCTCCAGCATGCCGACCTTGTCGAGCTGCTCCTCGGCCAGTTTGTCGGCATCGCTCTGCGACAAACCCTTTAGAAGCTTCGGCGCCATCGTGACATTCTCGCGCGCAGTCATATGCGGAAACAGGTTGAAGTGTTGGAACACCATCCCAACCTGTTGCCGCATGGCATTGATGTGTTTTTCATATTGCCGGTGAGGCAGCGCCTTGTTCACTTGCACACCGTCCAGCCAGATCTCTCCGCCTGTCAGCGGGTCCAGATCGTTGATCGCCCGCAACAGGGTGGATTTGCCGGACCCGGACGAGCCGATGATACCGACGATCTGCCCGCGTTCGACATTCAGGCTGATATCCTTGAGAACCTCGACCGCACCAAAGGATTTCTGGGCGTGACGGATTTCGACAAAATGCAGCGGTTCGCTCATGTGGGACCTCTTCAAATCAGCGGGAGACGGAGATGCGGCGTTCGATACGGCGCTGTACCCATTCCATGCCTAGGTTGATGATGTAGTAGAGGGCCGCCGCGAGGATGTAGAATTCGAACGGACGATAGGTCTTGCCGATTACCCTCTGGGCAGACAGGGTCAGCTCGCTCACCCCGATCACCGAGACCAGTGCACTGTCCTTCAGCAGGGCGATCATGTTGTTTCCGATAGGCGGGATCACATCACGGATCGCCTGGGGGATGACCACCTTGCGCAGCGCCTGACTACGGCTCAGGCCAAGAGTGCGGGCAGCTTCCATCTGGCCCTTGTCCACTGCCAGAATGGCGGTCTGGATCAATTCCGAGTTGTAGACGGCGAAATGCAGCCCCAGTCCTATGATCCCGGCGACGAAAGCAGGCAGGTCGATGCCGATCTGCACCAATCCGAAATAGATCAGGAATAGCTGCAACAGCAGCGGTGTACCCATAAACACCCCTTCGACCAGGCGAAAGGGCTGGCGGATGATCCACGGCGCATAAAGCGCGATCACGGCAAAGAGAATGCCGCCGATGAAACTCAGCAATGCCGCCGACACCGTGATCCCGATGGTCCAGGCCACGCCGAGCAGGATGATGTCCATGTATTTGGGAATAATTGTAAAATCGAGACCCATCTATCTGCCCTTCCTGATCAGGTGATCTGTACCTTGCGGTCCAGCCAGGCCACGCCCCGACCTACCGCGTAGATGATGATCATGTAGAGAACCCCTGCGAGCAGGAACATTTCGAATGGCTTGTAGGTCGAGCCAATATAGCGCTGCGCCGTGTAGGTCAGCTCAACCACCGAGATAGCAGCCACCAGGGCTGTGGCCTTGACCAGCATGTTCAGGTTCACGCCAAGTGGGCGAACCATCAGACGCGCGGCTTGTGGTAGGATCACCTTGTAAGTGGCTTGCCAGCGGCTCAGTCCAAGAGTGCGGGCGGCCTCGCGCTGACCCTTGTCGATGGAAATGATCGATCCGCGGATCGTCTCGGTCATATAGGCTCCGGCATTGATGCCGAGCCCGATCACGCCAGCTTCGAAGGCATCCAGCTGGATCCCGATCTGTGGGCCACCAAAGTACAAGATGAACAGTTGGAGCAGCGCAGGTGTGCCCCGGAACAGGCTGACATAGGCCGCGCCGGCAAAACGCAGCAGGGCAAAGCGTGACAAGCGTGCAGCGGCCCCCAGCGCTCCACAAAACAGGCCCAGGATTGCGGTAAGGACCGAGAGGACGATGGTGGTCAATGCCGCCTCAAGGAAAAACGGGTAAACCTTCAACATCAGGTCGAAATCCATGACTCACCCTTTGTCTAATCGCTGTCGGCGATGCGTGGTTGGCCCCGCCAAGAGTAGGACAGATCCGAAACAGGGGCGCGAGCCGCGCGCAGACCTGCGAAGAAAGGTCGACCAACCAGTGGATTGGCCCAGCGGTTCTCCTGCCGTTGAACGGGGCGGCAGGAGGAAGTCGCTTAGCGGATATCGGCTCCGATCCATTCCTCGGCTAGCGCAAGGTAGGTGCCGTCTTCCATGATCGAATCCAGCGCCTTTTGCATTTCTGCTGCCAGTTTGGGGTTGCCTTGACGAATGGCAATGCCGGCGCCAAATGGCTCGGTGGTCGGGTCAGCGAACATTTCGAATTCCTGCCCCTTTTCGGTCATCGCCAGAATGGCCGCGATCGAGTCGTTGACGATTGCATCGACGCGTCCGTTTTCCAGCTCGAGAAGCAGTTCCGGCAGACCTTTGTAGGTGTTGATGTCATAGCCTTTCTCGCGGGCCCAGTCCTCGTGGGTTTCGCCCAATGTCAGACCAACTTTCTTGCCCTCCAAATCCGCGAGGCTGGCGATGCCCGAGCCCGGCTTCGTGAAGATCGCGCGCTTGTCCGAATAGTAGGGGCCGACGAAATCAACAACTTCGTCACGTTCGGCCGTGATCGTCATCGAGCCGACGATTGCGTCGTATTTATTGGCAAGGAGCCCTCCGATGATGCCATCCCAGGCAGTGGTGACGATTTCCGCCTCCATACCCATACGCTTTGCGATTTCGGTGCCGATTGCGGGGTCGAATCCGACAACCTTGTTTTCGTCGTTGACGAAGTTGAACGGAGGATAGGCGCCGGACATCGCTATCCGGATTACCCCTTTTTCCTTCAACGCGTCGAGCTCATCCGCAGCGACGGCGGATATACCGAAGAGTGCCAAGCCAGCGGCGGCCAGAGTGGATTTCAGGATAGTGCGGCGAACAGTCATTTCTTTCTCCCTGTTGTCGGTCACGCCGGGTTCGTTGCCCGAGCGAAAGCGGCGGGTTGGCCGGTTCAAGCAAAGAGTTGCATGACGATCACCATCGTGCAAATAAATATATACTAGCTTCAATATAGATGAAATCTATGAGTATCGCCCGACAGCAACGCTTTCCTTGGAACCTCGACTGGAACCTGCTGCGCACCTTCATGGTCGTGGTTGAGCAGCGCGGGATATCCAAGGCAGCTGACTTTCTGGGGTTGAAGCAACCAACGGTTTCCGCCGCGCTTAAGCGGTTGGAGCACTCAACCGGCAAGCAGCTTATCATCCGCAAGCCGCACGAATTCACTATCACTAGGTCAGGTCAGGCGCTCTATGCTGAGTGTGCCAAAATCTTCGGTTCTATCTCTCAGCTCCCTTCGCTTCTCGATGCCGACAAGGCCGAGTTGCGCGGGCATCTGTCCATTGCCATCACCAGTTCAGTGATTTCTGACCATTTCGATGATTTCCTGAACAAGTTTTCTCAGGCGCACCCGCATGTCACCTACTCCTTTTCGGTGAATGAAAGTGGGGATGTGGAGATGATGATCGCAAAGAACCGGGCCAGTTTCGGGATCTGCCTTTTGTCGAAGATTCCACAGAACCTGAACACCCTCGTCCTGTACCGAGAGTTTTTCGGCTTGTATTGCGGCGCGCGCCACCCCCTGTTCAATGCCGAGTCTATCGACCCAAGGCAGATGGAGGGCGAGCCGTTTGTTGCGTTTCAGACCGAGGCAGAAGGTGGCCCGCTAGAGGCTGTTTCCCATCTTCGGGCCCGGGCAGGATTGGCCAATAGCTGGCGTGGCGTTTCCTCCAGCCTGAACGAGATTCGCCGGATGATCATGGCGAACATCGGAATAGGCGCCCTGCCGTTGCATGTGGCCCAGCAGGATGTGGATTGTGGGCACATCCGGCAACTGCCGCCGTATGATGAATTGCCGATGGTGAAAATCTATCTGATCACCAATCCAGTGCGTCGTCAGACGGATGCCGAAGCAGCCTTTCTAGCCGCCTGCGAAGCCGAGTTTGCCAGGATCGACATCGCAGAGCGCACCTATCCTCGCGACTTCAACGTGCAGTGAACCGTTCTGGCTTGCGTTTCTTGGCTCGGCTGAAGAACACTTCGGGCGAAGGCAAAACGTTTTCTCGCAAAGAAAACGGCCCGAAACCCTTGCGGGATATCGTCCCAGGGAAACGCCTGCACCTTGATCGTCGCGAACGGTCTTGCGTGGCTTGGCAGGGACGGGGGCACGCAGTAATCTGTTCCGTATGCGTGTCGCCGTTTTCGCCATTTGCCTTGCTTATGCTCTGTTCTTCGGCTGGAACTGGGTCGAGACCGTCAAAGCCGGGGGTGACGCGGCGGGGCGGGGGATGGCGTTGGGCTTTCTGACCATCGGCATGGGAACGACGGCAATCTTTGTCATTCCGGCGCTGATCCTGGCCATCACCGGGCGGGGGATGAAGTGGGCGTTGGGTCTGTCGCTGGTGCCCGCACTTCTGTTGCTCCTCTTCACCATTACCTACGTGGTCTGATCCGCCTCAGGCGCGGTAGAACAGGTAGCGTTCGGGCGGGATGCTGTCGGGGGCGGCGATGGCTGTGAACCCGACCAGCGGCTGACCCGAGATGATCAGGCCGCCGGGTACCATGACGCGGGCGATCAATGGGCTGAGACGCGCGGCCTCGGCCACGTCATCGGCCTTGATACCCATACCGAAATCGTAATGGGCCAGAACGATCGGGGCGCCCTCGGCGGCCAGACGTTCCAGCATAGGTTCCGCCTCGCCCATCAGGAAATCCGCTTCGGGCGGGGTGCACGAGGGGTGGCATTGAAGCACCCGGTCCATCACCCGGATGCGCCGGTCGGGCAGGATCTCTCGCAGGTGGTCATAGGTGCGCCCGTTGCCCAGACCCATGTCGAGCACCTCACCGGGCATGTCGGCAATCTGCTGGGCGGCCCAGTTCAGCCCGTCTCGCTGAGCGGTCAGGCGGCGCAGCATCGAATCCAGTCGGCTCATTGTTGGATCTCCTCGGGGGGCATGGTCCAGGGCTGTGACGGTCCGGCCAAGAGCCGCGTCAGCAGCGCCCGGGTGAATTGCCAGATTTCATCGTCATGCACCAGATGGTGGGTCAGGATGCCAAAGGGCTCGGTGGCATCGGCGCGACCCTCGCGCCGATCCGCCAGCAGCGTGGCGGTCTGGGCGATCAGGTTCTGTGGCGACATCAGGCCTCGGCTGCCGCGCCAGTCGATCGGGTCGAGATGGGTGTTGACCTGCGCCAGCCCCGGCGCGGCCATCGGGTTGCGGCGCGGCGTGGCGGTAGAGAGTGCCCGGAACCCCAGGGCGGGCAGGCCGGAGGCGACCTCGGGTGTGATCCGGTTCCAGGGTGGCACGAACATCGGGCGCAGCGCGGCGCCGAACAGCGCCTGCAACCGCGCCTTGCCTTGCCCGGCCTCGGCCAGGATCTCGGGCAGTGGGCGGTGGGCGCGAAACTCGGCCTTCTTCTCGGTCGCGGGGGCATGGTTCTGATGCGCCCAGCCATGCACGACCGGGACCAGATGCGGATGCGCCGCGACATGGTCAGCGAGCGCGGTTTCGGCCCCGGCGGGGATCACCGCCAGATGCACCGGCAGATCCAGATCCTCGGCCAGCGCGGTCAACTGATCCAGCTGTGGTGTCGTGGTCACCGCGTCATCGTCACGCCACCAGAGCGGCAGGGTCAGCCCCTCCGCTGCCCATAGCGCCAGTTCGGCATCGAGCGGGGTCCAGTCCGGGGTCATCGTGCCGCCTCCATCTTCTCGACGATCCGTACCGCCTCGGCCGCGCCATCAAAGCGCAAGGCGGACGTTTCGCGGCGCGGATCGGTCATCACCTGACGCAAGGCCCGGACCAGGGTTTCGGGGGTCAGCTCGGCGCTGGTCACCGTGGCAAAGCCGGGCAGGGCGGTCAGGGCTTGGGCGCGCAGGCCCTGTTCGACCTCCTTGCCCGCGTCAAAGGGGATCAGCACGGCCGGGGTGCCAGCTTGCAGCAGGTCCAGCGCGGTATTGTAGCCGCACATGCTGACCGAGGCCGCGGCATGGCTCAGCATGGCGCGGAAATCGGGGCGCGCGGGTTCCACCGTGATCGGGGTATCGCCAGCCTGCGCTTGCAATGCGGCCACCTCGGCGCCAGTCTGCGTACCCCCTACCAGCAGCCGCCAGCGTTGGTCGGGCATCCGGCGCGCGGCCTCCAGCGCCACCCGGAACAGCGGCCCGCCGACGGCGCCGCCCCCGGCGCTGACCAGGATCTCTCCCGCCCCGGTGCGCTCCGGGTGCGGTTCGGCGGGGGGCGGCGCCACATAGCCGGTGTAGCGCAGCTTGCCGACCAGCGCGGCGCTGACCGGCCAACTGGCCTCCAACCGCGTGACACGAGGATCGGAATGCACCAGCACCGCGTCATAGGCCCCGGCGATCACCCGATCGGTTGCTTCGGCCTTGGCCGGTTTCGAGGGTGGGGCAAGGATGTCGCGGATCGAACTCAACACCAGCGGCGGATGCGGTAGCGCCCGCGCGGCAGCCAGCAGCGCGCGGAACTCCTCCCGCAAGCTGCGGCGGCCAAAGGGATAAAGCTCGGTGATCAGCACATCGGGGGCAAAGGCGGTGAGTGCCTCCAGCAGCGCCGCTTGCCGCGCGTTGTGAAACTCCGCATCGGCCTCGGCCCCGGTTTCGGTCAGAAGGCGGGCGAAATCCACCCCGTCCGAGCGGAGCGCGGGCAGTTGCACGAGATCCAGCCCCGCCGGGTCGAGCTGTGGGGCGGGCATCCCGCCCGAGACCAGCCGCACCTGATGACCGGTGGTGGCAAAGGCGCGGCCCAGTGTCAGCGCCCGGCTCAGATGACCGGTGCCCAGCAGATGGGTGACGACGATCATCACCCTCATGGGCGGGCCTCACGCGGGATCAGGCGCACCGGCTCGCCCAGCGGCGCCAGCGGGTCGAGCGAGACGACGAAAAGCCGGTTGCGCTTGACCTTGAAGGGCGGGATGCCGTCGAAATTCCAGCCATGGGCGCGGGCCAGAATGACCCGCATGATGCCGATATGGCAGACCGCGACGCTGTCGCCGGTCAGCCCGGCCAGCCAGGGTTCGATCCGGGCCCAGACCTCTGCCGGGCTTTCGCCTGCGGGCGGGCGGAAATCCCAGCCCCAGTCCTCGATATGCCGATAGCCGCTGCCGGGCGTGTCGAGCAGGTCTTGCCCGCGCCGCCCCTCCCAGTCGCCCCAGTTCATCTCGGTCAGCGCAGGCGCGGTGCGGGGTGCGTGACCGGCCACCAGTTCGGCGGTTTCCACCGCCCGCGAGAGCGGGCTGGACCAGAGCGTCGCGCGATCCCAGGGCGCGGGCAGGGCCAGCGCGCCCAGATCGTGCCGCGCGGCGTCATCCAGCGGGATGTCGCTGCGGCCCTGGATGCGACCGGCGCGGTTCCAACCGGTGTGACCATGGCGGAGAAGGGCGAGGCGTCTCATCGGGCGGTCTCCATCAGCGGTGTCACCGCGTTCCAGAACACCCGCGCTGCCGCGGCGGGCAGATGCCGGGTGGCAATACGGTCGCGGGCCTGCGCACCGATCCGCTGGCGCAGGGCGGGATCGGCGCGCAACTGGTCGATCATCCTGGCCAGTGCCTCGGGGCCGGCCTCGGGCGCGGGATAGGCGGGGCCGGGCAGCAGCACGTCGCGCACGCCGGGCCTGTCCTGCGCTACCACCGGAAGGCCGGCGGCCTGTGCCTCGAGATAGACCATGCCAAAGGCCTCGTTCACGCCGGGCCAGAAGAACAGCGAAGAGCGGCCATAGGCAACCTGCAATCCGGCCCGGTCAAGCTGGCCCAGAAACCGCACCCGCGCGCCAAAGGGCGCCATCAACGCCGCGACCTCGGCCCGGGCCGGGCCATCGCCCGCGATATCGAGCTGCCAGTCGCCGCCCAGATGCGCCAGTGTCTCGGCAATCACCCGGTACGAGGCAAGCTTGTCGCCGGGCCGCATCATGCCGGCGCTCAGCATCGGGCCGTCGCATGCCGCGCGTGGCGGCAGGGTGTCGTCGGGCAGAAAGGGCGGCAATTCGACCAGCGCCTGAGTGCCGACCCGTTCCCGCTTGAGCGTGATCAGGTCATTGGCGGTAAGGTAGAAGATCACCCGCGCCGCATCGCAGGCATCATGCGCCGCCTGCGCAAACCCGGCCCAGGGGCCGGTCAGGCGGCTGGTGGCGCGGGTGCTTTCGATCTGCACATAGGGGATGGTGCGGGCGGCACAGACGGCGGGGCCGATCAGGTCCGGCGCCTTGTAATAGTTGTGATAGGTCACCCACAGGGCGCAATCGTCGGGCAGGTCGCGGATCAGCCGCTGAACCTCTGCTGTCGCACCCGCGCGCAATCGGGTCTGCGCCCCGGCATCGCCCTGCTTGTCGAGGCTCTTGAACTCCGAGACCAGATCGACCGGCAGGCCGCGCCCGGCGATCATCGCCCGCAGGCTGCGCGCCAGTTCGCGATCGCCCGAGGGCACCGGGCTGTCGGGCGATTTCATCGGCGCGTAAAAGGCGATGCGGGCCATGCTCAGCCCCCGGCGCAGAGGGCAGTCAGCCGGTTGGACAGATGGGCGATGCCCGGGGCCATGGTGAATTCGGACAGCAGGCGCAGGCGCGCGGCTGCGGCCATGCGGGCGGCGCGGTCAGGGTCGGCGGCCAGTGTGGTTATGGCGCGGGCCAGCGCCTCGGGCGCGTCGTCCGACAGGGTGCCATGGGTGCCGTCGGTGATGAATTCGGGGATTGCTGAAACCGGGGTAGACAGGATCGGCAGCAATTGAGAGGCCGCCTCCATCAGTACATTGGGCAGGCCGTCGCGGTCGCCATCGGCGGCGATCCGGCTGGGCAGGAC
The DNA here is from genome assembly GCF_022321465.1 of Ruegeria alba. Taxonomy (NCBI): domain Bacteria; kingdom Pseudomonadati; phylum Pseudomonadota; class Alphaproteobacteria; order Rhodobacterales; family Roseobacteraceae; genus Ruegeria; species Ruegeria alba. Next base: position 82,039 of record NZ_JAKOEM010000002.1, on the reverse strand, counting down.
AAACAGGTCGGCGGCGCGCATGGCGGCGATGACCTCGGGCTGGTCGCAGGCGCCGCGCCAGGTGATGCGCTCTGCGATCCCCAGCGCCTCGGCCTGAGTCGCCAGGGCGGCACAGTCGCCGCCCCCGCCGATATGGGTCCAGTGCCAGTCCAGATCGGGCGGCAACTGGCCAAAGGCGGCGATCAGCCGGTCAAAGCCCTTCTTTTCCACCAGCCGCCCGACCGACAACATGGCCAGCGGGGCACGCGCTGCGCGCGGGCTGCGCGCGGGCGGATCGGGAAAGCGGGCCAGGTCAAGCCCGTGATAGACCAGATCGACCCGACCGGGATCATCGGCCAAGCCGCGCAGATGCGCGGCGCCGACGCCCGTGCAGGTGGCCCCAAAGGCCGCGCCGTGGCTGGCGCCGCTCAGTTTCTCGGCTTTTTCCCAATCGGGTGAGGTCCAGATATCCTTGGCATGGGCCGAAAAGCTCCACGGCAGGCCGCGCATGATCGCGGCATAACGCGCGACCGAGGCGGGTGTGTGCAGGAAATGCGCATAAAGCCCTTGGGTCGAGGCGGGCAGTTCGGCCGCCATCACACAGGCCTGTCCGAACCGGCGGATACGGTTCGGCGTGCGGTCCCGGGCCAGATCGGCGCGCCAGACCCGATAGGCCTCGGCGTAGCCGGGCAGGGCCTGCGCCGCAGCGCGCGCGCGCCAGACCCGTTCCGGTTCCTGCCACAGATATTCCGGCAGATAGCGCACCCGCGCGCGCAGCCGCTCGTGCAGGGGGTGGCGTTTCACGTCGGTCGGATGGCGCAACGACCAGATGTCGAAATCATGGCCCGCCTCTTCCAGCGCCACCAGTTCCTGCGCGATGAATGTTTCGGACAGGCGCGGCCAGCCTTTGACCACCACGGCCAGTTTCGGCGCTTCTGAGGTCATTCCGCCGCCTGGTGGCTGGTCTTGCTCAGCAGTGCGCGGACACGGCGGGTGACATGGTCAAGCCCGTCCAGCAACCCCTCGCCGATGGCCTGACTGGGCAGCGGCTGGTTCGGCAGGTTGCGGATGGCGTTGATCATCGTTTCGGGGGTCAGGCCGTCGCGGCTTTCCTCGAGCATCCGCACCAGGCCCAGTTCCTCGGCCCGGCTGGCGCGGATCCACTGTTCCAGACGCGGTACGGTACGCGGTACGATCACCGCGCGCTGGTCGAACGAGAGAACCTCGCAGAACGTGTTGTAGCCGCCCATGCAGACAACGCCGGCGGCACCGGCAAAGAGTGTCTCGATCTGGCTTTCGAAACCGACCGCCGTCACCCGCCCGTTCAGCGCGGCCACACGCCGCTCGAATTCCGCTCGGGTGTCGCCCGACAGGAAGGGGCCATAGACCAGAACCGCGCGCGGCGACAGGGTGGGGTCCTGTTCATAGGCGGACAGGACGAGGCTGACCATCGCCTCGCCATCGCCGCCGCCGCCGGGGGTGATCAGCACATAGGGCTGTTCCGGCGGCGCGCTCACCGGACCCAGATCTCGGCGCAGATAGCCGGTCCAGTACATGCGCGCCTGCGCCTCGGGGCTGAGGGGCAGGCCCGCAGTCGGATCATAGACCGAGCGCAGCCCGTAAACCCAGATCTCGTCATAGAACCGTTCCGTTGCCGCCACCGCGCCCTTGCGGGCCCATTCGGCGGCCAGCACCTCGGGCTCGTCCAACACGTCGCGCAACCCCAGCACCAGCCGGGCGCGCCCGCGCCGTTGCAGGCAGTCGAGCGTCGGCAGCAGTTCGCCACGAAAACCGGTCGGTTCCTTGTCGACAATCAGGATATCGGGGTCATAGCGCTCGGCCGCGCCGCGGATCAGGCCGCTGCGCAGATCGGTTACCTCGTCGATGCCCATCCCCAGCGTCTGCGAGGCATAAGACCCATCGGCGCGCTTGGTGACGCCAGGCAGGCGCACATGGTCTACCCGGCGCGGAAAGGTGAAACGCCCTGCCACCGGAGACCCGGTCAGGATCAGCGCCGAGGCTGATGGGTCAGCCTGAGTGATTGCCGCTGCCAGCGCGCGGCTGCGCCGAAGATGTCCCAGCCCGAACGTATCGTGGCTGTACAGCATTACCCGCGCTGCGCGGCTGGTTTCGACTGTCCTGCTCTCGCCCTGCATCGCTGCCGTCTATAGCCTTAGATCCGCGTCGGATTTGGAGAAAATGCCCTTGATATCATAGAGGACTGCACCCGGCAGGCCAAAGGTCCGAATGGACGCAGCCCCCAACTCGACAAACTGCCGATGCGCCACCGCAACAACAATCGCGTCATAGACACCCGTCTGCGGTTCCGAAACCGGAGTGACACCATATTCACGGGTCATCGCCTCGGGGTCAACCCAGGGATCGTAGACCTCGGTCGCAACAGAAAACTCAGCCAGTTCCGACAGGATGTCGGCCACCCGCGTGTTGCGGATGTCGGCGCAGTTCTCCTTGAAGGTAAAGCCCATCACCAGCACCCGCGCCCGGCCCGGGTCGATACGGCGCGCGATCAGTGCCTTGATCAGCTGCTGCGCCACATGGCGGCCCATGTTGTCGTTGATACGTCGTCCCGCCAGGATCACCTCGGGGTGATAGCCGCTCTGCTCGGCCCGATAGGTCAGGTAATAGGGGTCGACCCCGATACAGTGACCGCCCACCAGACCGGGCTTGAAGGGCAGGAAGTTCCATTTGGTCCCGGCGGCCTCCAGCACTTCGAGCGTGTCGAGGCCCAACCGCGAGAAGATCAGCGAGAATTCGTTGACCAGGGCGATGTTCAGGTCGCGCTGGGTATTCTCGATCACCTTGGCCGCCTCGGCGGTGCGGATCGAGCTGGCCCGGTGCACACCGGCCCTGACCACCGGGGTATAGATGGCGGCGACGCGGTCCAGCGTCTCGGCATCCTGGGCCGAAACGATCTTGACCACATTCTCCATCGAGTGTTCGGCATCGCCGGGGTTCACCCGCTCGGGCGAATAGGCCAGCTTGATCTGGGAATAGAGTTCCAGCCCGCTGCCCTCGGCCAGAACCGGGCCACAGATCTCTTCGGTCACGCCGGGATAGACCGTGCTTTCCACGATCACCATGTCACCCGGTGCCAGATGCGGCGCAATCATCCGGCAGGCGCCCTTGAGCGGTTCCAGATCGGGCGTCTTGGCGTCGTTGATCGGGGTGGGCACACCGATGATATAGACGGTGCAGGCTGCCAGATCGGCCGGATCGCAGGAAAACCGCGCCCGCGTCTCGCGCAACGAGCGTTCCGAAACCTCGCCGTTGCGGTCATGGCCACGGCCCAGCGCGCTGATATGCCCGGCATCGGTGTCAAAGCCCAGCGTCTGGAAACCGGCCCGCGCCAGACCCAGCGTCAGCGGCAGGCCGACATAGCCCAGCCCAAGCACGGCGATCCGGTCCTGATCCGTTTGGCGCGACATGGCTTGCGTTCCCGATCTTGCGTGTTTCGTCGTGCGGCCGGGCAGAACAACCCTTTGCCGCCATCCGGTATCCTGGCCCGCAGGCAGCACCGTACTAGTCAAATCCCGCCGCCTTGGAAACACGATTCTGCGGTGCCGCCGGGGCAGTCGCTTCGCGTCGGACGACACTTGCCATTTGAATGCACTTCGTTGCTTCGATACGCTGCCCCGAAGCGCAACACCCCCACAGGTTCTCTTGATGATCGCAGTCTTTCGCCTCTTCCTCGCCTGTTTTGGCCTGATCCTCTGCCTGTCGCTCCCATTGGCGGCGCAGGTGTCGCTTTATCCCGGGATCGGCGGTAGCTCGGAAGAGGTCACGGGCGGGGACCTTGCCGAGGCCATTCGCGCCGCGTCCGAGGCGGGCGCTTCGGTCATCGTGATCGACAGCGCCGGCCGGGTCGCCGCAACCGGCACCGACCCGGCGGCGGAGGGAACCGCGCCCGTCGATCCGATGGGCGAGGCGTCGCAACTGATGAAGGCGCAGGAAAAGGTCGCCGATTTCGTCGGCGCGCTGCGCTCGCGGTTCGAGGCGCTGCCCTATTCCATCTTCGAGGTGCAGTACATCCTGCGCCAGACCAGTCCTGACGGGCGGATTGCGACCTATGTCGAGGTGCTGGCGATCAACCTCGTGCTGCTGCTGATCGGGCGCTGGATGTCGATCGAGATCTACGGCAAGCGCATCGCGCGCAAACACGTGGTGTCGCGGATCCGCGAGGCACCGCGCGGCTATCGCGAGAAGATGCCGTTCCTGGTGTTCCGCTTCGTGATGGGGGTAGGGGCGACGCTGTTCGCCATGGTCTTTGCCTTTATCATCGGCTTTCTGGTCTTTGGCAGGATGCAGGATCTGTCGATCCAGTTCACCGTCACCGCCATCTTTACCGCCTTCTTCCTTGCCCGGACCGCCTCGGACCTGTGGCGGATGGTTTTGTCGCCCTATCTCAGCCAGTACCGGCTGCCGCCCTTTTCGGATCGCGACGCCAAGCGGCTGTATCTCTGGGCCTCTGTGCTGGCGACCTACGATATCTCCAGCGAGCTGTTTTCGACCTGGGTCGCGGATTTCGGCCTGAACTACAATGTCTACGCGATGGTCTATGGCGTACTGACCGGGATCGGCGCCCTGGGCAACGTGCTGATGGTGCTGTTCAACGGGCGCGCGATCTCGAACGCCATTCGTGGCGGGCGGACCAAGGAAGAGGTTTCGTGGTTGCTCCGGCTGGTTTCGGTCGCCTGGGCGCCTGTGGTCGTGTTCTACATGGCTTTCGGCTGGCTCCAGCTGGCCTTTGACCTGGTCTTGGAGAGGCCGCTTCATATCCCGCTCATGGCCGGTACCTATGGCATCTTCGTGTCGGTCGTGGTGGCCTATGGCGCGATGAATTACCTGCTTGAACGCTACTTCGATCGCACCCGGCAGGTAAAGGAACTGAACGCGGCCCTGGCCGAGGCCGAAGCGGCGGAAAATCACCCGATGGCAGGAGCGGGCGCGCAGCGGCTCCACATCGCGACCTACGAGGACCTGGCCCGCCGTGTCGCGGGCATTCTGGCCTTTGTGGTGGGTACCTATGCGCTGGTCCTGATCTGGAATCCGGGGATGGACTGGACCGGCGAACTGCCGCTCGACCGGGCGCTGGACGTGATGGTGATCATCTTCCTTGGTTACATCGTCTTTCACTTTTTCCGGATCTGGATCGACAGCAAGATTGCCGAAGAGACGGTGGATGTGCCCGAGGGAGAGCTGGGCGACGAGGGCGGCGGTACCAGCGCCAGCCGCCTGGCAACGCTGCTGCCGCTGTTTCGGGGTGCGATCCTGGCCGTTGTGGTCGTCTCGATCGTGCTGATCGCGCTGATGGAGGTTGGGATAAATGTCAGCCCGCTCTTTGCCGGTGCTGGCGTGGTTGGCCTGGCGGTGGGCTTCGGCTCGCAAACGCTGGTGCGCGACATCTTTTCGGGTGCGTTCTTCCTGCTCGATGACGCGTTTCGCAAGGGAGAGTATATCGACATCGGCGATGTGAAAGGGACGGTCGAGAAGATCTCGGTGCGCTCGTTCCAGCTGCGCCACCATCTGGGCGCGCTGCACACGATCCCCTTTGGCGAGATCAAGGTGCTGACCAACTTCTCGCGCGATTGGGTGATCATGAAGCTGCCCTTGCGGGTGACCTATGACACCGACGTGGAAAAGGTGCGCAAATTGATCAAGAAACTGGGGCAGGAACTGCTCAGCGATCCGGTGATCGGGGATAATTTCATCCAGCCGCTGAAAAGCCAGGGCGTGATCGAGATGCAGGATTCGGCGATGATCATCCGGGTCAAGTTCATGACCAAACCGGGCGATCAATGGCTGGTGCGCAAGCGGGTTTATCAGGACATACGTGAGCTTTTTGCCCGCGAAGGCATCAAGTTCGCCCATCGCGAAGTCACCGTGCGTCTGGCCGACGGCCAGGAGGCCGCCAACATGACACCGCAGCAACGCGAAGCGGTTACGGGCGCGGTTCAGGCCGCCATCGACGAGGATGTGCTGGACGACATGATGGATGACGACCGGTAAGGGGGAGACCAAGATTTTTCGAGGAAAATCTTGGTCCGCGGGTATGGAGATTTTTCGACGAAAAATCTCGGGTCCCGCCTGCCTGTTGCTCAGCTATAGGGGTCGAGGCTGTCGCGCAGGCCATCGCCCAGGAAGTTGAAGGCCAGCACCACCACCACGATGGGCAGCATCGGGATCGCGGTCCAGGGATAAAGCTCGATGCTGGCCAGGTTCTGTGCGTCGTTCAGCATCACCCCCCAGCTGACCGCGGGCGCCCGCAGGCCAAGCCCCAGAAAGCTGAGCGCGGTCTCGCCCAGGATCATCGCCGGGATCGACAGCGTGGCGCTGGCGATCAGGTGCGACATGAAATTGGGCAGCAGGTGTTTTCGGATCACCCGACCCTTGCCCGCGCCCATCATCTCGGCGGCGCGCACATATTCCTCTTCGCGCAGTGACAGGAACTTGGCCCGCACCGAACGCGCCAGCCCGGGCCAGTCGAGGATCCCAAGGATCACCGAGATGATGAAGAACACCGCCACCGGCGACCAGTTCGACGGCACCGCCGCCGACAATGCCAGCCAAAGCGGCAGTTCCGGCAGCGAGCGCAGGATCTCGATCACCCGGTTGATCACCCAATCGGTCTTGCCGCCCAGATAGCCCGCCAGCGAGCCAAAGAAGATACCCAGCACGAAGGACACCGAGATGCCGATCAGGCCCACGGTGAGTGACAGCTGTGCGCCATAGAGGATGCGGCTGAACACGTCGCGGCCCAACCGGTCCGAGCCCCACAGGAACAGCGTCGCCCCCTCGGGTGCGCAGAACAGATGTGTGTCGCTCTCGATCAGCCCGGCCAGTTTGTAACTGTCCCCTTCGCAAAAGAACCGGATCCGCTGCGGGTTCTCGGTATCGGGGACAAAGGTCCACTGAAAGGTTTCCAGATCAGCCTCGGCGGTGATCGGATAGATGAACGGGCCGAGAAACTCGCCCTCATGCACCCAGCGTACCGCCTGTGGCGGGGCATAGAGGTGATCGGCATTGCGGAAATTGGGCGAGTAGGGCGCGATGAACCCCATGAAGGGCAGCAGCAGATAACTCAGCAGCAGGAAGATGCCCGAGATCAGACCCAGCTTGTGGGTACGGAACTTGCGCCAGACCAACAGCCAGTTGGGCGCGTCCAGATCGCGCCGCTCCAGCTGTTGGATCGACTGTTGCGGATCATAGGGGGCGTCGTCGACATAGCGTCCGTCGGGAAGTTGGGTCATGCGTCGCGCCCCTCGTATCGAATGCGCGGGTCGAGCATGACCAGCAGGATATCGGAAATCATTGTCCCGATCAGCGTCAGCAGCGCCACGAACATCAGTACGAAGCCCGACAGGAACATGTCCTGGCTCTTGAGCGCGGTCAGCAGGGTCGGACCGATGGTTTGCAGCCCCATCACCACCGAGACCAGAACCGAGCCCGACACCATCGAGGGTAGCAGGTTGCCGATATCGGCCACAAACGGGTTGAACGCCACGCGCAGCGGGTATTTGGCCAGCATCCGGCTGGGCGCCATGCCCTTGGCGATGGCGGTTTCCACATAGGGTTTGCCCAGTTCGTCCAGCATGTTGGCACGCAGGCGCTGCATCATCGCCGAGGCGCCGGCGGTGCCGATCACGATGGTCGGCACGATCAGATGCACCAGCACCGACTGGATCTTGGCCCAGCTCATCGGCTGCCCCTCAAAGGCCGGGTCCATCAGACCGCCGATGGGGATATCCAGATATTTGCGCCCGTAATAATACAGGATCAGCGCCAGCAGAAAGTTCGGCGTCGCCAGTCCCAGATAGCCGACAAAGGCCGAGGTATAGTCGGCCCAGGTCCGCGCCTTGGCCGCCGCGATCACGCCCAAGGGCAGGGCCGTGGCATAGACGAACACGATGGCCGCCATGTTCACCAGCACGGTCAGCCAAAGGCTGTCGCCGACGATCTCGGAAACGGGCCGGTCGAATTCAAACGACCAGCCGAAATTGCCCTGGATCAGGCCGGAAAACCCGTGCGGGCCGGGCATGAAGCCCATCCAGATCATGTATTGTTCCCAGATCGGCCGGTCGAGCGCGTATTCCTTGCGCAGGAACTCGGCCTTGGCCACGCCAGCGGACTGGCCCGAGGCCTTGAGTTCGGCGATCTGGTTGGACAGGTAATCGCCCGGCGGCAGGTTGATGATGGCAAAGACCAGCACCGAGACCACAAGCAGGGTCATCAGCATGGTTCCGAACCGGTAAAATGCGTAGCGCAGGATTGCCATTCCGCCGATCCGTCAGTCTTGAATAAAGAATTCGTCCATCCGGTGCACACCGAAATGCGCCCCCGGATCCCACGCCCACATGCCCTTTTTCGGCACGTTGCGCATCCGGGCCGAGACCACGATGGGCTGCGGCGCCTCGGCCAAAAGGCCAATGCCATAGATCTGGTCGGCATGGATGGCCAGCATCTCGCTCCAGGCGGCAGCGCGCGCCTGATCGTTGGCGGCGCTTTCCCAATCGTGCAGCAGTTCCATCAGCCGCTGCGCCTCGGGCAGGTCGGGCGCCTCACCCGCCTGGCCGGCGGTCTGATAATACTGCCCCCATTTCGGCCAGGCCAGAAACACCTGATCGGTGGGCGCCAGATAGGCCGGCGAGGTATAGGCCTGAGGCAGGCCGTTGTCCCAGCCGAACCAGACCGAGGCCATGGTGGTGCCGGCAAAGACCCGGTTGCGCAGGATGTCGCGATCCAGCGGGCGCATGACCAGCTTGACCCCGATCTCGCGCCAGGTGTCGGTGATGATCTGAAGTGCGTTCTCGACCTCCTGCCGCTCGCCCGCCGTTTCGATCACCAGTTCCATCGGGCGGCCATCGGGCAGCAGGCGGATGCCCGAGCCATCGCGCTTGTCCAGCCCGATCTCGTCCAGCAGCGCGTTGGCCTGCGCCACGTCATAGGCCGCCCAGGCGTCGCGGTGCTCCTGCTTGAAGAAGGGCGAGGCCGGCAGCACCGCCATGGCACCGGGCTTGGCCAGCTTGAAATAAAGCGCCCGGTTGATCGCGTCGCGGTCGATCGCCAGCGACAGCGCCCGGCGCAAACGGGCATCGCGCAGCACCGCCCGCCAGCCGTCATCATTATGGTTGAGGTTGGGATAGATCGCGATCTGCGAGGCAACGCCGGTTTGCCAAAGATAGGTCTTGTAGCCGCCATCGGCCTCGCCCTTCTTCAGGATCGAGGCATCACGAAAGTCGAGCCCGCGCCCCTGAAGATCGACCTCGCCCGCGTTCGACTTGGCCGCGACAAGGCCGGGCGCCACGATCTCCATCTCGACGATGTCGATATAGGGCAACTGCACCCCGCGCGTGTCGATCCGGTGATAGAAAGGATTGCGCACGAAATTGTGGCGGATCTTCTTGCCTTCGCTGGCATTGATCCAGGGTTGCAGGGTCGGCAGCTGGGCATTGTCGAACTGGTACATGTTGTCCAGCTTGTTGTGCAGCGCCGCCCAGCTCTTGACCCGGTTTTCCTCGACTGCCGCGGCCAGCGACGCAGCATCGGCATAATCCTGATGGAACTGTTTCAGGAAATGCGCAGGGCGATAGATGAAGGGCGGACGCGCCTGCGCCAGCGATTGCAGGAAATTGGGGTTGGGTTTGTCCCACTCAAAGACCACCGTGGTGGCATCGGGAAAGCTGACCCGGGGCGGCTGGCCTTCGATCAGCAGGAAATCGGGAGGACCGGCGGGGCTGAGCAGCGGATTGTTGGCCACATCCTTCCACCAGTATTCGAAATCGGCCGAGGTAAAGGGCGCGCCGTCCGACCATTTGTGCCCCTTGCGCAGGTGCAGGGTAAAGCGGCGATCCTCTTCGGCCTCATAGGATTTCAGCAGATCGGGGACCAGTTCGTATTTCTCGTCATAGCCGACCAGCCGGGCATAGCCATAGACGACCATCTGGCGGATATCCTTGGAACGGGTGATCATGGTGCGCATCACCCCGCCCGGTGTGCCGAATTCACGCCCCTTGGCCCCGAGATCGACGATCAACGGTTCTTCTGGAATGCGTTGGTCAATGGGTGGCAGGTCGCCGGATTTCACCTCGGCCCCCCAAAAGATCGATTCCTGTAATGTCGGCACGGTTTCAGCGCGCAACGGTAATGCCCCGGCCAGAACCATGGTCAGGGCAAGCGCAAAAGTGCGTCGGGGCAATTCAAACATGGCAGCGTACCTTGTGTCCTGGCTCCATTTCCACCAGCGAGGGTATCACGGAGTCGGTGAAACGAAAGGCCTCGGCCCAGCTGTCTGGCGCACCGGCGCCCAGGGCCACAAGCTTCAGATTGATCGGCCGGTCGATATCGGGTTCCGGCTGGGCGGCGATCAGCGCCTTGGTATAGGGGTGTTGGGGATTGTGGAACAATGTCTCGGGCGGGGCCTGTTCGACCACCAGCCCCTGACGCATCACCGCCACCTCGTCGGCGATACGCGCCACGACTGCCAGATCGTGGCTGATGAAGAGGTAAGAGAGTCCCAGCCCCTCCTGCAACTCTTCCAGCAGGGTCAGGATCTGGTCCTGTACCGACACGTCCAGCGCCGAGGTCGGCTCGTCGCAGACGATCATCGCCGGGTCGAGCATCAGCGCGCGTGCGACTGACAGGCGCTGGCGCTGGCCGCCGGAAAAGGCATGCGGATAGCGTTTGAGCATGTCGGCGTTCAGCCCCACCCGTTCGAGCGCCTCGGCGGCCTTGTCGCGTTGCTCGGCGCGGGTGCCGATCCGGTGGATCTCCAGTGGTTCGGTCATCGCGTCCTGGATGCGCATGCGCGGGCTGAGCGAGCTGTAGGGGTCCTGGAACACCATCTGCGCCTGACGCTGGAACGCGGTACGCTGGGCGCGGCTCATGTCATGCACCGTCAGCGGCGCGGCTTCTGGGTTGGCGCGGAACAGTACTTCGCCGCCGGGATCGGGCGGTTCGGCGCCCAGCGCGATACGCGCCGCGGTGGTCTTGCCTGAGCCGCTTTCACCCACGATCGCCAGCGTCTTGCCGCGGGCCAAGCGGAAGTCGACGCCCCGGCACGCGTGGATCAGCTTATCGGCCTGCCAGCCCCGGCCAGAGCGCATGGTATAGGTCTTGGACACATCCTTCATCTCGAGGATCAGATCGTCCTGCGGCATCGGCAGGCCAACGGCCTGAACATCCGGAATCTCGGGCGCGGCATCGAACAGTTGCCGTGTATAGGGATGTGCCGGGTCCTTGAGCATGGCGGAGGCAGAGCCGCTTTCCATCACCCGGCCCTTGTGCATGACAACCACCTGTTCGGCCATGTTGGCCACCACGCCCAGATCATGGGTAACCAGGATCAGCGCCATGCCGATTTCGCGCTGCAACTCCTTGATAAGCCCAAGAACCTGCGCCTGGGTGGTCACATCCAGTGCCGTGGTCGGTTCATCCGCGATCAGCAGGTCGGGTTTGGCCACCATTGCCATGGCGATCATCGCCCGCTGCCGCATGCCCCCCGACAATTCGAACGGATAGGAGTTGTAGGCGCGTTCGGGATCGGGAAACCCCACCCTTTCGAACTGTTCCAGTACCGCCTTGCGCGCCTGCCGCTCACTGGCGCCGCGATGCAGCCAGAGCACCTCACTGACCTGATTGCCGATCCGGTGCAGCGGCGAGAGAGAGCGCATCGGCTCCTGGAAGATCATCGAGATGCGGTTGCCGCGGATCGACCGCATCTGCCGCTCGCCAAGCTGGTTCAGGGCGAGCGGCCCATCCTCGCCGTTCAGCGTGATCCGGCCGGAGCGGATTTGTGCCGCTTTGGGCAGGATGCGCAACGCGGCCCGGCAGGTGATTGTCTTGCCCGAGCCGGATTCACCTACCAGCGCCAAAGTCTGCCCGGGCATCACCTCGAAACTGACGTCCCGCACCACGGGTTCGTCGCGACCAAAGCCGATGCTGAGGTTTTCGACAGACAATAAAGGGGTCATTCAGGTGTCCCACCCGACTGGCCAGAAAACGACATGACGCTATCAATACCCCCAACGGTCTTTATTGTTTTGCCTGCACTTTCGCGCGCCGGGCGCCGGTTCGTCAAACCTCAATTTCGCAAAGATGGCCGGGAAATCGCGATATTGCCGGTCTGATGGCTGTCAAAGCGGGGCGGAATTTGGCATGAGGAGCAAAAGCGGCACCCGGAACGGCGCCGCGCGGACAAGGGAATATCAGATCATGAGCCAACCAGAGCAGAGCCGCCTCGACCTGTTCATCGACCGGATGGTGTCGCAACGGGCCTGTCTCGACCATGCCATCGCATTGACCGCCGAATTGCCCGGTCCGGTCTACGAACTTGGTCTGGGCAACGGGCGCACCTATCACCACCTGCGCCAACATGTGCGGGGGCGCGATATCTACGTGTTCGAACGCGCGGTGGCCTCGCACCCCGATTCGACACCGCCCGAGGCCGCGCTGGTCCTGGGCGATATCCGCGAGACCCTGCCCGCCACGCTGGAACGCTTCGGCGCCACGGCCAGCCTGATCCATGCCGATCTGGGCGGTCACAACCGGGAAAAGAACGATCGTTTCGCCCGCATGATCTCGCCTCTGATCGAACCGCACCTGGCGCAAGGCGGGCTGATGGTGTCGAGCGACCGGATGTATTTCGATGGTCTCGTGGAGCTGCCGCTGCCCCCCGGCGCGGTTGAGGGGCGGTGTTTCATCTATCAGCGCGGATGACGTCCGGGTGATGTGCCGCAGGGTCACGCCCGCGAACGGCTAGGCGCGCGGCGCGGTTGATGCCTAAGCTTGGTGCATGCTGCACCAGAGGATCCCGTCATGCTGTTTTACGACTGTTCCACCGCGCCCAATCCGCGCCGCGCCCGCATGTTCATCGCCGAGAAGGGGCTGGAGATCGAAAGTCGCGATATCTCGATCGCGGCGGGCGAACAGTTGCAACCGGCTTTTCGGGCGGTGAACCCGCGCGCGACGATCCCGGTGCTGGTGACCGACGAGGGCACGGTTTTGACCGAGAATCTGGGTATCGCCGCCTATCTTGAGGCGCGCTTTCCGGAACCGCCGCTGATGGGGCGCACGCCCGATGAAAAGGGTCTGGTGATGATGTGGAACGCCATCGCCGAACAGCAGGGCGGCGCGCCTGTCGCCGAGGCGCTGCGCAACGGGCATCCGGCGTTCAAGGACCGTGCCATCCCGGGCCCCGCCAACCATGCCCAGATCCCCGAACTGGCGCAGCGCGGGATCGCGCGGGTAGCGCAGTTCTTTGATGTACTTGAAGATCGATTGAGCGAAAGCCCGTTCGTGGCCTGTGATCATTTCACGCTGGCCGACATCTCGACATTCGTGTTCGTGGACTTTGCCCGGGTGATCAAGATGCGCGTGCCCGAGGGCAACAGCGCAACCCAGGCCTGGTACGAAGCAATCAAGGCCCGCCCCAGCGCACAGATTTAGGTGGTCCCTTTCGACTGGAGCCGGAAAACACATGTTTTCCGGGCCGTTTTCCGTGACGGAAAATGGCGCCTGCCGTGCGGTCCGGTGCCTTTGTCGTATAGGGGAGCAAGGCGCAAGTAGTACTGTACATAAATGTCTAGACAGGTGCCCAACCCCGCACTAGCCTGAGGCGAGGAGCAAGGGAGGGTCGTATGAAGTCCCATTATCGCGTTGTCGTCATAGGAGGTGGCGTTGTCGGTGCCTCGGTTCTTTATCACCTGGCCAAGTTCGGCTGGAGCGATGTGGTGATGCTTGAGCGGCGCCGACTGGCATCCGGATCATCCTGGCACGCGGCGGGCGGCATCCATGCGCTGAACGCCGATCCCAACATGGCGGCCTTGCAGGCCTATACCATCGACCTGCTGTCCGAGATCGAGAAGGAATCGGGCCAGAACATCGGGCTGCACATGACCGGCGGTCTGACGCTGGCGGGCACGCCCGAACGCTGGGAATGGCTGCAGGCGAACTATCGCATTTTTCAGTCCATCGGTATCGACGACTGCGAGCTTCTGACCCCTGAAGAGGCGCAGCGCCGATGCCCCATCATGTCGACCGATGGCGTTCTGGGCGCGATGTGGGCCGACCGCGAAGGCTATATCGACACCACCGGTACGGTGCAGGCCTATGCCACCGCCGCCCGCAAGCGCGGCGCGGAATATTACGAGGACACCAAGGTCGAGCGCCTGATCCAGACCGCCGATGGCTGGCAGGTGGTCACCGACAAGGGTACGATCACCTGTGAACATGTGGTCAATGCCGCCGGTCTCTGGGCCAAGCAGGTGGGCCGCATGGCGGGCGTCGAACTGCCGGTATCTCCGCTGAAACACCACTATCTGATCACCGATACGGTGCCCGAGGTCGCAGCGGCGGAATTCGAAATGCCGATGACCGTCGATCTCGAAGGCTTCACCTATATGCGGCAGGACCAGAAGGGCATCCTGGTCGGTATCTACGAGATCAACCACGAACATTGGGCGATGGACGGCGCGCCCTGGAACTATGGTGAGGAGCTGTTCCAGGAACAGCTCGACCGGATCGAGAACGAGCTGATGCTGGGCTTTGCCCGCTACCCCTCGATCCAGGACGTAGGCATCAAGACCTGGGTCAACGGCGCCTTCACCTTTTCGCCCGATGGCAACCCGCTGGTCGGCCCGGTTCCGGGCAAGCGCGGCTATTGGTCGGCTTGCGCGGTCATGGCGGGCTTTCTCCAGGGTGGCGGCGTCGGCAAGACTCTGGCCGAGTGGATGATCCATGGCGAGCCCGAGGCGGACGCCTGGTCGATGGACGTGGCGCGCTATGGCGACTATGCGCAGAACAAGCGCTACATCCGGGAAACCACCGGCCAGTTCTATTCCCGCCGCTTCGTGATGTCTTACCCAAATGAGCAGCTTCCGGCGGGTCGACCGCTGAAAATGGCCCCGGCGCATGACGCGATGACGGCCGCGGGCTGTCGATGGGGCGTCAGTTGGGATCTCGAAGTGCCGCTCTACTTCGCGCCCTCCGAGGATTTCGTCGAGAACCTGACGCTGAAACGCTCGAACGCGCACCCGATCGTGGCCGAGGAATGCCGGGTGATCCGCGAGGGCGTGGGCCTGATGGATATCACCGGCTTTTCCCGGTTCGAGGTCTCGGGTCCCAACGCCGAAGCTTGGCTGGATAAGCTTTTTGCCACCAAGCTGCCCGCGCCGGGGCGCGCGCGCCTTGCCGTGATGCTCAGCGAGACGGGCCGCCTCAAGGGCGACCTGACGCTGCTCAACTGGGGCGACGGAACATGGTGGATCATGGGCTCCTATTACCTGCGGGCCTGGCATATGCGCTGGTTCAACGACCATCTCGACGATGGGGTGGCTGTCCGTGATCTGGGCGAGGAGATCTGCGGTTTTGCTCTTGTCGGCCCGAAATCCCGCGCTGTGATAGAGAAACTGGCCGAACAGGATATCTCGGACCTGAAATTCATGGGCTGCGGCGACTTTGACATCGGTCTTGTCCGCGCCCGCGTCGCCCGCATGTCGGTCACCGGCGAGATGGGCTACGAGATCAACTGCCGCTATGGCGAGCACATCGCGCTACGCCGGATGCTGCTGGAGGCCGGCGCGGGCGAGGGAATCCGCGAGGTGGGTTTCAACGCCTTGCTCTCGACCCGGATCGAAAAGAGCTTTGGTATCTGGTCGGCGGAATTCACCCAGGATCGCACCCCCGGCATGACCGCCATGGACCGCTGGATCGCCTGGGACAAGGGCGATTTCATCGGCCGCGCGGCTGCGATTGCCGAGCGCGACGGCAATGGCCCGGCCCGGGTGCAGGTGACACTGGAGGTCGAAGCGGCCGACGCCGATGCCTCGGGCTATGAGCCGGTCTGGGCGGATGGCACGCAGATCGGTTTTGTCACCTCGGGTGCCTATGGCCATTACACCGGCAAGTCGCTGGCAATGGCGCTGGTGGACCGGGACAGGGCACAACCGGGTACGAAGGTCAGTGTACATGTCGTGGGCGTCGAACGACCCGCCAAGATCATCGCACCCTCGCCCTATGATCCCGACGGCAAGGCGATGCGCGGATGAGCGCGGGGCGGCGGGGCAGGCGGGCACGGACCGACGCCCCGGCGCCGGCCCGCCAGGTCGATTACCGCAACCTGCGCAACCCGTTCCCGCCGATGGCGGCCTTTTCCGACGACCGGATCGAGGCGCTGCACGAGGCGGCGCTGAGCGTGCTTGAAGATCTGGGGATCATGGTGCTGCATCCCGGCGCGCGCGATCTCTATCGGCAGGGTGGTGCCCGCATCGACGGCGACATGGTTTACATGGGCCGCGACATGGTCGAGGCGGCGCTGATCCGCGCGCCGAAATCCATCCGAATGCGCGGCGCCGTGCCCGACCGTGACGTGGTGCTGGAATTGGGCCGAATGGCGTTTCAGCCCGGTGCCGGTTGCCCGCATGCCACCGACCTGACGCGCGGCCGCCGCCCCGGTACCATCGCCGATTTCCGCGAACTGGTGCAGATCACCCAGAGTTTCGACGTGCTGCACATGGTGCCGCCGCTGGTCGAGGCGCAGGACGTGCCGATGCATCTGCGGCATATGGCAATGACCGAGGTCGAACTGACCCAGTCCGACAAGGTGCCCTTCCTCTATTCGCGCGGCACGCCGCAGGTGATGGACGGGTTCGAGATGATCCGAGATTTCCGGGGCCTGTCGGATGCGGAGTTCCGCTCCGAGCCGTGGAGTTACACGATCATCAACACCAATTCTCCACGCACGCTGGACCTGCCGATGGCGCAGGGGCTGATCGACTTTGCCCGCCATGGCCAGTTGGCGATTGTCACCCCCTTTACCCTGATGGGCGCGATGGCGCCGGTGACGGTGGCGGGCGCCATGACGCTCAGCCATGCCGAGGCGCTGGCGGCCATCACGCTCAGCCAGTTGGCGCAGCCCGGCGCGCCGGTCTGCTATGGCACCTTCACCAGCAACGTGGACATGAAATCGGGCGCTCCGGCCTTTGGCACGCCCGAGCATTTCACCGCTTCTCTGGTGGCTGGGCAATTGGCGCGGCGCATCGGCCTGCCCTGGCGTTGCGCCGGGGGGAGTGCCGCCAATATCAACGACGCCCAGGCCGCGAACGAGACACAGTTCGGCCTCTGGGGCTGCCTGCTGGCCGGGGCCACGGTGACGATCCATTCGGCGGGCTGGCTCGAAGGGGGGCTTACCGTCTCATACGAAAAGATCATCACCGATCTGGAAGTGCTGCAAATGGTGGCCGAGCTCTGCGCGGGTACGCCCGCCACCGACGCGGATATCGCGCTGGATGCGCTACGCGAAGTGCAGCCGATGGGCCATTTCTTTGGTGCTGCACACACGATGGCGCGCTATCAGACCCAGTTCTATGATCCGCTGGTGGGAGACTGGTCGAACTTCGGCCAGTGGACCGAGCGCGGGGCAGTCGATGCCAATCATCGCGCCACTGGTATCTGGCGCGGGATCGTGGATAATTTCGAACCACCGCCCATGGACCCGGACCGGGTCGCGGCGCTGCAAGACTTCATCGCGCGCCGAACCGCCGAAGGGGGCGCCCCGCCCGAAAGCTGAGGAGACCCGCTATGGGCAGCAAACCGATCCTGCATCGTGACGATCCCAGCGCCGAGCCACTGGTGGGCAACATCAAGGTGACGCGTGACGACTGGCTGAACGTGGCGATGGATGTGCTGGTCTCGGACGGGGTCGAGCAGGTCAAGGTCCTGAACCTGGCCGAGCGGATGGCGGTCTCGCGCTCGTCGTTCTACTGGTATTTCAAGTCGCGCCAGGACCTGCTGGACGCGCTGCTGGCGAAATGGCAGGCCACCAATACCGCAGGCCTGATTGCGCAGACCGAGCTGCCTGCCGAGACCATAACCGCCGCGGTCTGCAACCTGTTTCACTGTGTTGTCGATCCGGCGCTGTTCGATACCGCGCTGGATTTCGCGGTGCGCGACTGGGCGCGTCGGTCGGGCAAGGTGCGGCGCTTGCTGGATCTGTCCGACAGCCGACGGCTTGAGGCTCTGACAGCCATGTTCCTGCGCTATGGTTACAGCCAGATCGAGGCCGAGACCCGCGCCCGCGTGCTCTATTACATGCAGATCGGCTATGACCTGGCGCAGATGAACGAGCCGATCGATCAGCGGCTGTCCTTTGTGCGGCACTATCTGTTTGTCTTTACCGGCGTGCAGGCCCGTGACGAAGAGGTCGCCGCCTTCAGCGCATTCGCTCGCGGTTTCTGGGAGGGACGACGACCATGAACAGCCCCGACGCAATCATCATCGGCACAGGCGTGATCGGCGCGGCGATTGCATTCGAGATGGCCAAGGCAGGCTGGAAGACGCTGTCGCTGGACCGCAATGCACAGGTGGGCCACGGCTCGACCGCTGGCTCCTGCGCCATCATCCGGATGCATTATTCCACCTTCGAAGGCACGGCGCTTGCCTGGGAGGGCTATCACTATTGGCGCGACTGGGCCGAGTATCTGGGCCTGCCCGAGGGGGCGGATCTGGCACGCTTCCACCAGACCGGTTGCCTGGTGATGAAGACCGAGGCCAATGATCAGATGGTCAAGCATATCCGCTGTTCGGCCGAACTGGGCATCCCGTTCGAGGAATGGAGCGCCGAAGAAGTTCAGGCTCGCCTGCCGATTTATGCAATGGACAGCTATGCGCCTGCCCGGCGGTTGGATGATCCGGAGTTCGGCAAACCCAATGGTGGTCGGATGGGGGGCGCGGTGTTCTGGCCCAATGGCGGTTATGTCACCGATCCGGCGCTAAGTGCGCAGAACCTCATGGAGGCGGCGCGTCTATACGGGGCGTCGGTGCGCAACCGTGCCGAGGTGGTGGAGATCCTGCAATCGGGCGGACGGGTGGCCGGGGTAAAGCTGGCCAGCGGCGAGGAAGTCCACGCCCCCGTGGTGATCAACGTGGCGGGACCGGGCTCGGCCATCGTCAATCGCATGGCGGGCGTCACCGGAGACATGACCATCCAGACCCGCCCGCTGCGGCAGGAAGTGGTGCATCTGCCCGCACCCGAAGGGTTCGATTTCGAAGCGCAGGGTACCATCGTCTCGGACAGCGATATCGCCTGCTATTGCCGGCCGGAGCAAGGCAATCACATCCTGATAGGGTCAGAGGACCCCGCCTGCGACCCGCATCAGTGGTGCGAGGATGATCTGGATTATGATCGCAACTTCACCGATCAGTGGACAACCCAGGCCATGCGCTATGCCCAGCGGGTGCCGAGCCTGGGTATCCCGTCGCGGATGCGCGGCGTGGTGGATCTCTACGATGCCTCGACCGACTGGATCCCGATCTATGACAAGTCTTCGCTGCCGGGGTTCTACATGGCCTGCGGCACCAGCGGCAACCAGTACAAGAACGCCCCCATCGCGGGCAAGATGATGGCCGCGCTGGTGCGTTATTGCGAGGAAGGCGGCGATCACGATGCCGCGCCGCTCCAACTCGACCTGCCCTATATCGGGCGCCGTATCGACGTGGGTTTCTACTCACGCAAGCGGCCTGTCAATCAGGAGAGCAGCTTCTCGGTCCTGGGATAGCGCTGTCAAACGGCGCGCCTTCGGCGCAAGACAATGTCTCGTCGTCGTTCCTCCTCCTCGGAGCGTGGGGGAGGTGATGGTCATGCGCTGGTGCAGCGGGGATGAGAGTCAGATGCCTCCGGCGGGAGTATTTCGGACCAGAAAGAAGCGGGAAAGATGCTGCTTCTTTCTGGTCACAAATACTCAATCCGCCGTCGCAGCAAGTGCAGGCGCTGCGGATCGGCCCTTGTCGAGGCGGCTGGCTATGTCTGCTTGTACACGTTTGACCGCTTCAACCCGGACCGGGCCATAGCCGCGAATTTCGCCTGCCAGGGTCAGGACGGATTGCCAGTCGGCCTCGTTCGTTGCGGTGCAGTCCTGCTGCATACGGTCGAGCAGGGCGAGATACCAGGCCAGTGTTTCGCGATGCAGGCGAGCCTCGAAATGGTAACCAAACGGGTTGAGCGCGGTGCCGCGCAGTGGTCTGGCGCGGGCGAGCAGGCTGAGGACAGGGCGCAGCCATGGACCGAAGCCCCGTTTCAGGGGCCGCCCGCGCGCGTCCCTGCGATGCGCCAGTAACGGCGGGGCAAGGTGGTAGGTGAGTTTGACGTCACCCTCGAACTGCTCTTGCAGGTCCCGCTGGAAGTGGTCTGCGGTCAGCAGCCGGGCGACTTCGTACTCGTCCTTGCTGGCCATGAAGCGGAAGAGGTTGCGCGCGGCCTCACCGATCAGCGCGTCGGGGGCCTGAGGCAGAGCGCGGCGTAGCGTGGCGATGCGATCGGTGAAGCGTGCGGCATAGGCGGCATTCTGGTAGTCGGTCAGAAAGGTGGCCCGACGGGCGAGCATCTGGTCGAGGGTTTCCTCTGCCTCCGGGGTGGCGCTTTCGACGTCGAGCCGCGCGGGATCCTCGGCAAGCGCCCGGCCCGCGGCAAAAGCGAGGCGGTTCTTTTCTACCGCCACGCCGTTGAGCAGGATCGCCTGTGCCAGTGCGCTGCGGCTCACCGGCACCAGCCCGCGCTGCCAAGCGTAGCCCAGCATCATCACATTGGCGAAGACCGCGTCGCCCAGCAGCTGTTCGGCGGTCTGGTTGGCGTCGAAACCGCTGACGTTCTCGGTGCCGACCACGGCGCGGATGGCGGCCTCGCGCGTGTCGATTTTCAACTGCGCGTCGCGATGCAGAACCAGGTCTCCGGTCGGCATCTCGGCCCGGTTCAGCACCACCTTTGTGCCGTTGCGGTAGTGAGCCGAGGCCTTGGGCGCGGAACTGACCACCATGTCACAACCGATCACCGCATCAGCGCCACCGGTGTCGATACGCACCTGGTGCAACGCGTCCGGGCAGGCGCCGAGGCGTATGTAGCTGAGAACAGTGCCGAATTTTTGTGCAAACCCGGTGAAATCCAGAACCGAGGCCCCCAGCCCCTCGAGATGGGCGGCCATGGTGATCAGCGCGCCAACGGTCACGACGCCGGTGCCGCCGACCCCGGTGACCAGCAGATCGAACGGATCGGACAGTGCAGGCAGGGTCGGTTCGGGCAGGCCGCTTTCCAGCTGTTCCAGATCCAGTTTGACCGCGCGCTTGCGCCGGGTGGCGCCCTCGACGGTCACAAAGCTGGGGCAGAACCCGTTCAGGCAGGAGAAGTCCTTGTTGCAGGAGCTGAGGTTGATCTTGCGCTTGCGGCCCAGCGGGGTTTCGCGCGGCTCGACGCTCAGGCAGTTGGAAGCGACCGAACAGTCGCCGCAGCCCTCGCAGACCAGATCGTTGATCCAGACGAACCGGGCCGGGTCCTCGATTTTACCGCGCTTGCGGCGGCGGCGCTTCTCGGTGGCACAGGTCTGTTCATAGATCAGCACGGTGACGCCCTTGATCTCGCGCAGCTCTTTTTGCACCGGCATCAGCTCGGCCCGGTCGTGGAACGTGGTGCCGGCGGGGAAATCGGCGCGCGAGAATTTCTCGATGTCGTCCGAGACCAGCGCGATGCGCGCGACCCCCTCGGCGCGGCAGGTCTGGGCGATGCCCGAGACGCTAACCGGCCCGTCGACCGGCTGGCCGCCGGTCATCGCAACCGCGTCATTGTAGAGGATCTTGTAGGTGATATTGGTGCCTGCGGCGACCGCCTGCCGGATGGCGAGGGAGCCCGAATGGTACCAGGTACCTTCGCCCAGGTTCTGGAAAATATGCTTGCCGCCATTGAATTTGCTGGCCACCACGTGCGGCACACCCTCACCGCCCATCTGGGCGTATCCGTCGGTGTCGCGGTTCATCCAGCTGGCCATCACATGGCAGCCGATGCCGCTGTTGGCGCGCGAGCCTTCGGGCACCTTGGTCGAGGTGTTGTGCGGACATCCCGAGCAGAAATAGGGGGTGCGGGTGGCGCCGGGCACCGCGATCACGGGGGGCGGCGTTTCGGTCAGCGCGCGGGCGCGGGCGGGCAGGTTCTCCTCTGGGAAGAACGCATCCAGACGGGCGGCCACCACGGGGGCCAGCATCAGCGGGCTCAACTCGCCGGTCCAGGGGATCAGCGGTTCGCCCTGTTCGTCGTATTTGCCGACCATCCGGTGCGGTTTGTCGCCCGGCCAGTCATAAAAATACTCCTTGAACTGGCTCTCGATGATGCCGCGTTTTTCCTCGACGACCAGCACCTCCTGCTTGCCGCGCACAAAGCGCAGCGCGTTGCGGCGGGCCAGCGGCCAGACCATGCCGACCTTGTAGATGTCGATGCCAAGCGCGCGGCACTTGGCCTCGTCCAGACCCAGGAGGCGCAGTGCCTCCATCAGGTCGAGATGCCCCTTGCCGGTGGTGACAAAGCCAAAGCGCGCGTTGGGCAGGTCATAGATGCGCCGGTCGATCGGGTTTTCCTCGGCAAAGGCGCGCACGGCGCGCAGCTTGGCCTGAATGCGGGTCTCGATCTCGGGGCTGGGCAGATCGGCGCGGCGCACATGCAGGCCACCCGCGGGCAGGTCGATCTGTGGCAGGGTGAACTGGCGGTCCGGGCGCAGTTCGACCGAGCGGCCGCTTTCCACCGTTTCGCTGATCGCCTTGAACCCGACCCAGGTGCCCGAGAAGCGCGACAGCGCCAGGCCGTATTCGCCGAACTCCAGGTATTCTTCGACCGAGGCGGGGTTCAGCGTCGGCATGAACCAGGCCATGAAGGCCACGTCGGACTGGTGCGGCATCGAGCTGGAGACGCAGCCGTGGTCGTCGCCCGCCACCACCAGCACGCCGCCCTTGGGCGCGCTGCCATAGGCGTTGCCGTGCTTCAGCGCATCGCCCGAGCGGTCCACCCCCGGCCCCTTGCCGTACCACATCGAAAAGATGCCCTCGTGCTGGCAATCGGGGTCCAGCACCGCCTGTTGCGCGCCCAGCACGGCGGTGGCGCCCAGATCCTCGTTCACGGCGGGCATGAAGGTGATGCGGTCTTGCTCCAGCCGTGCCTTGGCGCGCCACATCTCCAGATCCAGCCCACCCAGCGGCGAGCCGCGATAGCCTGACACAAAGCCAGCGGTGTTCAGCCCGGCAGCGCGGTCGCGGCGGGCCTGATCCATCATGATCCGCACCAGCGCCTGGGTTCCGGTCAGGAACACGCGGCCGGTGGTCTGGTCGTAACGGTCCTCCAGCGTATAGCTGCGCAGGGCGGGGGCAGGGTGGGTCATTTGAGTTTCCTGATTGCGGTGGTTGGTGGCGCTGCGCGAAAGGATAATCCGGGATGAGCGAAAATCGGTGCCAGAAACTCCGGGTTTGCCCGGGTCTGCCGGATAAACTATTCATCAAGGGTCAATGATGTGAAACAACAGACCGAATCCATGCAATTAGATGACCGTGACCGTCGAATCCTGACCCTGCTTCAGCAGGACAGCCGTATCTCGAATGCCGATCTGGCCGAGGCGGTGGGCATGTCGGCCTCGGCGCTGTGGCGCCGGGTGCGCGCGTTTGAAGAGGCGGGGGTGATCACCCGCTATGGCGCGGTGGTCGATCCGGGGGCGATGGGGCTAGATTTCGAGGCCATCGTGCATGTGCATCTGACCCGGCACGATCCGGACGGGATCGTCGCCTTTATCCGCGCTATCGAGACCGCGCCCGAGGTGCAGGAATGTTACGCCACCACCGGTCAGGCCGATTATCATCTGCGGGTGCTCTGCCCGGATCTGGCGGCCTATAATATCTTTCTGGAACGCTTCCTGTTTCGTCTGCCTGCAGTGGCCAGCGCCCAGACGAATGTCGTTTTGCGAACGATCAAGCGTAGCCGTCCGGTCACGTTGTGACGACCTGATGTTCCCACTATGAGAACAGATTTCGGAGACGGTCAGGCTCGGGTCGAAAGCGATCCGTTCGAAGCGCCGATACAAGAAAAATACCCTAGTCCGGGACAATACCATTCGTGGTATCGCCCGGTATTAGCATGATCCCGATCTGTGGTCCGTATGTCGATTCGAAGGTAGAACCGTTGCCTGCATGGTCTGGCTGGCTGGCGACCTTCGCGCCGTATTTGCGAGATGTCGTTGGGTGGTTTGATCCCGCAGTTCTGGCCGGCCCCCGGAAATTCCAAGATTCTCCGTCGCGGTTTTGCTGCCGGAAAACGGGCGAGAGTTTAGTGGGCGAATTCGACCCAGGCCCAGGCCATGGCCAGATAGGTTAGCTGGTGCAGAAACTGGTCGAAGCCCATCGCATACCAGTATTTTGCCTGATTGGGTTGCAACGCGTTTCGATCAGAGTAGCTGGCCTTGCCATAGTCGATATTGAAATGAACCACCCATTCCAAGACCGCTATGACCAATGCGAACACCGCCGGCGCGCCGACCACCAGGAAAAGCAAGACCGATCCTAATGCATGGATCCCTGCATGCTGGGCGCGGCCTAAATGCCAATACTGGCAGCGACCGGACAACATTCTTGGTGTCTGCAGGAAGAAGTCTGCAAACATATGCTTGACTTGCAAAAGACCAAGCACCAACAGCAGCGAGGCTATGGTAACAGGCAAGAACACTCCTCCATCCGCGTTCCTGAACCCACCTTAGCGCAGGATTCGGGGGCTGCAAAAGGAACTCGTTCACAAATAAAGCCGATTGACCAAACGTAAATGCGATTGCCAGGCCGTATTAGGCCGCGATAGCTTCGAACTGGGGCGCCGCCTTTTGGTGACGGTCAAACAGTACAAGTCCGATTTGGGGGTCGGAGCCATAGAACGCACTTTGTTCCGTTTTATCTGGAAGTACTCCAGACGCGATCAGCTGATCCTGCTGATGGTGACGGCGACGCTGTTTCCGCTGCTCTACCTCACGTTGGAGCTTCCCAAACGCATCATCAACGACGCTATCGGCGCCGCCAGTTCCACCATCGAGGTTTGGGGCTTCACCTTTGACCAGGTAACCTACCTGGCCATCCTCTGCGCTGCCTTCCTGATCTCGGTCACTGCGCATGGGCTGATGAAAATGCGGATCAACACGATGAAAGGCGTGATGTCCGAACGGATGTTGCGCCGGTTCCGCTATCTGCTGATCACTCGGGCGCTGCGGTTTCCACAGCCCTATTTCGAGCGTGTCAGCCAAGGTGAGCTGGTGTCGATGATCACCGCCGAAAGCGAGCCGATGGGCGGGTTGATGGGCGATGCGATCAGCCAGCCGGTCTTGCAGGCCGGGCAGATGATCACGATCCTGTCCTTTCTTTTCCTGCAAAGCCCGTGGTTCGGGCTGGCTGCCGTTGCGCTGATCCCGCTTCAGGCCTGGCTGATCCCGCGCATGCAGCGCCAGATCAACCTGCTCAACAAGAAGCGCATCCAGGAGGTGCGCGTTCTCGCCGCGCAGATCGGCGAAAACGCGGCCGGCGCGGCGACGCTGCGATCCAATGCCGGCTGGCCCTGGCGGATGTCGATGATCAGCTATCAGCTGGGGCGGCTGTTCAGCATCCGCTTCGACATCTACCAGAAAAAGTTCTTCATGAAGTTCGTGAACAACTTCATCGGGCAGCTGACGCCGTTCCTGTTCTATTCGATCGGCGGCTATCTGGTGTTGCAGGGCAGCGTGTCACTGGGGGCGCTGGTGGCGGCGCTTGCAGCGTACAAGGATTTGTCGAGCCCCTGGAAAGAGTTGCTGACCTACTACAATCAGACTCAGGACATGTCGTTGCGCTGGGAGGTGATCCTGGACCGGTTCGCGCCGCCGGGTATGATCGACGAAGACAAGTTCAGCGGTTTCCCCGAAGAGCGCCCGCGCCTGACCGGCGATATCGTGCTCGACAAGGTTTCGGTCCGTGATGCTGATGGCAATCTGGTGCTGGACGATCTCGACCTGACCCTGCCGGGCGGCAAGGTGATCGGTATCGCCGCCAGCAGCGAAGAGGATCGCCGCGCCCTGTCCGAATTGCTCACGCGTGAGGTATTGCCGGCCAGTGGACAGGTACGGATCGGCGAGGTCGGACTGTCGGATCTGCACCAGATGGTGGTGGCCTCAAGGATCGGTCATGCAACCTCGCGCCCGGTGTTGTTCCAGGGCACCTTCGGGGAAAACGTGACGATGCCGGTCCGGGTGCGCCCTCAGGGTGACAGCGGCGAGCCGGGCTTTCACGCCGAAACCTTGCGTGCGGGCAACAGCGCCGATCCCTATCACAGCGACTGGCTGGAGCCGGGCCTCGCGGGCTTCGATGATGCCCGTGCGCTGCGCGACTGGTGGCTGAAGCTGGTCGAGGGGTTGGGTTCGGGTGCGGCGCTTTATCGTCGCGGTGCCGAGCAGGTCTTTGCCGAGGCCGATCACCCCGAACTGGCGGCGCGGCTGGTGGCGCTGCGGCCGGTCATTCAGGAGGCGGCAGAGCGCGCGGGACTTGCCGGGCAGGCGCATTTCTTTGACCCCGGCCAGTACAACCCGGCGCTGCCGGTGGCCGAAAACCTGCTTTTTGCCTCCCCGCGCGCGGCCTTCACGCCCGAGGTTCTGGCCGGTCAGACCGATTTTCTGGCCCAGATCCGTCAGATCGGGCTGGACGAGCCGTTGGTGCGCCTGACCCAGGACGTGATCGACATGCTGCGCCAGATCTTCGGGCTGGACGGCACCGACCACCCGCTGTTCCGCAAGCTGAATCTGGATGTACGCACCTACGAGACCGCATTGGAACTGGTGGAAAAGACCCGCGACGACGGCGCTCGGGCGCTGGAGGATGCGCAACTGGCCAGCCTGCTTGCGGTGCCGTTCCGGATCTCGGCAGACCAGATCGGCCCGGCCTTCTCCGACGAGATCAAGGCGCGCATCTTGGAACTGCGCAAGAGCCACTCGGCCGAGCTGATGCGCAGTCTGGACGATGTTTTTGCCCCGCTCGACCCCGACGCCTTTGCTCCGGGACTGAACGTGCTGGAGAATGCGCTGTTCGGCAAGGTAAGCGAGGTGGGCGGGGCGCGGTCGGACGAATTGCGCAAGATGATCGCCGAGGTGCTGGACGAACATGGCCTGCGACCTCTGGTGATCCAGCTGATCTATGATCTGCCCGTCACGCTGGGTGGGCAGAATGTGCCGGCGATTTTTGCAGAACCGCTGGCCTTTACCCGCGCGACAATCAAGAAGCCCGACATCCTGCTGCTCGACCGGGCGCTGGCAAGTTATGATATGCAGACCCAAATCGCTGTGTACCGCAATCTTCGCGCGTTGCTGCCCGAGACGACATTGATCTATCTTAACGATGCGTTCGAGAATCCGGACGTTTTCGACCTCTATATCGAGGTCCAGCAAGGCCGGATCGTGACCGAGGAAGTGCCGAAAAAACAGGAGGAAGAGGACAGCGTCGCCTCGGCCGATCTCAGCCGCAAGGTCCGCACGCTGGAGCAGACGCCGCTGTTTTCCGGTCTCGATCGGCGGCAGTTGCGGCTGCTTGCCTTTGGTGCGCGCTGGTACTCGGCCAAGGCGGGCGAGGTGGTGTTCCTGAAGGACGATCAACCCACCGATGGTGCCTATATGATGATCGAGGGCGAGGCCGGGCTATACCTGCCGCGCGAGGGGCAGGAGGATCAGTTGATCGTGACTGTCGGGCCAGGCCGCCTTGTGGGCGAATTGGGCCTGATCCGCAAGGAGCCGCGCGCGCTGAGCATGGTGGCGGCCACCGACATCACCTGTTTGCGCATCGGCGAGGAAGAGTTCCTGGCAGTGGTCGAGAACGATGCCGCGACCGCGTTCAAACTGTTGCAGGTGGTGGCGGGCTACGTGTCGAACTAACGCGGTGCGCGTGCGGCAGGAGCCGTTTTCCGCGACGGAAAACGGCTTGGAAAACCTCGTTTTCCATAACGGAATTATTGCAAAATTCCGTGCCCTACTGACCGGCAAGGCCCATTTGACGGACCGCAAGATCGCGCAGGATTTCTTCGGAGCCACCGCCGATCGCCATCACCTTGACCTCGCGCCAGACCCGTTCGACCGGGTTTCCGGTCAGATACCCGGCGCCGCCGAAGATCTGCATTCCTTCCGAGGCCACGAATTCCAGCGCCTTGGTCGCCTGCACCTTGGCTTTGGCGATCTCGGCCGCAGGCATCAGCCCCTGGTTCATCGCCCAGCAAATCCGCTCCAGATAGGCCTCGATCATATCTATCCGCGCTGACATTTCGGCGAATTTATGGGCGATGACCTGATGTTCGATCAACCGCTGGCCAAAGGTCCGACGCTCACGCGCCCAGTCAAGCGCGGAACGATAGCAGACCCGCATCATGCCGAGGCAGCCCGCCACCATCGCCAGCCGCTCGTGGTTGAAGTTGTTCATGATCGCCAGGAAGCCCTTGTTTTCGGGGCCGATCAGCGCCGTCTCGGGCACGTGGCAATCGTCGAAATGCAGCATGGCCTGGGTCGAACAATGCCACCCCATCTTGCCGCCTAGCGGGGTGCGTGAAAAACCGGGCGTTTCCGCCTCGATCAGGAACAGCGAGATGCCCGCCAGGCCCGGTCCGCCGGTGCGGGCGCCGACCACGTACCACTGCGCGTCCATCCCCCCGGTGATATAGGCCTTGGCACCATTCAGCACCCAGCCACCCGCCGCCCGCTCCGCCCGCGTGCTCAGATTGGCCACATCAGACCCGCCCCCAGGCTCGGTGATCGCGAGCGCCGAGTTCATCTCGCCCCTGACGATCCGGGGCAGGACGTTTTGCCGGAATGCTTCGGGCGCGAACCGGACCATCGGGCCCAGCGAGATCATCCGACCACCGACCGCCGCGGCCACCCCCGAGGCACCGCAGCCAAAGGCCAGTTCGGCGTAGTCGCAGCGCATGAACGCATCGTCGAAGCCCAGCCCGCCATATTCCTCGGGGATGCCAAAGCCGAACACGCCCAGTTCGCCCAGTTTCTGGTGCAGTTCCCAGGGCACGGCCTGTGCCGCCTCCCACTCCTCCACATGCGGGGTGACCTCGGTGGCGAAAAACGCTGCAAGCGTGTCGCGAAAGGCCTGACGCTCGGGCGTCATGAAGGGAGAGGGGCAGGTCATGGCGCATCCTTTGCGGGCAGGGGGGTCAACTGGCTTTCCATCATCCCGGCGAAGCGCTCCACCATCCGCGCCAGATAGGCAGGGTCGGTGACGAAACGTTCGTGCAGGACCAGACCGCGCAGAAAGTTCCGGGTCATGCTCCACAACAGTTCGGCGTCGTCCGGCGCCGGGTCCGCCCCGATATAGGCGCGCGCGACCGAGGCGCGGCTTTGCCGGTCCCAGTCGTGCAGGCGGGTTTCTAGCAGGCGATAAAGCTCGGCATCGGTGCGGCAGGCCACCAGAATCTCGACCATTGCGCGCCCCCCGGCGGCGTTCACCACCTGACCCCAGGCCCGGGTGATCAGATCGCGCACCGGTTCGGGGCTGGCGGCCTGCGCGGCGCGGCGTTCGACCGGGTCGAGCGCGCGTGCCAGCAATTCCATCGCGGTGGCCGCGACCAGCGCCTGCCGGGTTGGAAAGTGATGGGTGATCGCGCCACGCGACACGCCCGCCCGCTCCTGAATGCGGGCAAAGGTGGTCTCGGCATAGCCCAGCCTATCCAGACAGGCGATGGTGGCCCGGATCACCTTGGCCTGGGTCGATCGGGATCGCCGGTCTTGCGGGGTCGGTTTCAGGGTCTCGGGCATCTGCCGTCACGTCACACTTATTTCGATTGACCGCGAGGGTCTCGGGAGGCAGCTTAAAAACAGAACGGGCGGTCTGTAAAGTGGCTGCCGAAAGCCAGGGGAGAGAACGTCGCGTGACAGCAGCGTTGAGGATCGGCGGGGCCTGCGGTTTCTGGGGTGAGGCGCCGCATGCGACGGCACAGCTTCTCGCGGCCGGGGTCGATGTGCTGGTTTATGACTACCTGGCCGAGATCACCATGTCGATCATGGCGCGCGCGCGGCTGAAGGATCCGGATCAGGGCTATGCCACCGATTTCGTGACCGAGGCGATGGGACCGAACCTGAAGGCCATTGCCAGGCAAGGGGTGCGGGTGCTGTCGAATGCCGGCGGGGTGAACCCCGAGGCCTGCGCAGAGGCGCTGAGAGAGCGGATCGCGGCGGCGGGGTTGTCCCTGCGGGTGGCGGTGGTGACCGGCGACGATCTGCTGGCGCGCGCCTCGGAGTTTGCCGCATGCACCGAGATGTTCACCGGCGCTGCCATGCCACCGCCCGAGCGGATCGCCTCGATGAACGCCTATCTGGGCGCGGCGCCGGTTGTGGCGGCGTTGCGGGCGGGGGCGGATATCGTGCTGACCGGGCGCTGTGCCGACAGCGCCCTGACACTGGCGGCCTGTGTGCACCGCTTTGGCTGGGACCTGTCAGATCATGACCGGCTGGCGGCGGGGTCGCTGGCCGGGCATCTGCTGGAATGTGGTCCGCAGGCGACCGGGGGCAATTTCACCGATTGGGAGGCGGCGGGCGATCTGGCGCGGATCGGCTATCCCATCGCCGAGGTCGCCGCCGATGGCGGTTTTGTCCTGACCAAGCCCGAGGGCAGCAGCGGGCTGGTGACCCCGGCTACGGTGGGCGAACAGATGCTGTACGAGATCGGCGATCCGCGCGCCTATCTGCTGCCCGATGTGGTCTGCGATTTCTCGGGCGTGACGTTGGAACAGGCGGGGCCGGACCGGGTGCGGGTCAGCGGTGCGCGCGGGCGGGCGCCGACCGGGCGGCTCAAGGTCTCGGTCACCTGGGCCGATGGCTATCGCGGCGGCATGGTGTTCCAGATGACCGGGCGCGACGCGCGGGCCAAGGCGCAGGCCTTTGCCCAGGCCGGGCTTGACCGGGCGCGGGCGCGGCTGGCGGCGCTGGGCGCGCCAGACTATCGCGAGGTCTCGTTCGAGGCCTTTGGCGGGCGCCCGACCCCGGATGCGCCCGAAGAGATCGCGTTCAAGGCGGCGGTACGCCATGACGATGCACGCGCGGTGGGTCTGTTTCTCAAGGAACTTGTGGGCGCGGCGCTGGCGACACCTCCAGGCCTGCATTTCTTTACCGGTGCCGGGCGACCCCGGCCCTCGCCGGTGGTGGCGCTGTTCTCCTGCCTGATCCCGGCTGAGGCGGTGCGATGCCGCGTCGTGCTGGACGGGGGAGAACTGTCCTTCGATCCACCCGAACAGCCGCTGCGCGAGGTTGAGGCGACACCAGCCCCCTGTCCGCCGCCGCCGGATATGGAATTTGAGCTGGAGGCGCGGCCACTTGAAGCGCTGGCCTGGGCCCGCTCCGGCGACAAGGGCGACAGCGCCAATATCGGCGTGCTGGCCCGCCGTCCCGAATACATGCCCTATATCTGGGCGGCCCTGTCGACCGAGGCGGTGATGAGATTTTTCGACGAAAAATCTCCCGCCCAAATCCAGCGTTTCTATCTGCCGGGCTGTCATGCCATGAATATCGTGCTGACAGGGGCGCTGGGCGGTGGCGGAGTGGCCAGCCTCAGAAACGATGCCCAGGGCAAGGCTTTTGCCCAAGAGCTTCTGTCCCTGCCGGTACCTGTTCCGGTCGGGTTGATCGCAAAGAACTAAGGCAGAGGGACCATGCGTTTTATCAGCCAGCTCGACAAGGACAGCGACAGCTATCGCCGCAACCGCGCCGATATGCTGGCGCTGGTGGATCGGCTCCGTGCGCTCGAGGCGCGGCCCATGGCGCTCAGCGAAGAGCGGCGCGCCCGGATGGAGGCGCGCGGCCAGATCACCCCGCGCGACCGTCTGGCGCGGCTGCTGGACCCGGGTCTGCCTTTCGTGCAACTGCACAGCCTCGCGGGATACATGGTCGACAGCGCCGATCCCGAAACCTCGGTTCCCGGGGCCTCGGTCATCATCGGTATCGGCTTTGTCTCGGGCGTGCGCTGCATGGTGGTGGTCGATGACAGCGGCATCAAGGCCGGTGCCATGACCGAGATGACGGCCGCCGCCTTTCTCAGCGCGCAGGAGGTGGCGCTGAAACAGCGGCTGCCCTTCCTGCATCTGGTCGAAAGCGCGGGCGCCAACCTGATGGAATACCGGGTCGAGCTGTGGGCCCATGGCGGCAAGCTGTTTCGCAACCTTGCCCGGCTGTCGGCGGCGGGCATTCCCAATATCGCGGTGTTGCATGGCCCCTCGACCGCAGGGGGCGCCTATATGCCCGGTCTGGCCGATTATGTGGTGGGCGTGCGCAAGAACGGGATGGCGGCGCTGGCGGGGGCGGCGCTGGTGCATGCCGCCACCGGCGAGCGTGCCAATGACCGCGATCTGGGCGGGTCCGAGATGCATGCCCAGACCAGCGGTCTGGTGGAATACCTGGCCGAGGATGACGCCCACGGGATCGAGATCGCCCGTCAGGTGGTTGCCGCGCTCGACTGGAACAAGTCGCTGCCCGCACGGCCCGCACCCGCTGCGGTCGCCCCGCCGCTCGACCCCGAGGACCTGGCCGGGCTGGTCCCGGTCGATTACCGGGTGCCCTATGACATGCGCGAACTGGCGGCGCGGGTGGTGGATGGCGGGGTCTTTCAGGACTTCAAGCCGCGCTATGGTGTCTCCACCGTCTGCCTGCAGGCGGCGATCCACGGGATCGCGGTGGGCATCATCGGCAATAACGGCCCGATCGACCCCGATGGCGCAACCAAGGCGGCGCAGTTCATCCAGCTCTGCGGGCAATCCGACACGCCGTTGATCTTTCTCAACAACACGACCGGTTACATGGTCGGCACGGCCTATGAACAGGCGGGAATGATCAAGCATGGCGCCAAGATGATCCAGGCGGTCACCTCGGTCGATGTGCCGCGCATCACGCTCTATGTCGGCGCCAGCTTTGGGGCGGGCAATTACGGCATGTCCGGTTATGCCTATGAGCCCGATTTCCTGTTTGCCTGGCCCAACGCCACCACAGGCGTGATGGGGGGCGAGCAGGCGGCGGGGACCATGGCCATGGTCGCCCGCGCCGGAGCCGCCCGCAAGGGGCAGGAACTCGACGAGGCGCGGCTGGCCAAGCAATCGGCGATGATCGCGGCGCATTTCGACCGCCAGTCGGATGCGTTCTATACCTCGGGGCGCTGTCTGGATCACGGGGTGATCGACCCGCGCGACACCCGGCGGGTGCTGGGCTTCTGCCTGCACACCTGTCGCGAGGCGCGGGCACGCCGGGTCAAGCCCGGCTCATACGGGGTGGCGAGGTTCTGACGATGCGATTTGACACTCTGCTGATTGCCAACCGGGGCGAAATCGCGGCGCGGATCATCCGCACCGCCCGCGAGATGGGGCTGCGCACCGTGGCCGTCTACACCAGCGCCGATGCCGGGGCGCCGCATGTGGCGCTGGCCGATCACGCGGTCTGGATCGGCGAGGGGCCGGTGCGCGACAGCTATCTGAATGCCGAGCGCATCCTTGATGCCGCCCGGCAAAGCGGCGCCGGGGCCATCCATCCCGGCTATGGTTTCCTGTCCGAAAACGCCGGGTTTGCCCGCGCCGTGGCGGCGGCGGGGCTGGTCTTTGTCGGGCCGGACGCGGCGGCGATCGAGGCGATGGGCAACAAGGCCGAGGCCAAGCGGTTGATGCTGGCCGCCGGGGTTCCTTGCGTGCCGGGCTATCAGGGGGCCGATCAATCCGATGCCGCGCTGGCGCGCGAGGCCGAACAGATCGGCTATCCGCTGATGGTCAAGGCCGCGGCTGGCGGCGGCGGGCGCGGCATGCGGCTGGTGCAGAGTTCCGACACCCTGACCGAGGCGCTGGCCCGCGCGCGGGCCGAGGCATTGGGCGCCTTCGGATCGGACGAGTTGATCCTGGAACGCGCCATCGTCGAACCGCGTCATGTGGAGTTTCAGGTCTTTGGCGATGCCCATGGTGCGGTGATCCATCTGGGCGAGCGGGACTGCTCGGTCCAGCGCCGCCACCAGAAGGTGATCGAAGAGGCGCCCTGCCCGGTGATGACACCCGATCTGCGCGAGGCGATGGGCGCCGCTGCTGTGGCCGCCGCCCGCGTGGTGGATTATCGCGGCGCTGGTACGGTCGAGTTCCTGCTGGACGCGTCGGGCAACTTCTATTTCCTCGAAATGAACACCCGGCTCCAGGTTGAACATCCGGTGACCGAGATGGTCACCGGCCTCGATCTGGTGGCGCTGCAATTGCAGGTGGCGCAGGGCGATCCGCTGCCGCTGACGCAGGACGATCTGCGCATCGACGGCCACGCGATCGAGGTCCGGCTTTATGCCGAGGATCCGGCGGCGGGCTTCTTGCCCGCCATCGGTCCTGTCCTGCGCTGGCGCCCGGCTGACGGGGCGGGTCTGCGTGTCGATGCGGGCATCGCGCAGGGGCAGCAGATCGCGCCCCATTACGACCCGATGCTGGCCAAGATCATCGCCCATGGCCCTAGCCGCGCGGTGGCGCTGGCTC
Organism: Ruegeria alba; assembly: GCF_022321465.1. Classification (NCBI taxonomy): domain Bacteria; kingdom Pseudomonadati; phylum Pseudomonadota; class Alphaproteobacteria; order Rhodobacterales; family Roseobacteraceae; genus Ruegeria; species Ruegeria alba. The sequence goes on along the minus strand of NZ_JAKOEM010000002.1, from coordinate 47,727 downwards.
GTCTTGCGCGCGCGGTGGCCGATACGGTGCTGCTGGGCACCGCGACCAACAGCGCCTTTCTGGCCGACCTGCTGGCACTGCCCGAATTCGCCGAGGGCCGCGCCACCACCGGTCTCTTGGAGCGCAGTTATCCCGAGGGCTACGGCGCAGACGCGCCCGAGCCGCGCGACGTGGCCCTGATGGTGGCGGTGCTGATGCAGCATGACCGCGATACGGCGCTGGCGGCTGCTGGTCCGATCCCGCCCGAGCTTCTGGGTTGGACCAGCGCCCCGGTTCTGCCGCGCAGCCTGCGGGTCGAGACCGGCGGGCAGGGCTTTGACTGCACCGCGGGCGCCGTTCCGGGCGGCTGGCGGATCGGCGTTGCGGACGCGCAGTTCGAAATCGAGCTGGACCAGCGGGGCGACGGTCTGCGGGCGCGGCTGGGTGGCGAGACCCATGACCTGCTGGCGCATGTGGCGGGCGATACGGTGTACATGGCATCTGGCGCACAGCGACTGACCCTGCGCCGCCAGTGTCCCGGCGCCCCCGATGCCGAGGCGCTGGGCGGTGGCCGCGTCACCGCGCCGATGCCCGGTCTGGTGCAGTCGGTGTCGGTGGCCGAGGGGGGCGAGGTTGCCAAGGGTCAGACGCTTGCGGTGCTTGAGGCGATGAAGATGCAGCACCAGATCACCGCCCCGGTCGCGGGCCGGGTGACCCGGCAACATGTGGCACCCGGCGCGCAACTGGCGGCGGGCGATGTGATGTTCGAGATCGAAGAGGAAGAGAGCGCATGAATTCCGACCTGTGCCGCAAACTGGGGATCGAGTTTCCGCTCTTTGCCTTCAGCCATTGCCGCGACGTGGTGGCCGCCGTCAGCCGGGCGGGCGGCATGGGCGTGTTCGGCGCCGTGCTCTATACGCCCGAACAGCTCAGGACCGAGCTGGAATGGATCGACGCCCATTGCGGCGGCAAACCCTATGGTGTGGACCTGATCGTGCCGACCTCGATCCAGCGGCAGGGGGGCAGCGGGCCGGACGACGATCAGTTGCTGGCTGGGCTGCCCGCCGAGCATCTGGCCTTTGCCGAACAGGTGCTGGAGCGGGCAGGCGTGGGCGCCGACGATCTGGACGAGCGCCGCCGCGCGCTGCTGCATATCTCGCGCAACCTCGATAGTGCGGGGGCTGAGACGATGCTGGATGTTGCTTTTTCCTTTCCCATTCGGCTGATTGCAAACGCGCTGGGCACGCCGCCGCAGATCATGCTGGACCGCGCCCGTGCGGCGGGGGTGCCGGTGGCGGCGCTGGTGGGGTCGAAACAGCACGCCCAGCGGCAGGTCGCCGCCGGGGTCGACATTCTGGTCGCTGCCGGGGGCGAGGCGGGCGGCCATTGCGGCGAGGTCTCGACCATGGTGCTGGTGCCCGAGGTCGTCTCGGTCGCGGGCGCAACCCCGGTTCTGGCGGCGGGTGGCATCGTGACCGGCCGACAGATGGCGGCGGCGATGGCCATGGGCGCGGCAGGGGCCTGGTGCGGCTCGGTCTGGCTGACCACCGCCGAGGGCGAGCCAAGCCAGGTGGTCAAGGACAAGATGCTGGCGGCCTCGTCATCGGATACGGTGCGCTCGCGCTCGCGCACGGGCAAGACCTCGCGCCAGCTGAAATCGGCCTGGACCGATGCGTGGGAAGCCGAAGGCCCCGCGCCGCTGCCGATGCCGCTGCAATCGCTGGTGGCCGAACCGGCGCTGGCCCGGATCGAGGCGCTGGCCCAGCGCGGCCATGCGGGTGCTGCCGACCTGGCCACCTATTGGGTCGGGCAGGGGGTCGGGCTGATGACCCAGACCACATCCGCCGCCGAAGTGGTGCAGGAATTCAAACGCGACTACCTCGCCGCGACCGAGCGGCTGATGGCGACACTGGAGGGATAAGGATGGAACAGGCAGGCGATTTTCTGGCCGAATGCCAGGCGCTGGACGCGGTGCTGGACGGGATGCGCGGCGCCGATTGGGACCGCCCTACCCAGTTCAAGGGCTGGACCCTGAACGACGTGCTGGTGCACCTGCATTTCTGGAACCGGATGGCGGATCTGTCGCTGACCGATCCGGCCGCCTTTCAGGCCCGCGCCGCCGAGACCCTGGCGGGTATCGGGCGCGACGGCTTTCGCGCCACAGAAAACGCGATGGTCACCGAACGCGGCGCCGATCTGCGCGCCGCCTGGGCCGCGCAATACACGGATATGGCGGAACGCTGGGCGACGCTTGACCCCAAGCAGCGGCTGCAATGGGTCGGTCCCGAAATGTCGGCGCGCTCGTCCATCACCGCGCGGCAGATGGAAACCTGGGCCCATGGGCAGGAAGTGTTCGACTGTCTTGGCGTCACCCGGACCGAGACCGACAGGATCAGGAATATCGTGGTGCTGGGGGTGAACACCTTTGGCTGGTCATTCAAGGTACATGGCCGCCCGCAGCCCGAGATGATGCCCCGGCTGGAGCTGACCGCCCCCTCGGGCGCGCTGTGGGACTTCGGCGAACCGGGCGCGAACCGGATCGCCGGCCCGGCGGTCGAGTTTGCCCAGGTGGTGGCCCAGACCCGCAACATCGCCGACACCTCGCTGGTGGTCGAAGGCCCGGTTGCCACCGAGTGGATGGCCATCGCGCAATGTTTCGCGGGCGGGCCGGAAACCCCGCCCGCCAAGGGCGCGCGCCACCGCGTCGCGGGCTGAGTGGAAAAGGACGTAGCGTAGCGCCGCCGAAACGCCGCGTCACCCGGATTGGCGGGAATCGGGTGCGCGCGTAGCTTGGGCACAAACGCAAATTGGAGAATGTCATGTCCCTTTTCAGCAGCACCGCCGCCTGGGTCACCGACGAACATCGCATGTTCGCCGAAGCGGCGGGCCGGTTCCTTGATGACGAACTGGTTCCCAACATCGAAACCTGGGTCGACAATGGTGTGGTTGACCGCGATTTCTGGCGCAAGGCGGGTGAGACCGGGCTGATGGCGGGCGCCATCCCAGAGGAGTTCGGCGGCGTCGGCGGCGGCATGGGGTTCGACGCGGTCACCATCTATGAACAAACCTCGCGCGGGGATGCGGGCTGGGGCTATGGCATCCAGTCGATCGTCACGCACTACATCACCGCCTATGGCAGCGAGGAACAAAAGGCCAAATGGTTGCCGAAACTCGCCTCGGGCGAGATGGTGGGCGCCATCGCGATGACCGAACCGGGCACCGGCTCGGACCTGCAGGCGGTGCGCACCACCGCCGAGAAAGACGGCAATTCCTATCGGATCAACGGCTCCAAGATATTCATTACCAACGGCCAGACCGCCGATCTGATCATCGTGGTGGCCAAGACCGACAAGACGTTGGGGTCCAAGGGCGTGTCGCTGATCGCGCTCGAAACCGAAGGCGCCGAAGGCTTTCGCCGGGGCCGCAACCTCAAGAAACTGGGGATGAAGGCCAACGACACCGCCGAACTGTTCTTCGAAGACGTCAAGGTGCCGATGACCAACCTGATCGGACCGGAAGAAGGGCATGGGTTCTACCAGCTGATGAAACAGCTGCCCTGGGAACGTCTGACCATCGGCATCATGGCGCTCGGCGCCATCGATTTTGCCCTCTCCGAGACGGTGAAATATGTTCAGGAGCGCAAGGCATTCGGCCAGCGGGTGATGGATTTCCAGAATACCCGGTTCAAGCTGGCCGAATGCAAGACCAAGGCCGAGGTGCTGCGCAGCTTTGTCAACGACTGCATCGCGCGGCTGGAGGCCGGGCAGCTCGACGCCACCACGGCCTCGATGGTGAAATATTACGGGTCCGAGGTGCAGAACGAGATCATGCATGAATGCCTGCAACTTTTCGGCGGCTATGGCTTCATGATGGAATACCCGATCGCGCGGCTCTATGCCGATGCGCGGGTGCAGATGATCTATGGCGGCACCAACGAGGTGATGAAGGAACTGATCGCCCGCTCCATGGACGTCTGACCCGTTCGCAATCAAATCGTGCGCCTGCGGCGCGCTCGATCCTTTGTTGAGGGACGCTGTCCCTCAAACTCCCTGGAGTATTTGCAACCAGAAAGAAGCCAGAGCCGGATTTGCGCTTCTTTCTGGTCGGAAATACTCCGGGGTGAATTGCCCGCAGGGCAAGAGGGGCAGCGCCCCTGTTCTTATGTAAATGCCTCTTGCAGCCATACTCGGAACGAGTCGAGCGGCGGCGCGATCATGCGTTCCTTTGGCCAGACCAGGTAATAGCTCCCCAGGCTTATGGCGGGCCCGTCATGGGCAGTGACCAACCGGCCCCGGGCCAGATCATATTCAACCAGATAGCTTGGCAAGAGCGCCACGCCCAGCCCGTTGGCCACTGCCGGGATCATGGTCGAGAACTGGTCGAACAGCATGCCGCGCAGCCCCGGCGCCGCAAGGCCATGGACCGCGAACCAGCGTTCCCAGGCATCCGGGCGGGTGTCGAGATGTAAAAGCGGAGCCGTGCGCAGCCAGCCAGGATCGTTGGTGGATTGCCGCAAGTCAGGCGCGCAGACCGGCAAAACCTCCTCGCGCATGATCTTGAGATAATCTACTCCGCTCCAGTCGCGCCGTCCGAAATGGATGGCGGCATCGAAGGGTTCGCTGGCAAAGTCGAAGGGTTTCAGCCGGGTGCTGAGATTGACCGACACTTCCGGGTGGCGGCGGGCGAAATCCTGCAATCGCGGCGCCAGCCAGTGCATACCGAAGGCGGGCAGGATCGACAGGCTGAGCGTGCCGCCGGTCGGGTTGGCCTTGAGCTTGAGCGAGGCTTGCGCCAGCTGGGTCAGCGCGGTGCGGGCGGTCTGCACATATTCCTGTGCCGCAGGCGTCAGGTGGAGCCGCACGTGGTCGCGTTGGATCAATTTGACGCCCAGTTGTTCTTCCATCGTCTTCAGCTGCCGGCTGATCGCGCTTTGGGTCAGGGCCAGTTCCTCGGCGGCGGCCGAGGCGCTGCCCAGCCGGTCGACTGCCTCAAGCGCCAGCAGGGAGGAGATCGAGGGGAGAAAGCGGCGGGGAGCAATCACTTGAGTTTTCCTCATACCTTTTGGTTGGAATATCACTGGTTTTTGCCGCGATCCAGCGCGATCTATTGCGGGAAACTCCTGATGGTGGGGAAGGCAATGAACGGTTACGGCGAATCTGGATTTCGGCGCGCAGGGCGTCTTGATGGAATCGAGCTGTCCGAGATCGTGCAGATCTCGGAACGGGCGGCGCAGTTGCGGGCCGGGGGCGCCGATATCGTCGCGCTGAGCACGGGAGAGCCGGATTTCCCGACGCCAGCCCATGTGATCGAGGCCGCGCACAGGGCGGCGCTGGCGGGGCAGAGCCGCTATCCGGCCACGGCGGGTACACCTGCCCTGCGCGCGGCGATTGCCTCTGATGCGGGGGTGGAGCCTGCCAATGTGATCGTTTCGACCGGGGCCAAACAGGTGCTGGCGGGCGCGTTCCTAGCCACGCTCGACCCGGGCGACGAGGTGATCACGACGGCGCCGTTCTGGACCAGCTATGCCGATATGGTGCGGCTGGCGGGCGGCGTGCCGGTGGTGCTGGATTGTCCGGGCGATCAGGGGTTCAAGCTGACGCCCGCGCAGTTGGAGGCCGCGATCACCCCCCGCACCCGCTGGCTGTTGCTCAACACGCCATCGAACCCCACCGGCGCCATCTATTCTCAGGCCGAGTTGCAGGCGCTGGGTGCGGTGCTGGAGCGTCAACCGCATGTCTGGGTGATCTCGGACGAGATTTACCAACATCTGGCCTATGTGCCCTTCACCCCCTTTGTGCGGGCGGTGCCAGAACTGGCCGATCGCACCCTGATCGTGAACGGGGTGTCCAAGGCCTATTCGATGACCGGCTGGCGCATCGGATGGGGTATCGGCCCGGCCCCGCTGATCAAGGCGATGGTGGCGGTACAGGGGCAGATCACCTCGGGCGCCTGCTCCATCGCGCAGGCGGCGGCGCTGGCGGCGCTGACCGGGCCGCAGGACCTGCTGGCCGAGCGGAGGGCCGAGATGCGGTCGCGGCGCGATCTGGTGGTTGCGGGGTTGAACGCGGCGGGGCTGGATTGTGCGCTGCCGGATGGCGCGTTCTATGTGTTTCCGAAGACACCGGCGCAGATGCCGGTCGATCATGAATTCTGCCACTATCTGCTGGACAATGCCGGGGTGGCGCTGGTGCCGGGGCGGGCCTTTGGCATGCCGGGGCATTTGCGGCTCTCCTTCGCTTATGCGAGGCAGAGTCTGGAAGAGGGGCTTGCCCGTATCGCCCGCGCCACCGCCGCGTTGTAACAAGGGGCATCGCCCCCAAGCATGAAAGAAGGCCGAGCCATGGACCGCGCCCAGATCGTACATGAGAACTTCCTCAGCCGGGTTGCTGCGGGCGACCTGCCCACGGGCGCGCCGCCGCGCCCGGGTCTGTCGCGAGAGCAGGCGGTGTCTCTTTATCGCTCGCAGGTGCTCAGTCGTGCTCTCGACCGGACCAGCCGGGCGATGCAGAAAGCGGGGCAGGGGTTCTATACCATCGGGTCGTCGGGGCATGAGGGGATGGCGGCGGTGGCGCAGGCCCTGCGCCCGACCGACATCGCGTTCTTGCATTACCGCGATGCGGCGTTCCAGATCGCGCGGGCCGAGCAGGTCCCGGGCCAGCAGATCGCCTGGGACATGCTGCTCAGCTTTGCCTGTTCAAAGGAGGACCCGACTTCGGGCGGGCGGCACAAGGTGCTGGGGTCCAGGGCGCTGATGATCCCGCCGCAGACTTCGACAATCGCCAGCCACCTGCCCAAGGCGGTGGGCGCGGCCTATAGCCTGGGTGCGGCGCGGCGGCACCCCCCCGAACACCGGCAATTGCCCGAGGACGGGATTGCCATCTGTTCCTTTGGTGATGCCTCGGCCAACCATTCCACGGCGCAGGGCGCGATCAACACGGCGGGCTGGACCAGCGTGCAGTCGATCCCGCTGCCGCTGCTCTTTGTCTGCGAGGATAACGGGATCGGCATTTCGACCAAGACGCCCCGGGGCTGGATTCAGGCCTCGATGGAGCATCGGCCCGGTATCCGCTATTTCCAGGCCAACGGGCTGGACATCTACGAGACCTATGCGGTGGCAGAAGAGGCCGCCGACTATGTCCGCACCCGGCGTAAACCGGCCTTCCTGCATCTGAAAACCGTGCGGCTCTATGGTCATGCCGGGGCGGATGTGCCGACCACCTATTTGACCCGCGCCGAGGTAGAGGCCGAAGAGGCCATGGACCCGCTGCTGCACAGCGTGCGGCTGCTCGCCGAGGACGGGGCGCTGTCGCCGGAGGAGGCGCTGGCGATCTATGAACAGACCTGCGCGCGAACCGACCGCATTGCCGCCGAGGCCGCGACCCGCCCGCACCTTGGCAGTGCGGGTGAGGTGGCAGCCAGCCTGATTCCCCCCAAACGGGACTGCAAACCCACCAATGGCCCCAGCGCCGAGGCGCGGGCAGCCACATTTGGTGGCGACCTGCGCGCCATGGACGAGCCGCAACCGATGAGCCGCCTGATCAACTGGGCGCTGACCGATCTGATGCTGGAACATGGCGAAATCGTCTGCATGGGCGAGGATGTGGGCCGCAAGGGGGGCGTCTATGGCGTGACCCAGAAGCTGCAACAGCGGTTCGGCCCCGACCGGATGATCGACACGCTGTTGGACGAGCAGTCCATTCTGGGGTTGGCCATCGGCATGGGCCATAACGGGTTCCTGCCGATCCCCGAGATCCAGTTCCTCGCCTATCTGCATAATGCCGAGGACCAGATCCGGGGCGAGGCCGCGACGCTGCCGTTCTTTTCGAACGGGCAATTCAGCAACCCGATGGTGCTGCGCATCGCGGGGCTGGGGTATCAAAAGGGGTTCGGTGGGCATTTCCACAATGACAACTCGCTCGCGGTGCTGCGCGACATTCCCGGTGTGATCATCGCCTGCCCCTCGACCGGGGCGGATGCGGCGCAGATGCTGCGCGAATGCGTGCGGCTGGCGCGTGAGGAGCAGCGGGTGGTGGTGTTCCTCGAACCCATCGCGCTTTACCCGATGCGCGATCTGCACGGGGCGCAGGATGGCGGCTGGATGACCACCTATCCCTCGCCCGACCGGCGCATCGCGCTGGGCGAGGTCGGGGTGCATGGCGATGGCACCGATCTGGCCATCGTCACCTATGGCAACGGGCATTACCTGTCGCAGCAGGCGCTGCCCGAGATCGAGGCGGCAGGGATCAAGGCGCGGATCATCGACCTGCGCTGGCTGGCGCCGCTGCCCGCCGAGGCGCTGCGCGCGGCCACGCAAGGGTGCAAACACGTGCTGATCGTCGACGAATGCCGCCGTACCGGCAGCCAGTCCGAGGCGCTGATGACTTTCTTCTGCGAAGAAAGTCGCGCCCCCGCGACCGCCCGCGTGGTGGCCGAGGATTGCTTTATCGCGACTGGCCCGGCCTATGCCGCCCCGCTGCCGTCCAAGGACGGCATCGTGGCCGCCGCGCTGTCCCTGACCGGAGTTGCGAAATGACCCGTACCGCTGTCGTGATCTGCCCCGGCCGGGGCACCTATAACAAACCGGAACTGGGCTATCTGCACCGCCACCACGGCGCCCGGATGGACATGTTCCACGCCTTTGACGCGATCCGCGCCGAAGCGGGGCAAGATGCAGTGACCACGCTGGACGGGGCCGAGCGGTATACGGTGGGCAAATACTCGCGCGGCGATGTGGCCTCGCCGCTGATCTACGCGGCTGCGCTGGGTGATGCGCAGGCGCTGGCCGAGGATATCGAGGTGGTTGCTGTCACCGGCAATTCGATGGGCTGGTATATCGCGCTGACTGCCGCCGGGGCGCTGAGCCCGGAAAACGGGTTCCGGGTGGTCAACACCATGGGCACACTGATGCAGGAACGGTTGATCGGCGGGCAGCTGGTCTATCCTTTCACCGGCGAGGATTGGGCGAATGACCCGGCGCGCAAGGCGGCGTTGCTGGCGGATGTGGTCCGGATCGACGCGATGCCGGGGCATGACCTGGCGCTGTCCATCGAACTGGGCGGAATGCTGGTGCTGGCCGGCAACGAGGCCGGGCTGTCGGCCTTCGAGGCCGCGCAGCCGGTGGCGCAGGAACGGTTCCCGATGCGGCTGGCCAATCACGCCGCCTTTCACACCCGCTTGCAGGCACCGGTTGCCGCCGAGGGGCGGCAACGGCTGGGCGCGGGCCTCTTCACCCAGCCCACCCGTCCGATGATCGACGGGCGCGGCAAGATCTGGTGGCCGGGCGCCACCGATACCGGGGCGCTGTGGGACTATACACTGGGCCATCAGGTGACCGAACCCTATGATTTCACCCGCGCCGTGCAGACCGCCGCGCGTGAATTTGCCCCCGACCTGTTTATCGTCACCGGCCCCGGTGCCACGCTGGGCGGTGCTGTGGCGCAGTCGCTGGTCCTGGCCGATTGGCGTGGCATGAGCGACAAGGCGACGTTTCAGGCGCGCCAAGCCGAGGCGCCCTTGCTGGTGGCGATGGGGCGCGACGATCAACGTGGGCTTGTCACCGCCGCCTGAGCGCCTAAGACGTAGATATCCCTCTTGCAGACGAGACCCGGCCATGTCGGACAATACCCGCAACCTCTGGCATCTGACCTCGGCCGAGCAGGTCACCGCGCCGCCGCTGGCGGGGGATGTCACCGCCGATCTGGTGGTGATCGGTGGCGGCTATACGGGCCTGTCGGCGGCGCTTCATGCCGCGGAGCAGGGCGCCGATGTACGGCTGGTCGAGGCCGAGATGCCGGGCCATGGCGGCTCGGGCCGCAATGTCGGACTGGCCAATGCGGGCCTGTGGCTGCCGCCCGACGATATCCGCGCCCATCTGGGCAACGGGGCGGGCGACCGGTTGATCGCGCTGCTGGCCGGGGCGCCGGGAATGGTGTTCGATCTGATCGACCGGCACGGTATCGCCTGCGAGCCGGTGCGGGGCGGCACGCTGCATTGCGCGCATGCGCCCTCGGGCCTCGCCGATCTGAAACGCCGTCATGTGCAACTGACCGCCAGCGGGGCGCCGGTCGAACTGCTCTCGGCCGCAGAGACCGCGCGCCGTACCGGGTCGGCCGCGTTTCACGGCGCGCTATTTGATCCGCGCGCGGGCACCATCCAGCCGCTGGCCTATGCCTGCGGGCTGGCCCGTGCCGCGCAGGCGGCGGGGGCGCAGCTGCACGGGCAAAGTCCGGCGCTGGAGGTGGAACATAATGACGGGGTCTGGCAGGTGCGCACGCCCGGTGGCAGCATCCGCGCGGGCAAGCTGATCCAGGCCACCAACGCCTATCACCGGGGGGTGGCCCGACGAAAGCCTGCCCATGTGCCGGTGCACTATTTCCAATATGCCACCGATCCGCTGCCCGCCGAGATCCGTGCCGCGATCCTGCCGGGCGGCGAGGGGTGTTGGGATACCGGGTTGATCATGACCTCGTTCCGGCTGGACCGGGCGGGGCGGATGATCATCGGCGGCATGGGGGCGCTGGACCATCCGGCCAGCGGCATCCACCGGGCCTGGGTGCGGCGCAAGCTGGCGCAGCTCTATCCCGCCTTGTCAGGGCAACCGCTGGTCACCGGCTGGCATGGGCGCATCGCGATGACCGGCGATCACATCCCCAAGATCACCCGCCCCGGCCCCGGCGCGCTGGCGGCGCATGGCTATTCCGGGCGCGGCATCGGGCCGGGCACCCTGTTCGGCAAGGCCATGGCCGAGGCGCTGCTGAGCGGGGACGAGACCAACCTGCCGATCCCCGCCATCGACCGCCATGCCGAGCGCTGGACCACCCTGCAACAGGCCTATGTGGAAACCGGCGCCACGCTGATGCACCTGATCCGGGCGCGCGTGGGCTACTGAGCGCCGCGTTGCAGCCGGGCGGCGATTGCCTCGACCCGGGCGCGCAGCCAGCGATGGGCCGGATCCGCGGTCGAGCGTTCGTGCCAGACCATGTAGATCGACACCGGATCGCAGGCAAAGGGCAGCGGCGCGCAATCCAGCGCCGCCAGCGGCCCCAGTTTCATCAGAGTGGTATCGGTCGAGATCAGGTCACTGCCTTTGACAAATGCGGGGATGGCGCCGAAATGTGGCAAAATCACCGTGGGTGGGCGTATCTGGCTTTGATCCACGCCGCGCATCACCACATTGGCGCTGCGTCCGTCGCTGAATCGCACCTCGACATGTTCGGCGGCACAATAGCTCTGCCAGCTGTCGGGCGGGCTGCGATGACTGGCGTCATAGTAGATTTGCAACGGGCTGGTGAACAGGTGCCGTTGATAGATATCGGGCCCATCCGGCGGCAGCGGCGTCAGCACCAGCTGGCAGCGGTCGCTGCGCAACAGGGCCGGATCGGGCACGCCCGAGGGGACGAAGCCAAGGCTCAGCCGTACTCCTTCGGAACGGGCGCGGTGCAACAGTTCGGGAAAGATCAGCTCGCGTTGCAGGTCGTTGGCGGCGATGTCGAAATGCATCGCTTCGCCCAGCGGGTCAAAGGGGCGGGCATCGGTCAGCGACTTGATCCCGTCGAGCACCCGCTGCACCGGTTCGCGCAGGGACAGTGCCCGTTCGGTGGGCGTCAACCCCTGGCCCGAGCGTACGAACAGCGGATCACCCAGCACCGCGCGCAGCTTGGCCAGCGTATGGCTGACCGCCGATTGGGTGACGCCCAGGCGGTCGGCCGCGCGCGAGACCGAGCTTTCCTCGAGGATGACCAGAAAGCAGCGCAGCACCTTGCCATCGAGATCGGTAAAATCGAATTTGTTCATGAGATTTATGACTAAACATGAATGGTTTTACTGTCCATTCCACGTTACGCCGGACGGGCATTCAGGAGGCGCCGGATGGGTATTCGCTTTTTCTCGGACCGCGATAGGCCCGTTCATATGGGTCCCTATCCGCTGGAGCGGCTCGCCCGGCGCGATGGCGTGGCGGATCTGGCTGGCGTTCCGCAAATGCCTGTGCTCAGCTTTCACCGGCCCGAGCAGCCCGAGAGCATCGTCAACGCGATGGGCGAGTTTCAGGCGATGCTGGATGCGATCCGCGACGGGCTGGTCAACCCGGCCCGCGCCGAGATCCCTTCCGATCCACAGGAGCGCGCCAACCATCTGAAAGCGTTTGGGTATTTCAACGATGCCTCGATGATGGGTTGCGGACCCTTGCCGTCCGGGGCGCTGTTGCCGGCACCCCGACGCAACCCCGATATCGACCGGCTGGCCGAGGCGCTGCGGACCCGGCAGACCAAGACGCTGGCCTCGGGTATCGACGTGATCATGGCCGACCTCAAGGAGAGCATGGAGGCGCCGCCACGCCCGATCGAGGGGCACCGGCACGCGCTTGTCTTTCTCTACGAACATCACCGCGACCCCGAGGCGGACGAACCGGGAACAGAGTGGATAAGGGACGCGCAGGACCATCGTGCCTGTCTGCTTGCCAGCGAAAACGCGGTGGTGATCGCCAATTACATCCGCCTTCTGGGCTATGACGCGCGGGCGCATACCGCCATGTCGAGCGATGTCGATCTGGGGCGGCTGGCGCTGGCGGCGGGGCTGGTGACGCTTGAAGGCGGGCAACTGGCCGCGCCCTGGCTGGGGCGCCGTTTTGGCCTGGCTGCCGTCACCACCGAAATGGAACTGGCCCACGACCGCCCCTTGACGCCACTGGCCGCGCAGTCCTGGGCCGCAACACGCGGCCCGGCCTGGTGGCTGGGCAAGGGGTTCGCCAAAAGCGGGCTGAACCGCGACCCCTATGCCCGGCGGCGCTATGTGGACGGGGCACACAAGTTCGAGCGGCTGCACCGGGTCGAGACCCCCACCACCTATATCGACGAGGCCAATGTGGCCCGTGTGCCCAAACGCGCCGACATGTTCGCCCGCGCCCAGTTCGGCGATATGGGCAAGGCCCTGCAAGAGGGGGCCAAGGGCGGTCACTATGTGCGCAAGGCGGCGCCCAGCTTTGCCCAGCGGCGGGCGCTGGGGGCGTTCGTCTTGCTTCAGGATGGCGACAGCGCCGATGTGCCCCGCCCGGTCGATCCGCGCCGCAATGCCGCCAACCTCAAGGCGGCGAGCTATTTCCTGGGCATCGACGCCGTCGGCCTCAGCCGCTGCCCGACCTGGGCCTGGTACAGCCATGACGCCACCGGCGAGGCAATTACCCCGCCGCATGATCAGGCGATCAGCATGATCGTCGATCAGGGCTATGAGACGATGGAAGGATCGAGCGGCGACGACTGGATCGCGGTGGCGCAATCCATGCGCGCTTACTTGCGCTTTTCGCTGTTGGGGGGCGTGATCGCGCAGCAGATCCGCAATCTGGGCTACAAGGCCAAGGCCCATACGGTGATGGATGGCGAGGTGTTGCAACCGCCGCTCCTGCTGCTGTCGGGTTTGGGCGAGGTCAGCCGCATCGGCGAAGTGATCCTGAACCCGTTCCTGGGCCCGCGCCTGAAATCGGGGGCGGTGACCACCGACATGCCGATGAGCCATGACAAGCCCATCGACTTTGGCCTGCAACGGTTCTGCGAGGCCTGCAACAAATGCGCCCGCGAATGCCCCTCGGGGGCGATCACCGCCGGGCCCAAGCGGATGTTCAACGGCTACGAGATCTGGAAATCCGACAGTCAGAAATGCGCCACCTATCGCATCACCACCCAGGGCGGTGCCATGTGCGGGCGCTGCATGAAGACCTGCCCGTGGAACCTCGAAGGGTTGTTTGCCGAACGACCCTTTCGCTGGGCTGCGATGACGATCCCGGCGGCGGCCCCGGCGCTGGCGCGGCTCGACGATGCGCTGGGCCATGGTGGGCTGAACGAGGTCAAGAGATGGTGGTGGGATATCGAGTTGCAGTCCGATGGCGCCTATCGCCCGACCGCCGGGCCAGTGAACCGGCGTGACCTGCAACGGGATCTGGACCTGAAATATGAGGATCAGACACTGGCCGTCTATCCCGCGCCGCTGGCGCCGCATCCCTGGCCCTATCCGTTTCCGATGGACCGTGAGGCGGGGATCGCCGCCTATCAGGAGATGATCAGCGCCGACGAATACCGGGCGCGGCTGGCATCTGGCGACCGGTCGATGGTGCATCGTTATACCGTACCCGATGCGGACAGTGCGCCAGTGATCCGGGTCGAGGTGACGCGGGCCGAGAAGATGACGGCTGAGATCACCAAATACGAGTTTGCCGCCCCAGACGGCGCGCCGCTGCCCGAATGGACGGCGGGCGCGCATCTGGATGTGCTGGTCGCGCCCGAGTTCCTGCGTCAGTATTCGATGTCGGGCGACCCGGAGGACCGCGCCACCTATCAGATCGGGGTGCTGCGCGAGGATGCGGGGCGGGGCGGCTCAAGGCTGATGCATCGCATCTTTACGCCGGGCCGGCGGGTATTCATCTCGAAACCGATCAATCACTTCGAACTGGAGGAGCGCGCGACGCGCACATTCCTGATGGGCGGCGGCATCGGCATCACCCCGATGATCGCCTTTGCCCACCGCTTGCACGCGCTGGGGGCCGAGTTCGAGCTGCATTATTCCGTCCCCAGCCGCGCCAGCGCCGGATATCTCGAGGATCTTGGCGCGATGCCCTGGGCCCATCATGTGCAGTTGCATGTCTCGGATGAGGGGTCGCGCGCCGATCTGGATACGGTTCTGGCGGGGTATCGGCCCGGCTGGCACGTTTATACCTGCGGTCCCGAGCGTTTCATGGATGGGGTGATGCAGGCCGCCGAACGACAAGGCTTCCCCGAAGAGGCGCGGCATCTGGAATACTTCTCGGTCCCCGAACAGCCCGCGTATGAAAACCACCCCTTTACGCTGAAACTCACCCAGTCAGGGCGCGAGATCACTGTGCCCGCGGATCAGGACGCGGCGCAGGTGTTGAACGCGAGCGGGATCCCTATCGACGTGAAATGTTCGGACGGGATCTGCGGCGTCTGCAAATGCGGGTTGATCGCGGGCGCGGTCGAACATCGCGATTTCGTGCTGTCAAGGAAACAGCGCGAGAGCGCGATCATCCTCTGCCAATCCCGCGCGGCAGAACCGGGCGGGGTGGTCGAGATCGATCTGTAAGCTTGCGGCCTATGCGCGCGGTGGCCCCAGTGAGCCGCGCAGAACGACGCGGGTATCCAGTCGCTGCCCCTGTCCCGGTGTGCCCTCTGACACCATCGAGATCAGGGCACGCGCAGCGCGGGTGCCCATCTGTCGATGGGGCACATGCACGGTGGTCAGGCCCGGGCTGCACACCTTGGCCAGTTCGATATCGTCAAAGCCGGTGATCGAGACGTCGCCCGGCACGTCATATCCCATCTCCTTGGCCCGTCCCATGGCGCCGACAGCCAGCACGTCATTGCCGCACATCACAACGGTTGGGCGGGGCGTACGCTGCATCAGGGCCTCGAACGCGGCGGCGCCCTCGTCGATACCATAGGCGGTTTCCACAAGGCTCAGCGCGTCGGGGTCCAGTCCCGCCTCGTCCATGGCCGCGCGGATTGCGGCCACCCGGGCGCGGGCGCGGTCGTTGCCCGCCTGTTCGGCGCTGATCACGCCGATATGGCGATGGCCGTCCGCGATCACCCGTCGGGCAAGGTCCAGCATTGCGGAATGGTTGTCGAACCCGATCGTGGGCACCGGCGCATTCGGGTCGTGGACCCAGGCCACGAGGGTCGGAATGCCGCGCCGGTTGAGAAAGTCGTAGAGCGCCGGATCGCGATGGGCGCCGATCAGGAACAACCCGTCGGCGCCGCGCGCCACCAGGGTGCGAATCTGCTCCTCCTCCAGTTCGGCGCGATATGAAGAGGAGGCCACCAGTAACGTGATCCCCTTCAGCCGCAACTCCTCCTGAAAGGCCTGAAGACCTCGGGCAAAGATCGCGTTCTCCATGGTCGGGATCACGGCGCCGATGGTGTTGGTGCGTTTCGCGGCCAGGGCGCGGGCGCCGAAATTGGGTGAATATCCAAGGTCGCGCACCGCCTGCAAAACCCGGTTGCGGGTCTCCTCGATGACCCGGTCAGGCGTGTTCAGACAGCGCGAAACCGTTGCCGTCGACACGCCCGCGCGCCGGGCCACATCGGCCAGGGTCGGGGTGCGTTCGGTTGGCGGCGCGGTCATGCTGAGCGGTTCCATCGGGTTGAGGGCGGTAGGGTCCGATATCCCATCCGCTGGGAACAGCATAGCGTGTAAGCGCTTGCATCGTCAAATGTAAGCGCTTACATTGCTAGGGCGAATCGTGTTTTTACCCATCCGGAGGACCCGATGCTTTTGATCTCGGCCGCACTCTTTGCCCTGTTTGCCCTGAATGTGGGCCTTGGCTCTGTCGGGGTCGGGCCGATGCTGGGGGATGTTGGTGAAATGCTGGTTCTGTTCGCCGCTGCAATCGCGTTTGTGGTGGCCATTCTGCAACGGGAAGCCGCAGCGAAGAGCAAGACAAACCAGCGGCCCTGATCTGTCCAAATGGGAGGAAATACATGAAAGACGACCGGACCGGACTTGCGTCCGCGACACGCCGCAACTTTCTGAAACTGGCCGGCAGCGGCAGCTTTACCGCCGCCATGGTGGCCGGCGCGGCGGGGACCCTGTGGTCGACCGAGGCCGCAGCGCAGACCGCCAAGGAAGAGAAGGAACGTGAAGCCGCCGCATCGCATGTGATGACGGTGGCGACGGCCTATGTGCTGGGCGCGTCGCGCAGCTATCCGATCATGCAGCTGGACCTCAAGGAGAACATCCAGAACGCCACCAACGGCAAGGTCTATGTGAAACTGGCGCCGGGCGGCCAGCTGGGTGCCGGTGGCGCGCTGGTGCAAAAGGTGCAGGGCGGCACCATCCAGGCGGCGCAGCATTCGCTGTCGAATTTCGCCCCCTTCGCAAGCGCCGTCGACCTGATCAACATGCCGTATTTCTGCGGCTCGAACCAGCGGTTCACCAACCTCGTGTCGTCGGATGCCTGGAAGTCCGAGGTGCATCCCAAGGTCGAGGCCGCGGGCTTCAAGGCGCTGTTTTATATCGTGATCGACCCGCGCGTCGTGGCCGTGCGCAAGGGCGGCAACGCGGTGATCACGCCGGGCGATCTGGCAGGGGTCAAGTTCCGCGTGCCGGGCTCGAAGATGCTGCAACAGTATTACCGCATGGTCGGCGCCAACCCGACGCCGGTGGCCTGGGGCGAGACGCCCTCGGCGATCAAGCAGGGCGTGGCCGATGCGCTCGACCCGTCGGTCGGCGCGCTTTATGTCTTTGGCTTCAAGGACATCCTCAGCCATGTGACCTTTACCCAGGCGGTGCCCGACAGCCAGGTGTTCTCGATGAACCTGGAATGGTTCAACGGGCTTCCGGCAGACGTGCAGGAAGGCATCATGTTCGCGGGCGAGGTCACCTCGCAGCAGAACCTGGCCAAAGTGCCCGCCGCGCGTGCCTATGCGATGTCGGAACTGACCAAATCCGGGGTCGAGTTCCATTCGCTGTCCGCCGACCAACTGGCCGAATGGCAGGCGACCGGCGGCTATCAGCGCTCGGAATGGGACAGCTTCAAGACCGAACTGGCCGGGTCGATGGATGCCTTTGCACGCCTCGAAGAGGCCGCCGGCACCATGGGCCGCTACTACGTGCACGACGCCTGATCGGGCACTGGCCGGCGCCTGGGACGGCGCCGGCCCTTTCCTTACCCGCATGACGCCATCAACCGGGCCTCCGGCAACGGATGCCCCTCGCCCGGAGGGAGGGACGCGTGAGCCTTATCCTGAATGCCCTGAACCGGAATGCCGAGCGCTGGGCGCTCTTGGTGTTCTACGTGATGCTTGTCGTCACCATGGCCATCGAGGTGCTGCGGCGCGAGATCTTCGCCTATTCCTCGATCTGGGGAGAGGAGATCGTGCGCTATTCCTTCATCTACCTCGCCTGGATCGGCGCCGCCTCGGCGGTGAAGGAACGGGGCCATATCCGCATCGACGTGCTGATGCATTACCTGGGCCGCCGGGCCAAGGCGCTGCTCTATATCTTTGGCGATCTGGTGATGTTCGTGGTGGCGGTCATCGCGCTGTACTGGTCGTTCGAAACGGTGCTGGTCTCGGCCAAGTTCGGATCGGTCAGTCACGGCCTGCGCATCTCGATGGTGTGGTTCCTGATGGCGGTGCCGGTCGGGTTCTCGCTGATGATCCTGCGACTGGTGCAATCCTTCCTGCGCGATTTGCGCAGCCTTCGTGACGGTACACCCGTCTACGAGGGCGACAAACTGTTCGATTGAGGGGACGGTCATGCTTTGGAACACCCTCAATCAGACGGTTGAACTGGGCTGGGATTTCTACCTGCCGGTGATCCTGTTCGTGGGCCTCATCGCGCTGGCGGTGCCGGTCTGGGCCGCCATCGGGGCGGCGGCGATCACCATGTTGATCATGTCGGGGGACATGCCGCTGAGCGCGGTGGGCGAGAGCCTGTTCACCGGCATCGACGCCTTTGCGCTGACAGCGGTGCCGCTGTTCATCCTGACCGGTGACGTGCTGGTGCGCACGGGGCTTTCGCGCAAGTTCCTGGACGTGGCCGAGGCGCTCACGCAATTCGCCAAGGGCGGGTTCGGCTCGGCCACGGTACTGGTCTGCGGCATGTTCGCGGCCATTTCGGGCTCGGACGCGGCGGGGGCCGCCGCCGTGGGCCGGATGACCATCGACCGGCTGGTCGAGTCGGGCTATCCCCGGCCCTATGCCTGTGCGCTGGTGGCAGCGGGGGCCTGTACCGGCATCCTGATCCCGCCTTCGATCGCCTATATCATCATCGGTCTGGTGCTGGGTATCTCGGCCTCGACCCTGTTTCTGGCCGCGCTCATTCCGGGCCTGTGCATCCTGATCTCGATCCTGGTCACCAATGTGGTGATGAACCGCATCAACGGCTGGGAGGGCGGCGGCAATATCTCGGCCGCCGAATACCTGGGCAATCTGGGCCGGGCGCTGAAATCCGGCTGGTATGCCTTCATCGTGCCGGGGATCATCTTTTACGGCATCTTCTCGGGCCGGCTGACGCCGACCGAGGCGGGTGCCACCGCTGTTGTCGTCACCATCCTGATGGGCTTCATCCTGCGCACCCTGTCGCTGTCAGACTTCCCGGCGATGCTGGTCAGCTCGGCCAAGGTGAACGGGGTTATCCTGCCGATCATCGCCTTTTCGGCGCCGCTGGCGGAGGCGCTGGCGATCATGGGCGTGCCGCAGGGATTTGTCGCCGCTGTCACCGGCATGACCGACGAACCCTGGCTGTTGATCCTGCTGATGATCGGTATCCTGATCGCGGCGGGCTGCGTCATGGAGACGACGCCCAATATCGTGATCCTTGCCCCGATCCTGAAGCCGCTGGCCGACAATATCGGCATGAACGAGATCCAGTTCTGCATCATGATGATCACCGCGCTGGGTGTGGGCTTCATCACGCCGCCGCTGGGGCTGAACCTTTTCGTGGTCTCCGGCATCACCGGCGAGTCGATCCTCAAGATCGCCGCCCGCGCCGTTCCCTTCGTCTTGTTCATGCTGCTGGTGGTGCTGCTCATCGCCTATCTGCCCGCCATTTCCACCACCCTCTTGCCCGATATCTACAAATAGGACGCCCCCGGTATGACCATCGAATACCTCAAGAAAGCTTCGCTTACCTCGAAATCCGATGCCTCGGATGTGCAAGAGACGGTGCGCGCGATCCTCGCCGATATCGAGGCGGGCGGGGATCAGGTCGCGCTGGACTATGCCGCCAAGTTCGACCGCTACGAGGGCAGCATCATCCTGTCGCCCGAAGAGATCGAGGCCGCCTGCGCGCTGGTGCCGGAAAAGCTCAAGGCCGATATCCGCTTTGCCCATGACAATGTGCGCCGCTTTGCCGAGACGCAGAAGGCGACATTGACCGATGTCGAGCTTGAGGTGGTGCCGGGCGTGATCACCGGGCAAAAGGCGATCCCGGTGGATGCGGCGGGCTGCTATGTGCCCGGCGGGCGCTATAGCCATATCGCCAGCGCCATCATGACCGTGACCACGGCCAAGGTGGCGGGGTGCAAGCATATCATGGCCTGCTCGCCGCCGCGTCCCGGTGTCGGCGTGGCGCCTGCCATCGTCTATGCCGCCCATATCTGTGGCGCCGACACGATCATGGCAATCGGCGGTGTGCAGGGCGTGGCGGCCATGGCCTTTGGCCTGTTTGGCCTGCCCAAGGCGAAAATCCTGGTCGGTCCCGGCAACCAGTTCGTGGCCGAGGCCAAGCGGATGCTGTTCGGGCGTGTCGGCATCGACATGATCGCGGGCCCCACCGACAGCCTGATCCTGGCCGACAAGACCGCCGATCCGCATATCGTGACCACCGATCTGGTGAGCCAGGCCGAGCATGGCTACAACTCGCCCGTCTGGCTGGTGACCGACGATCGCGCGCTGGCGGAAAAGGTGATCGAGATGATCCCGGCCTATATCGCCGACCTGCCCGAGGTGAACCGCGACAATGCCGCCGCCGCGTGGCGTGATTATGCCGAAGTGATCCTGTGCGCCGACCGCGAGGAGATGGCTGCCACCTCGGACCGTTACGCGCCCGAGCACCTGACGGTGATGGCCGACGACCTGGATTGGTGGCTCGACCGGCTCAGCTGTTATGGATCGCTGTTCCTGGGCGAAGAAAGCACCGTCAGCTATGGCGACAAGGCGGCGGGCACCAACCACGTGCTGCCGACAAGCGGCGCCGCCAGCTATACCGGGGGCCTCAGCGTGCACAAATACATGAAGATCGTGACCTGGCAGCGTGGCACCCGCGAGGGCTACAAGCCCGTGGCCGAGGCCACCGCCCGCATCGCCCGGCTTGAGGGGATGGAGGGCCATGCCCGCGCCGCCGATGTGCGGCTGGCCAAGTATTTCCCCGACGAGACCTTTGACCTGACCGCCAATGGCTGACTCTGGCTATCTCTTCTCGGTGCGGGGCCGGGTGGCCTGTGTCACCGGCGCCAGTTCCGGCCTTGGCCGGCGCGCGGCGACGGTGCTGGCGCAGGCTGGCGCACGGGTGGTGGGCGTGGCCCGGCGCGCCGATGCGCTGGCCGAATGGCGCGCCGAGGCGGGGGGCGAAACCCATGCCATTCCCTATGACCTGTCGGACCGCGACGGGCTGGAGGGGCTGGCGCGGCAGGTGGTCGAACCGTTCGGGGCGCCCGACATTCTGGTGCATGCGGCTGGCATCAACACCCGCCAGCCCGCCGATGAGGTCACGCCCGAAGGCTGGGACATCACCCTGACACTGAACCTGTCGGTGCCGTTCTTCCTCAGCCAGTATCTGGTCCCGGGGATGAAGGCGCGCGGTTGGGGTCGGATCGTCAATTTCGCCTCGCTCCAGACAACCCGCGCCTTTCCCGGCGGCATCGCCTATGGCGCGTCCAAGGGCGGTGTGGCCCAGATGACCCGCGCCATGGCCGAGGCCTGGTCTCCGCACGGAATTACCGCCAACGCGCTGGGGCCGGGTTTTTTCCGGACCGAGCTGACGGCGCCTGTCTTTGCCGATCCCGCGCGCGCGGCGCGCAACGCGGCGCAGACCTGTCTCGGCCGCAATGGAGAGCCCGAGGATCTGGACGGGCCGTTGTTGTTCCTTTGCTCCGAGGCGTCGGCCTATGTCACCGGTCAGGTGCTGATGGTGGATGGAGGATATACCGCGAAATGAAGGCGCTGGTTTACACGGGCCCCGAAACGCTTGCGCTGCGCGAGATGCCCAACCCGTCGGTGGGGCCGGGCGAACAGCTGATCCGCATCGCGCAGGTGGGTATCTGCGGCTCGGACATGCATGCCTATCTGGGCCACGATGCGCGCCGCCCGGCGCCGCTGATCCTGGGTCACGAGGTGGCCGGTGTGATCGTGGGTGGGCCGCGCGATGGCGAGCGGGTCACCGTGAACCCGCTGGTCACCTGCGGCGACTGCCCGGCCTGCCGCACGGGACGCGACAACCTGTGCCCCGCCCGCCAGATCATCTCGATGCCCCCGCGCGAGGGCGGCTTTGCCGAATATGTGGCGATGCCCGAGGGCAATCTGGTGACCGTTCCCGACCCCGTCCCGCTGGCCAAGGCGGCACTGGCCGAACCCATCGCCTGCGGCTGGCACACGGTGCGCCTGTCACTGGCCGCGCTATCCGGTGCGCGCGACACGGCGCTGGTACTGGGGGGCGGGGCGATCGGGCTGGGCGCCGCACTCTGCCTGGCGGCGCAAGGCGTGCCGCAAGTCACCGTGGTCGAGCCGAACCCCGCCCGCCGCGCCTATCTGAGCGACCGCTGCGGCCAGCATGCGGTCGACGCTGCGCCAGAGGGGTCGCAATTCGATCTGGTGATCGACGGGGTGGGCTATGCCGCCACCCGCGCCGCTGCCTCGGCCCATGTGCGCCCCGGCGGTGTGATCGGCCATATCGGCCTGGGCGAGGATACCGGTGGCCTCGATATCCGGCGGATGACCCTGCAAGAGATCACCTTTATCGGGACCTATACCTATACCGCCGAGGATTTCCGCCAGACCGCGCAGGCAATCTTTGACAGCCGCCTCGGCCCGCTTGACTGGACCGAGGCGCGCCCGCTGGAACAGGGTGCCGAGGCCTTTGCCGATATCCGCGCGGGCCGGGTGGCGGCACCCAAGGTCCTGCTGGTTCCCGACACCGACCCGGAAAGGAGTTAGGCCATGTATCACCGCATCCTTGTTGCCCTGTCGCTGGAACACGGGATCAGCGAGCGGGCGCTCGAAACCGCCCGCGCCCTGGCCGCCGAGGACGCCACCATCCGCGCCGTCCACGTGATCGAGCCGCCCAACCCGGCGGTCCGCGCCTATCTGGACGCCGATCTGGTGGCAAAGGCCCGCGCCGATGCCGAGGCGCGGTTGCGCGCCCGCGTGGCCGATGCGCCCGGGGTCGAACCGGTGTTGCTGAGCGGTCATTCCAGCCGCGCGCTGACCGAATATGCCACCGACATGGGCATCGACCTGATCATCGTCGGCTCGCACCGGCCCGGCCTCAGCGACTATTTTCTGGGCACCACCGCCGCCCGCGTTGTTCGCCACGCGCCCTGTACCGTGATGGTGCTGCGCTAGGGAACGGCCCAACCCGCAGGACGACTAGGAAAGAGCCCAGGCCATGCTGCGCCAGACCGGCATTCATTCCAGCGAGGACGCCCGCAGGCTGGCGCGCAGGAGCCTGCCCTGGATGGTGTTCGACTATATCGACGGCTCGGCCGGCGAAGAGCATGGCGCGATGCTGGCGCGCCGGGCCATTCAGGATATTCGCCTGACGCCCCGGGTGCTGCGCAACGTCAGCCGGCGAGAGCTGCGGGTGCAGCTCTTCGACAAGCTGGCAGTGCGCCCCTTTGGCATCAGCCCGATGGGCATGTGCAACCTGTCCACCCCCGGCGCCGATCTGATGCTGGCCCGGCTGGCCGCAAGGGACCGGGTGCCGCATGGCGTCTCGACCGTGGCCTCGACCGACATGGAAACCCTGCTCAAGGTCTCGGGCGGCATGGCCTGGTTCCAGCTTTATTTCAGCGGCGATGGCAGCGGCACCATGAAACTGGTCGAGCGCGCCCGTGCGGCCGGCTATGGCACGCTGGTGCTGACCGTCGATGTGCCCGAGGTGGGCCGCCGCCCGCGCGAACTGCGGCACGGGTTCAAGATGCCGTTCCGCATCGGTCCCCGTCAATTCGTCGATTTCGCGCTGCATCCGCGCTGGTCCCTGTCCACGCTGATCCGGGGGCGGCCGCAGATGGCCAATTTCGACGGGCGGGATTATGTTTTCGACCGTACCGAGAGCCGTGCCGCCGCCGATTGGACGACATTCGAGCGCCTGCGCGCCGCCTGGCCCGGAAAGCTGGTGGTCAAGGGCGTGCTGCACCCCGATGATGCGCTGCGCCTCAAGGCGCTGGGCGCCGATGCGATCCAGGTCTCCAGCCACGGTTGCCGGCAGCTTGACGCCGCACCCCCCGCGATCGAGGCGCTGGCCGCGATCCGACAGGCGGTCGGCCCCACCTATCCGCTGTTCTATGACAGTGGCATCCGCAGCGGCGAGGATGTGGTCAAGGCCTATGCGATGGGGGCCGATTTCGTGTTCCTCGGCCGCCCGCTTCTGTATGCCATGGCGGCGGGGGGCGAGGCAGGGCTGCACCAGCTGTGGGACGTGCTGGCGCAGGAGGTCAGCCTGACATTGGCGCAGTTGGGCCTGACCGACATGGCCGCGCTGCGCGAGCGTGCCCTACCACATAACGGGGATCAGGCTGTACAGGCCGCCATCAGCCGATAGACGATCTGGGCGGCGGTGAATTCCCAGGCGGCATTGCCGTCGGGCGCCAGTTCCACCACGTCAAGGCCAACGCATCTGCGGCCCTTGAGCGCGTGTTCGACCAGGTGCAGTGACTGATAATAGCCAAGGCCGCCGGGCACCGGCGTTCCGGTTGCGGGCATCTGGGCCGGGTCCAGCCCGTCGACATCGAAACTGACATAGACCAGCTCGGGGAAATCCTCGGGCAGGTCGATGGCGTGGATGTTGCCTGTGACCAGCTCCTCGGCATCCTTGTAGAACACGCCGTGTTTGGCGCGCTCGTCCATTTCCTGCTGGCAGAGGGCGCGGACGCCGAATTGCGCCAGCCGAATACCCTCCTCGGCGAGCAGGTGCATGACCGAGGCGTGGCTGTGTTTCTCGCCCTGATAGGCGATGCGCAGGTCGGCATGGGCGTCGATCTGTACCAGTCCCAGCGGTTGCCCCAGGGCGCGCGCCACGCCCATCACCGCGCCGAAGCTGAGCGAATGTTCACCTCCCAGCGTCACCGGCACCCGGCCTGCGCGGATGGCGGCTTCGGTCCGTTGGGCGAGGCGTTCCATCACCTCGGGCAGCGGGCCGTCGCAGTCGAGCGGCGGTTCGGTGAAGATGCCCTGCGCACAGGGCTCGGCGCCGTTGGTGATGCGTTCAAGCTCGTTTGACGCTTCGATGATCGCACCGGGCCCCCCCACCGTGCCCGCGCCGTAAGAGACGGTGCGTTCCAGCGGAACGGGGATGATCCGGAAACGGGCGTCCTCGGTCCGTTCGGCGGCTGAAAGTTCGCTGTCGAGGAAGATGCTCATGAGAGACGGTCCTTGAAGTCGGAATAGTCGAATTGGCGCACGATGCGCAGCGCGTCGGTGTCGCTGTTCCACAGCGCGATCGTGGGCAGGGGCACGCCGTTGAACGTGTTGGTCTTGACCATCGAGTAATGCGCCTGGTCGAGAAAGGCGAAGCGCTGGCCGATGGTCAGGGGCCGGTCCCAGGTGTAATCGCCGATCACATCGCCCGCCAGGCAGGAGGGGCCGCCCAGGCGATAGGTATGGCCGCTCTCGGCCTCGTCCATCAGGGCGGGGCGATAAGGCGCCTCGATCACATCGGGCATGTGGCAGGTGGCCGAGATATCGGTTATGGCGAGGTCCATGCCATTGGTCGGCAGGTCGAGGATTTCACCGACGAGGATACCCGCATCCAGCGCCACCGCCTCTCCCGGTTCAAGATAGACGTCGACACCGTGTTTTTCCCGGATACCCTTGATGAAGTGCACCAGCGCATCGCGGTCGTAATCGGCGCGGGTGATGTGATGACCGCCACCGAAGTTGAGCCATTTGAGGCCGGGCAGGTAGGCGGCGAGCTTCGCCTCGACCGCCGCCCAGGTGCGTGCGAGCGGGTCGAACCCCTGTTCGCAGAGCGTGTGCATGTGCAGCCCGTCGACCCCTGTTAGCGCCTCGGGCGTCAACAAACTGACCGGGGTGCCAAGCCGGGAGCAGGGCGCGCAGGGGTCGTATTTGGCGATCTCGCCTTCGGAATGTTCGGGGTTGATCCTGAGACCCACCTGAACGCCCACCGCCTGGGCGCGGGTCAGGAAACGATCCTTTTGCGCCGGGCTGTTGAAGATGATGTGATCGCTGAGCGACAGGATCTCGTCGATATCCTGTTCCTTGTACCCGGCGCAGAAGGTGGCGACCTCGCCGCCATATTCCTCGCGCCCCAGCCGCGCCTCGTAGATGCCGCTGGCGCAGGTGCCGCCGAGATATTGGCGCACGAGGGGCGCGAGGGCGAACATGGAAAACGCCTTGAGCGCCGACAGCACATGTGCGCCGGAGCGGTCGGAGATATCCTTGAGGATCGCCAGATTGCGCTCGATGGCGACCTCGTCGACCACGAAACAGGGGGTAGGCACGCGGGAGAGGTCGAAGTGGCGGAAGGCGCCAGCGTCTCCTGCCTGGGTCTGCATCACATCTGCCATTTCCGGCGCCTCCGCTGGAGGAGAGGCCGGGGGGCGCTGCCCCCCGGACCCCCCGAGGTATTTTCAAACAGAAGAAAGGGCGCGGGCGCCCGTTGCCCACAAGGTCAGAAAGAGACCGGACCGTCGAGTTCATGGACCTGCCACGGCAGGCCGTGATTGTTCAGCATGTCCATGAAGTCATCGGGGTCGAGCTGTTCCATGTTCCACACGCCCGGTTCCACCCAGTTGCCCTTGAGCACCTGCGCCGCGCCGATCATGGCGGGGACACCGGTGGTGTAGCTGACCGCTTGGCTGCCAACCTCGGCAAAGCATTCCTCGTGGTCGCAGATGTTGTAGATGTAATAGGTCTTCTCGCCCGATCCGTCCTTGGCCTGACCCGTGGCGATATCGCCGATGCAGGCCTTGCCCTTGGTTTCCTCGGCCAGCGTGCCGGGATCGGGCAGCAGGGTTTTGAGGAACTGGATCGGGATGATTTCCTTGCCGTCATGCATGACCGGGTCGATGCGGGTCATGCCGACGTTTTCCAGCACGCGGGCGTGCATGATATAGGCATCGCCGAATGTCATCCAGAAGCGGGCGCGCTCGATTTCGGGGAAGTGGGTGGAGAGGCTTTCCAACTCCTCGTGATACATCAGGTACATGTTCTTGGGCCCGATGCCGGGGAAGTCGAACTCGACC
This sequence comes from Ruegeria alba, assembly GCF_022321465.1. NCBI lineage: Bacteria > Pseudomonadati > Pseudomonadota > Alphaproteobacteria > Rhodobacterales > Roseobacteraceae > Ruegeria > Ruegeria alba. The sequence continues at coordinate 20,822 of NZ_JAKOEM010000002.1, read as the reverse complement.
TTGTGGGTCATCGCGGGCGTGACCTGCCAGGCGCCGTTTTCCCAATGCCGCGCCTCGGCCAGAACCTCGCGCAGGTTGATCTCGGGGTTGAAATTGGTGGCGAATGCCTGCTCGTTCGAGCCGCCATTGGCATCCAGCACGTCGATCTGGCGGATGGTGGCAAGCTTGTGCTTTTTCAGCCAGGTGGCAAAGACCGAGGTCACGCCGGGATCGAAGCCCGAGCCGAGGATGGCGGTCAGGCCAGCGGCCTTGAACTTGTCCTGATAGGCCCATTGCCAGTGATATTCGAACTTGGCCACATCCTCGGGCTCATAGTTGGCGGTATCGAGGTAGTGGCACCCGGCCTCGAGGCAGGCATCCATCAGCTTGAGGTCCTGATAGGGCAGGGCGAGGTTCACGAGGATCTCGGCGCCTGTCTCCTTGATGAGCGCGACGGTGGCGGCCACGTCCATCGCATCGAGCGCGGCGGTCTTGATCGTCACGCCAGTGCGCTCCTTGACCGAGGCGGCGATGGCGTCGCATTTCGCCTTGGTTCGGCTGGCCAGAGTGATCTCGGAAAAGATGTCGGAATTCATGGCCATCTTGTGAACGGCGGCGTGGCTGACGCCACCTGCACCGACAACGAGTGTTTTGCCCATGGGAAAGTCTCCTCTGGCTGGTGGGTTATTCGTAATCAGGTGTATCTCTTATCGGACGAGACTAACACCGTTGCGGAGTAATCAGGTGGTTCGGTTGTGACTGTGCCTGATTAGGTGTTGGCTGTTGTTCGTGCCCAGTTAGTTTCAGTGTTTCCGCGTAGCAAGAAAAACATGGCTATGATCCATTTCTATGAAGGCCTGCAAGAATTTCATCGTAGATGTTCTGCATCTGAGTAGTGCAGGAAGCCAAGGCGGCATATGTTACTCGATCAAAAAACGATGCAATGCGACCCAATCTCTCGGTTGTTGCCTCAATCTCGGCCAAGGTGAGGTTCACTTGGATGTCGTTCATCATGGTAAAGATCACAACACTTGTCCGTGCACCGTCGTTCACACGAAAGCCGCTGATCCCGTGCGCGAGCCGGTTCCGAATGTGAAGGCCGCCCGCGACCTGCCTGTGGATCTCGTCAATAACATCCATATGCATGGGTTTGTGTCGCGCGATGGTCTTGTGCAGGTCTTGCCAACGATCCAATGAACGAAGGATGCCATGGGTCGGCTGAAGCCCCGCGGCGTCTTCCAGTTGCGTGATGGACTGTCTCAACTCTTCTTCAAGATACGACCACATGAAGAAATGCGCGCCCACCGCTTCATGCAGATCGCGCAAACCGAATGTCTCAGGGATTGATGGCCCGCCGTGGTCGCAGGTCGGTCTTTGTTTCATTCGTAATAGGTATAGCCGTTGATGCTGTCGCGATAGGCGCCGATGATCAGCTTGCGCTCGTTTGCCTTGAGGCAGCCGTTCGAAATGGCGCCGTCGACCAGCTTGCGAAAGGCGGCGACGCAATCGGCCGGGTCGTATTCGACGTAAGAGAGCACCTCGGAGATGGTGTCGCCCTCCTGCTCGTGCAGCAGGTCGAACCCGCCATCGGCGCGCAGGTCGATGGTGACCACGTTGGTGTCGCCAAAGAGGTTGTGCAGATCGCCCAGCGTTTCCTGATAGGCGCCGACAAAGAAAACGCCGAGGTAATAGTCCTGATCCTCGGGTAGGGAGTGCACAGGCAAGGACGGCGACACGCCATCGGCAAGGATGAAGCGGTCGACCTTGCCGTCGCTGTCGCAGGTGATGTCGGACAGGACCGCGCGGCGGTCGGGCGCCTCATTCAGCATCTGCAAGGGCACGATCGGGTGCAGCTGGTCGATGGCCCAGACATCGGGCAGCGACTGGAACAGGGAGAAATTACAATGGTAGATATCGGCGATCTTTTCCATCTGGGCGTCCAGATCGGTCTCGGCCTCGACCTCGGCCACCATGGTCTTGATCCGCGCCATCAGCGACAGATAGATCCGTTCGGCCCGGGCCATCTGGCGCAGATCGACATAGCCACGGCGGAATAGCGCCCGCAATTCGTTGCGATAAAAGGTGGCGTCGTTCCAGCATTCCTGAAGCCGCGCGGGCGTCAGGTACCCGTTCACCGCCGCCAGGTCGGTGACCAGATGGTGATCGTCGGGCTCGGTGCCCGGCGCGGTGGGCGCGTCGTACAGCGTGCTTTCGAGCACGTTGAACACCAGCAGCGACGAGGTTGCCACCACCGCGCGGCCGCTTTCGGTGACGATGGTGGGATGCGCGATGCCGGCCTCGTCCATCGCATAGGCCACTGTTTCCACCACATTGGCGCAATATTCCTCGACCGTGTAGTTGATCGAGTTCTCGGTGGCGCGCTTCTCGCCGGTGTAATCGACGCCCATGCCGCCGCCCAGATCCAGATGGCTGAGCGGCACGCCCTCGGCGCTGAGTTCGGTGAAATAGCGGCAGGCCTCGCCCACGGCGCGGCGCACGTCATTGACGTCGGGCACCTGGCTGCCCAGATGCGAGTGTTGCAGTTTCAGGCAATGGATCAGCCCGGCATCGCGCAGCTTGTCGACCACGCGCACCAACTGGTCGGTATTCATCCCGAACGAGGAGCGGTCGCCGGAGCTTTCTTCCCATTTGCCGCTCAGCTGGTTGGTGAGCTTCACGCGCACACCCAGAAGCGGCTCGATCCCCAGCTCGTTATAGACCTCGATAACGGTATCGGCCTCTTTCGGGCTTTCCAGCACGATCACGGTGTTGAAGCCCAGTTTGCGGCTGAGGATGGCCAGCCGGATGAACTCGGCATCCTTGACCCCGTTGCACACGATCAGCGCGTCCGGGGCCAGCTTGTGCGCCAGCGCGATCACCAGCTCGGGCTTCGACCCGGCCTCAAGCCCGTAACTGTAGCGATGGCCAAACTCGACGATACGGTCGATCACCTGCGCCTGCTGATTGACCTTGATCGGGAACACGCCGCGATAGGCGCCCTTGTAGCCCGAGCGCCTGATGGCATCGGCAAAACTGTCGTTGATATGGGCGATCTCGTTTTCCAGATAGGAACTGATCCGCAGGATCATCGGCGCGCGGATGCCGCGCTGTTCCAGATCGTGCAGGATACCGGGAAGGCTGACCGCATCGGCCTCGGGGCGGAGCGGGTTTTTCAGCCCGATCTCACCCTCTTCTGTCACCACAATCAGGCCCTTGCCCCATTTGTCCACGCCATAGATGGAATGCGGTGCGTCAAGAGGATGTTTCAATCGGGTCGGCCTTTCCTGCGGCTGGGGCTCCGGTGTCGGTCGCCCTTTAAAGGCGGGGTTCGATTCGTCCAAGGCCAAACTTGCGGTGATCGCCAAGAGGCGTGCGAAATGGACTTCGGGTCGTTCGCGACCTGTTTTCCTGGTCGTTTTCAGGTCAGCATAACCAAGGATCGCAACAACTTGAAACCGTTTGTGGCGATTTGCCGGGAAACGGATGCGGATGGCGCGTGATGTTACCCGTTGCGCTGTTCCATATGCTCGGCCAGCGAGTCGCGGGCGCCATGGATATGCTCGGCCGTCAGGGCGGCGGCGCGTTCGGCCTCTCCCTTGGTGCAGGCGTCGAGAATGGCCAGATGCTCGCGGCGGGCGCGCTCCATCCCGTCGCTCAGCACCAGCTGCGCGCGCAGATAGCGGTCGATCCGGTCCATCGCGTTTTCGATGACCCCCAGGTGATAGGGCAGGGCCGAGGCGCGGTAGAGCGTTTCGTGAAACTCGCGGTTCAGGTCGCCATAGTGCATCGGGTCGCTGGCGGCGGCGAAGCGTTCCAGACAGGCGCGGGCGGTGTCCAGCACCTCGGTCGTCATGTTGGGTACGGCCCGGCGCATCACCTCGGCCTCGACCAGCGCGCGGAAATCGAAGATCTCGGTCGCCTCGGCCATCGACAGACCCGCCACCACGGCGCCCTTGTAGCGTTCGGTTTTCACCAACCCTTGCTGCTCCAGCATGGTCAGTGCCTCGCGCACCGGGATGCGGCTGGTGTTGAAGCTGCGCGCAATCTCGTCCTGCCGTAGCGGTTCACCATCGGCCAAGTCGCCCTCGACAATCGCGCGGCGCAGGGCAGCAAAGATGATACTGGCCGCCGAGGCCGAACGCCCGATGTCAACGGTTTGAAATTTCGCCATTTTCCACGCTGTCAGCTACCGCTTTTCCCGCAGGCTAACGCAACACGGCGGGGATGTAAAAATTTTATATTGAATATTGGATACAATATCCGATACCAAGAGAATATCACGACTCAGGGCGGGTCCGGTGATCCGCGATGAAAGGACATTCCATGACCCAGACCGTTTTCTCCGGCACCATGCCGGCGCTGATGACCCCCTGCACCCCCGACCGCCGCCCCGATTTCGACGCGCTGGTGCGCAAGGGGCGCGAGATGATTGCCGCGGGCATGTCGGCGGTGGTCTATTGCGGCTCGATGGGGGACTGGCCGCTGTTGACCGATGCCGAGCGGATGGAGGGCGTCGCGCGCCTGACTGCCGCCGGGGTGCCGGTGATCGTTGGCACCGGCGCGGTCAACACCGCCTCGGCCGTTGCCCATGCCCGTCACGCGGCCGAAGTCGGCGCGCGCGGTCTGATGGTGATCCCGCGCGTGTTGTCGCGCGGCAGTTCGATGGCGGCGCAGCGCGCCCATTTCGCGGCGATCCTGTCGGCGGCGCCCGACTTGCCGGCAGTGATCTACAACAGCCCCTATTATGGCTTCGCCACCCGCGCCGATCTGTTCTTTGACCTGCGCCGTTCGCACCCAAACCTGATCGGGTTCAAGGAGTTCGGCGGCAAGGCCGACTTGCGCTATGCCGCCGAGGCGATCACCTCGCAGGACGATGGCGTGACGCTGATGGTCGGGGTCGATACCGCCGTCTATCATGGCTTCGTCAATTGTGGGGCCGAAGGGGCGATCACCGGCATCGGCAACGCGCTGCCGCGCGAGGTGCTGCATCTGGTGGCGCTCTGCCAGCAGGCGGCAGCGGGCGATCCGGTGGCGCGGCAGCGCGCGCAGGAGCTGGAAGAGGCGCTGGGGGTATTGTCGTCCTTTGACGAGGGGCCGGACCTGGTCCTTTACTACAAGCACCTGATGGTGCTGAACGGCGAGCCGGAATACAGCCTGCATTTCAACGAGTCTGATGTGCTGAGCGACAGCCAGCGCGGCTATGTCGAGCGGCAATACGCCCTGTTCCGCGCCTGGTATGCCGGTTGGTCGCAGCAGCTCGACCTGGCGGCCTGAGGCAACGGGGATGGAGTATCGCAATTTCATCGGCGGCGACTGGGTCGCCTGCGGCACAGGCCGCGCCAATGTGAACCCCTCGGATGTGACCGACATCATCGGTCACGCGGCGCAGGCCGGAGAGGAGGAGTTGGACGCCGCCATTGTAGCCGCCCATGCAGCAGCGCCGATCTGGGCCTCATCGACCCCGCAACAGCGCTTCGATGCGCTCGATTTCACTGGCACCGAATTGCTGGCCCACAAGGAGGAGCTGGGGCGGCTCTTGTCGCGGGAAGAGGGCAAGACGCTGGCCGAGGGGATCGGCGAGGTGGCGCGGGCCGGGCAGATCTTCAAGTTCTTTGCCGGTGAGGCGCTGCGCCAGACCGGTGATCGGCTGGCCTCGGTTCGGCCCGGTGTCGAGGTCGAAGTCACCCGCGCGCCGGTGGGCGTGGTGGGCCTGATCACGCCCTGGAACTTTCCCATCGCCATCCCGGCCTGGAAAATCGCCCCGGCGCTGGCGCATGGCAATGCGGTGGTGCTGAAACCCGCCGACCTGGTGCCGGGTTGCGCCCATGCGCTGGTCGAGATCCTGTCGCGTTCCGGTCTACCCTCTGGCGTGGTGAACCTTGTTATGGGGCGCGGGTCCGAGTTGGGTCCGCGTCTGGTATCCGATGCGCGGGTGGACGCGATTTCCTTCACCGGGTCGGTGCCCACCGGGCGCGGTATCGCGGCGGCCTGTGGCGCGGCGATGAAGAAGGTGCAGCTGGAGATGGGCGGCAAGAACCCGATGGTGGTTCTGGACGATGCCGATCTGGTTCTGGCGGTGGCCGCCTGTCTCAATGGCGCGTTCTTTTCCACCGGCCAGCGCTGCACTGCCTCTTCGCGGTTGATCGTGACCGAGGGCGTGCATGACCGTTTCGTGGCGGCGCTGGCGGCGGCGATGCGCGATCTTCGGGTGGGCGATGCGCTGGACCCGGCAACCCAGATGGGGCCGGTGGTGGACGCGCGGCAGTTGGAGCAGAACCTGGGCTATATCGAGATCGCGCGAAGTGAAGGCGGCACTGTCACTGGCGGCGAACGGTTGGCGCTGGACAAGGACGGGTTCTACATGGCCCCGGCGCTGGTGACCGAGACCACGCCCGATATGCGCATCAACCGCGAAGAGGTGTTTGGCCCCGTCGCCTCGGTTCTCCGCGTGCGGGATTATGACGAGGCTTTGGCGGTGGCCAACGATACCGAATTCGGCCTGTCGGCGGGGATCTGCACCACCTCGCTGAAACAAGCGAGCCATTTCAAGGCCAATGCGCGCGCGGGCATGGTGATGGTCAACCTGCCCACGGCTGGGGTGGACTATCATGTGCCTTTTGGCGGCACCAAGGGGTCGAGCCACGGGGCGCGCGAACAGGGGACCTATGCCGCCGAGTTCTATACCACCGTCAAGACCGCCTATACGCTGCCATGACACGCGGTGCCGAGGTCATCGTCATCGGGGCTGGCGTGGTCGGCATCACCTGCGCGCTGGCCCTGCAAGGGGCCGGGTGTGTGGTCACGGTGCTGGACCGCAAAGGGGTCGCGGCCGAGGCGTCGGCGGGCAATGCCGGGGCTTTTGCCTTTGCCGATGTGATCCCGCTGGCGACACCGGGGATCATGCGCAAGGCGCCGAAATGGCTGCTCGATCCTTTGGGGCCGCTTTCGGTGCCGCCCGGCTATGCCGCGCAGATTGCCCCCTGGATGGTCCGGTTCTGGCGGGCCAGTTGGCGCGACCGCTATACCAGTGCGCTGGCAGCACAAGCGGCGCTGATGCGGCTCAGCGCCGAGGCGCTGGACACGCTGATTGCCGAGACTGGCGCGCGGGCGCTGGTCCGCGACGAGGGGCAGTTGCAACTCTACGAAGGGTCGCGCGCCTATGAGGCGAGCCTGCCCGGCTGGGAGACCCGCGCCGCCCATGGCGTCGCCTTCCGTCTGCTCGACCGGTCCGAGGCGATTGCCGAGATCCAGCCGGGCCTGTCGCCGCGCTTCACCCATGCCGGGTTCACCCCGGGCTGGCGCAATGTGACCGATCCGGCGCAATGGGTCGCGCATCTGGCGGATGTGTTTCGGGCGCGGGGCGGTCGGATCGAGATCGCCGAGGTCCGCGCGTTGCGCCAAGAGGGAGAGACGGTGACGCTCGACTGTGCCGATGGTGCCCGCCGGGCGGACCGGGCGGTGATCTGCGCGGGGGCATGGTCGCATCACTTGGCGCGGACCCTGGGTGACGGCATCCCGCTGGAAACCGAGCGCGGCTATAACACCACCCTGCCTGCGGGGGCTTTCGATCTGCGCACGCATCTCACCTTTCCCGATCACGGTTTTGTCGTCTCGCGCATCGGGCAGGGGGTGCGTGTCGGCGGCGCGGTCGAGCTGGGCGGGTTGAAACGCCCACCCAACTGGCGCCGGGCCGGGGTGCTGCTGGACAAGGCGCGCGGTTTCCTGCCCGGTCTGCGGGTCGAGGGCGGGACACAGTGGATGGGGTTCCGCCCGTCGCTGCCCGACAGCCTGCCGGTGATCGGCCCGGCCCCGTGCGCGGATCGCGTCGCCTATGCCTTTGGTCATGGCCATCTGGGCCTGACCCAATCGGCGGGCACGGCGGCGCTCGTCGCCGCGCTTGTCGCCGGGGCCGTGCCCCGGATCGACCTTTCCCCCTATGCTGCAACCCGTTTCTGAGGCATCATGACCCAGTTCACCTTTTCCTGTATCGACGGCCACACCTGCGGTAACCCGGTGCGCGTGGTCACCGGCGGCGCGCCGCGCCTGGAGGGCGCCACCATGCTGGAGCGCCGGGCGCATTTCCAGGCCGAGTTCGACTGGATCCGCACCGGCCTGATGTTCGAGCCGCGCGGCCATGACCAGATGTCGGGCAGCATCCTCTATCCGCCGACCCGCGAGGATTGCGATGTGGGGGTTCTCTATATCGAGACCTCGGGCTGTCTGCCGATGTGCGGGCATGGCACCATCGGCACGGTGACAACCGCCATCGAACACGGGCTGGTCACGCCCCGTGTGCCGGGTGTGCTGCGGCTCGACACGCCCGCCGGGTTGGTGGTGGCGGAGTACCGGCAAGAGGGGCGGTTTGTCGAAGAGGTGCGGCTGACCAATGTGCCCGCCTATCTGCATGCCTCGGGTCTGAGCGCCCATGTCGAGGGGCTGGGCGAGGTCACGGTCGATGTGGCCTATGGCGGCAATTTCTATGCCATTGTCGAGCCGCAGGCGGTGTTCCGCGATATTGCCGATCACCGGGCGCTGGATCTGGTGGGGTGGAGCCCGCGCCTGCGCGCGGCGCTGAACGCGAAGTACCAGTTCATCCACCCCGAGAAACCCGAGATTCGGGGGCTGTCGCATATCCTGTGGACCGGGCAACCGACCCAGCCCGGCGCCGATGCACGCAATGCGGTGTTTTATGGCGACAAGGCGATTGACCGGTCGCCGTGCGGCACCGGAACCTCGGCCCGGATGGCGCAGCTTGCGGCGCGGGGCGCGTTGCGTCCCGGCGACGATTTCGTGCACGAGTCCATCATCGGCTCGCTGTTTCATGGCCGGGTCGAAGCGGCGGCAGAGGTGGGCGGCAGGCCGGGTATCATCCCCTCGATTGGCGGCTGGGCGCGGGTCACCGGCTTCAACACCATCTTCATTGACGCGCGCGACCCCTATGCCCATGGTTTCGTGGTGGCCTGAACAGGGAGGCGGGATGGCACACTGCATCGTGGCGGCCCGGGCGTCGGGGTCGGTTCTGGTCTGTGACGAGGGGTTGAGTTTCTGGGGCGGGGTCGATCCCGAGACGGGCCGGGTGATCGACGCGCACCACCCGCAGCACGGTGCGGCGCTGGCCGGGGCTGTGGTGATGATGCCGACCAGCCGGGGGTCATGCTCGGGCAGTGGCGTGCTGCTGGCGCTGGCGCTGAATGGCCGCGCCCCGGCGGCGCTGGTGTTCCGCGAGGGTGAGGATATCCTGACGCTGGGCGCCCTGGTCGCGGCCTGGATGTATGACCGGCCGGTCGCGGTGCTGCGCCTGTCGGCGGCGGAATACGAGGCGCTGGCGAAGGAGCCTTTGGCCGAGGTGACGCCTGACCGGCTGACGGCAGGGGAGCTGACGCTCAAGCTGAAACCGCTCTCGGGTGAGGTGCTGGACCTGAGTGCTGCGGATCGCGCCATGCTCTCCGAGGCGGCCACGCCGCCGGTGCGGCTGGCGATGCGGATCATCTGCGCCATGGCGGCGGCGCAGGGGGCCGAACGGTTGACCGATGTCAGCCGCGCCCATATCGACGGCTGTATCTATCACAGCGAGGCCAATCTGCGTTTTGCCGAGGATATGGCCGCGATGGGCGGGCGGGTCTGTATTCCCACCACCATGAACGCGATCTCGGTCGATCATGCCAACTGGCGCGCGCAGGGCGTGCCGCCCGCGTTCGGCGGGCCGGCCAGCCGGCTGGCCGATGCCTATCTGCGCATGGGCGCGCGGCCCAGTTTCACCTGTGCGCCCTATCTGCTGGCGGACATACCACAGGCGGGCGAAGCCATCGCCTGGGCCGAGTCGAACGCGGTTGTCTATGCCAACAGCGTGCTGGCCGCGCGCAGCATCAAACATCCCGATTACCTCGACCTGTGCATGGCGCTCACCGGGCGCGCGCCGCTGGCAGGGGTCTATCTGGACGCCAACCGCAAGGCGCAGGTGGAGATCCGGGTAGAGCGGCCCGAGGGGGCTGACGATGCGTTCTGGCCGCTCCTGGGTTATCTGGCCGGGCGGCTGGCGCCGGACCGCATCCCGCTCCTGACCGGGCTGGAGGACAGCGCGCCGTCCGAGGATGACCTCAAGGCGCTCTGCGCTGCCTTCGGGACCACTTCGGCGGCGGCGATGCTGCATGTGGCGGGTGTCATGCCCGAAGCTGATGGAGCCCTGGCCGAAGGTGCGGCGCGTATGGCAATCGAACCGGGCGAATTCGCCCGCGCGTGGGTGCAGTTCAACCCCGGACCCGAGCGGGTGGAACTGGTCGCTATCGGCAGCCCCCATGCCTCGGCCAATGAATGCCGAATTCTGGCGGATCTGCTGGACGGGCGCCGGATCGCCGCAGGAACCGCCGCCATTGTCACGATCGGCCGGGGCGAGCGCGACAAGCTGGCGGGCGACGGGGTACTGGCGCGCCTGCAAGCCTCGGGCGTGCAGGTGATCCCGGACCTCTGCTGGTGTTCGGTGACCGAACCGGTACTGCCACCGGCCACCCGCACCATCATGACCAATTCGGGCAAATACGCCCATTACGGGCCGGGCCTTTCGGGCCGCGCCATGCGGTTCGGCAGCCTTGCGCAGTGCGCAGAGGCGGCCGTGAGCGGGCATGCGCCGGGGCGTCCCGGCTGGATTAGCTGAGAAGGCAGAAAAATGCGCAGCAGCAAGACCATCCATGTGATCTCCGCCCATGCCGAGGGCGAGGTGGGCGATGTCATCGTCGGCGGTGTCGCGCCGCCGCCGGGCGAGACCCTGTGGGAGCAGCGCAACTGGATCGCGCGCGACGGGCGGTTGAGGAATTTCATGCTGAACGAGCCGCGTGGTGGCGTGTTCCGGCATGTCAACCTGCTGGTGCCGCCCAAGGACCCGCGCGCCGATGCCGCCTTCATCATCATGGAGCCCGAGGACACGCCGCCGATGTCGGGGTCGAACTCTATCTGCGTGTCAACCGTGCTGCTCGACAGCGGCTTGGTGGAAATGGTCGAGCCGGTGACCGAACTGGTGCTCGAAGCGCCAGGCGGGCTGGTGCATGTGCGGGCCGAATGCCGAAACGGCAAGGCCGAGCGCATATTCGTGCGCAACCTGCCCTCCTTTGCAGCGCAGCTCGACGTTGCGCTGGATGTGCCGGGGGTGGGGCGGGTGACGGTCGATACCGCCTTTGGCGGTGACAGTTTCGTTGTGGTGCGACCGCAGGATGTGGGGGTCGAGATCGCCCGAGACCGGGCGCGTGATCTGGCCGAGATGGGGATTGCCATCACCAATGCGGTCAATGCGCAGCTGGGCTTTCACCACCCCGAGAACCCGGAGTGGCGGCATATCTCCTTTTGCCTCTTTGCAGGCGAGATCGAACGGCGGGACGGGGTCTTGCGCGCCGCCTCTGCCGTGGCGATCCAGCCCGGAAAGATCGACCGTTCGCCGACCGGCACCGCCGTGTCGGCGCGTATGGCGATCCTGCATGCGCGGGGCGAGATGGCCGAGGGGGAACAGTTTGTCGCGACCTCGATCATCGGATCCGAATTCTCCGGTCGCATTGCCGGGCTGACAAGCGTCGGCGACCGCCCGGCAATCCTTCCCGAGATTTCGGGGCGGGGCTGGATCACTGGCATTCACCAGCACATGCTGGACCCCGACGACCCATGGCCCGAGGGATACCGCCTGCGCGACACTTGGGGAGTCTGACACGTGATTTCATTTTGTTTTCGTAAATAAATTATAAAATACAAAGCGATACATGAAACTAAAAATTTAGTTTGACAACTTGCGCGCCCATGTGAAAGCTAAATGACAGTCAGGTGCCGCAGAGCATTTCTGGCATTGCAGACAACAGGGAGGAAAAGATGCGCAGGTATCTTTTGTCCGCAGCCGCGGTATGCGCCGTGGTCGCGGGACAGGCAGCCTATGCCGACGAGGCCGCTGCCAAGAAATGGATTGACGAAGAGTTCCAGCCCTCGGTCCTGTCCAAGGACGAGCAAATGGCCGAGATGCAATGGTTCATCAAGGCGGCCGAACCTTATGCGGGTATGGAAATCAACGTGCTGTCCGAGGGCATTCCCACGCACAGCTACGAATCCGAAGTGCTGACCAAGGCCTTCGAGGAAATCACCGGCATCAAGGTGAATCACCAGATCCTGGGCGAGGGCGAGGTCGTTCAGGCCGTGCAGACCCAGATGCAGACCAAGCGGAACCTGTATGACGCCTATGTCAACGATTCCGACCTGATCGGCACCCATTCGCGCCTGCAACTGGCCTATAACCTGACCGACATGATGGCGGGCGATTTCAAGGACGTGACCAACCCCGGTCTCGACCTGGACGATTTCATGGGCACTCAGTTCACCACCGGTCCCGATGGTGACCTGTACCAGTTGCCCGACCAGCAATTCGCCAACCTCTACTGGTTCCGCAAGGACTGGTTCGACCGCGAGGATCTGAAGGCGGCGTTCAAGGCCAAATACGGCTATGAGCTGGGCGTGCCGGTCAACTGGTCGGCCTACGAGGATATCGCCGAGTTCTTCAGCGAGGACGTCAAGGAAATCGACGGCACCGCGATCTATGGCCACATGGATTACGGCAAGCGCGCGCCCGACCTCGGCTGGCGGATGACCGACGCCTGGCTGTCGATGGCCGGTGCCGGGTCCAAGGGGGAACCCAACGGTATCCCGATCGACGAATGGGGCATCCGCATGGAAGCGGGCTCGTGCAACCCGGCGGGCGCCAGCGTGACCCGTGGCGGCGCGGCAAACGGCCCGGCGGCGGTCTATGCGATCCGCAAATGGGATGAATGGCTGCGCAAATATGCGCCTCCGGGTGCGGCGTCCTATGACTTCTACCAGTCGCTGCCGGCGCTGGCCCAAGGCAACGTGGCCCAGCAGATCTTCTGGTACACCGCCTTTACCGCCGACATGGTCAAGCCGCAGTCCGAAGGCAACAACACCGTTGACGGCGACGGCAACCCGCTGTGGCGGATGGCGCCCAGCCCGCACGGCCCCTATTGGGAAGACGGCCAGAAGGTCGGCTATCAGGACGTGGGATCGTGGACCATCCTCAACTCCACCCCGCTGGATCGTGCACAGGCGGCCTGGCTCTATGCTCAGTTCGTGGTCTCCAAGACCGTCGACGTGAAGAAAAGCCATGTTGGCCTGACCTTCATCCGCGACAGCTCGGTCAATCACGAGAGCTTCTCGGAACGCGCGTCGAAACTGGGTGGCCTGGTGGAATTCTACCGCTCGCCCGACCGGGTGCGCTGGTCGCCTACCGGCATCAACGTTCCGGATTATCCCAAGCTGGCCCAGATCTGGTGGCAGCAGATCGGTGACGTGAACTCGGGTGCCTTTACCCCGCAAGAGGCGATGGACCGTCTGGCGTTCGAAATGGACACCGTGATGGCCCGGATGCAGGCAGCGGACGAGGCGGCGAATGTCTATGGCGGCTGCGGCCCGCGCCTGAACGAAGAGAAGGACGCGGAGTGGTGGTTCGCCAATGGCGGCGCCAAGCCCAAGCTGGACAACGAAAAGCCGCAGGGCGAGACCGTCAACTATGACGAGCTGGTCGCCCGCTGGGCCAAGAACTGATCTGGCTTCCTGATGGGCGGGGCGTGTGTGGCCCGCCCACCCTCAGCCCCGGGGAACCTTCCGGTCTCCGGGGCCTCTCTGACCAAAAGAACCGGCCGAAAGCTTTGGGACGATGGCACTCGAACTCAGAAACGTAACCAAGCGCGTCGGCGCCGACCTGCATATCAAGGAGACCTCGCTGGTCCTTGAGACGGGTCACTTCAATGTCCTGCTCGGCGCGACCGGCGCGGGCAAGACCTCGCTGATCAAGATGATGGCCGGGCTCGATCCGGTGGCCAGCGGACAGATCCTGATGGACGGTCAGGACGTGACCGGGCAGAGCACCCAGAAACGCAATATCAGCCTGGTGCACCAGTTTTTCATCAACTACCCGCATATGACGGTGTTCGACAACATCGCCTCGCCGCTCAAGGTGGCGGGCCTGGCGAAATCCGAGATTCAGGGCCGGGTGGAACATGCTGCCGATATCCTGAAGCTGCGCCCGATGCTGCACCGGCGCCCGCACGAGCTGTCGGGCGGCCAGCAGCAGCGCACCGCGCTGGCCCGCGCCATTGCCAAGGAAAGCCGCGCGGTGTTCCTCGACGAACCGCTGGCCAATCTCGACTATAAACTGCGCGAGGAGTTGCGTGACCAGTTGCCCGAGCTTTTCGCGGGCCGGGGCGCGGTGGTGGTCTATGCCACATCGGAACCCGAAGAGGCGCTCTTGTTGGGCGGACATACCGCGCTGATGGAGGATGGCCGGGTGACCCAGTTCGGCCGCACCGCCGAGATCTATCGCGATCCGGCAAATGTGCTGGCGGCACGGGTGTTTTCGGACCCTCCGATCAACACGGCCGAGATCGTCAAGCAGGGCGATACCGCCCGCATGGGCACCGATGTCACCTGGACTCTGACCGGCGCTGCTGCCGGTCTGGCGGACGGGCCATACATGATTGCGATCCGGCCCCATCACGTGTCGCCGGTCGCCTCGCCCGAAGCCACCGTCACCCTGTCGGGGCGGGTGCAAGTGACCGAGCTGTCCGGCTCGGAAAGCTCGGCGCATTTCGACACGGGCAGCGGCAGCTGGGTGTCGCTTGCTCCGGGCGTTCACCCGTACCGGGTGGGCGAAATGCATGATTTCCATATGGATCCGTCGGCGGCTTATGTGTTTGCTCCCGATGGCTCCCGCGTGGCGTGAGGCGCAGATGGCGAAAATTACCCTCTCCAAGCTGCGGCACAGCTATTACCCGAACCCGAAATCGCCCGACGATTATGCGCTGAAGGAGATCGACCTCGACTGGACCGACGGCGGCGCCTATGCGCTGCTTGGCCCCTCGGGTTGTGGCAAGTCCACGCTGCTGAACATCATCTCGGGCCTGCTGGTCCCGTCCGAGGGGCGGATCCTGTTCGACGGGAAGGACGTGACCGAATTGCCGCCCGACAAGCGCAACATCGCGCAGGTGTTCCAGTTTCCGGTGATCTACGACACGATGACCGTTTACGACAACCTCGCCTTTCCCCTGCGCAACCGGGGCCGGGACGAAGCCACGGTACGCGAGCGCGTGACCGCGATTGCCGAGATGCTGGAACTGTCCGACCTGCTCGACCGCAAGGCCGCGCATCTGAGCCCGGACAACAAGCAGAAGATCTCGATGGGGCGCGGGCTGGTGCGCCAGGACGTCAACGTGGTGATGTTCGACGAGCCGCTGACCGTGATCGACCCGCATCTGAAGTGGAAGCTGCGCTCCAAGCTCAAGGAACTGCACCAGCGGGTGCGGGCCACCATGATCTATGTCACCCATGACCAGACCGAGGCGCTGACATTCGCCGATCAGGTGGTGGTGATGCAAGAGGGCGAGGTGGTGCAGATTGGCACCCCCGTCGAACTGTTCGACAGGCCCGCCCATACCTTTGTGGGCCATTTCATCGGCTCGCCCGGCATGAACATCCTGCCCGCCGACGTGTCGGACGGGGTGGCGCGGTTCGCCGGTCAGGCGATCCCGCTTGAAGGGCCGATCACCGCCGCGCCCGGCGCCCGGACCGAGATCGGCATCCGCCCCGAATTTGTCTCGCTGGGACAGTCCGGCCTGCCTGCGACGGTCACCAAGGTCTCGGATGTGGGGCGGCACACTGTGGTCGAATGCGAGGTCGCGGGCAGCCGCGTCAATGCCATCGTCAGTGGACCCGGCCCAGAACGAGGCGCGATGGTGCAACTGGATTTCCGCCGCGACCAGACCCGGCTGTATGCCGATGGCTGGCTGGCGACCGAGGCCGCGGAGGGCGCCGCATGAAGACCGAAAATCAAAAGGCCTGGTTCTTTGTCCTGCCGGTGTTGTTGTTGGTGGCGTTCAACGCGCTGATCCCGATGATGACGGTGGTCAATTATTCGGTGCAAGAGACGTTCGGCGACAACCTGTTCTTCTGGCAGGGGTTGGGTTGGTTCGAGCAGATCCTGCGCTCGGACCGGTTTCACGCGGCGCTGGGGCGGCAGTTCCTGTTCACCTTCCTGATCCTGATCATCGAGGTGCCGCTGGGCATCGCCATTGCGCTGTCGATGCCGCGCAAGGGGTTCTGGGTGCCGGTCTGTCTGGTGCTTATGGCCCTGCCGATGCTGATACCGTGGAACGTGGTGGGCGCGATGTGGAACATCTTTACCCTGCCCGATATCGGCCTGTTGGGCTATTTCCTGAACCATGTCATCGGCATAAACTATGACATGACGCAGGATCCGCTGGCGGCCTGGATCACCATCGTCACCATGGATGTCTGGCACTGGACCTCGCTGGTGGTGCTGCTCAGCTATGCGGGCCTCGTGTCGATCCCTGACGCCTATTA
Organism: Ruegeria alba; assembly: GCF_022321465.1. Classification (NCBI taxonomy): domain Bacteria; kingdom Pseudomonadati; phylum Pseudomonadota; class Alphaproteobacteria; order Rhodobacterales; family Roseobacteraceae; genus Ruegeria; species Ruegeria alba. Next base: position 4,448 of record NZ_JAKOEM010000002.1, on the reverse strand, counting down.
TCAGGCGGCCAAGATCGACGGGGCGTCGAACTGGGCGGTGTTCCGGTTCATCCAGCTGCCCAAGATGAAGACGGTTCTGACCATCGCGATCCTTCTCAGGTTCATGGATAGCTTCAACATCTATACCGAGCCTTTCGTGATGACCGGGGGCGGTCCCGGCAACTCGACCACGCTTTTGTCGATCGACCTGGTCAAGATCGCGCTGGGGCAGTTCGACCTGGGTCCGGCGGCCGCGATGAGCCTGATCTATTTCGCCATCACCCTGCTGGTCAGCTGGCTGTTCTATACGCTGATGACCAAGGACGACCTGAACTGAGGACGACAGACATGCAGAAACGAACCCTCGTCCCCATAGTCTATATCCTGTTCCTGATGCTGCCGATCTATTGGCTGGTGGCGATGAGTTTCAAGACGACGAACGAGATCCTGGCCGGGTTCTCGCTGTTCCCGCAAACCTTCACGCTGGAGAATTACCGGGTCATCTTCACCGATCCGACCTGGTATTGGGGCTATATCAACTCGATCCTCTATGTGACGATGAACACGGTGATCTCGGTCGCGGTGTCACTGCCGGCGGCCTATGCGTTCAGCCGGTACCGGTTCCTGGGCGACAAACAGTTGTTCTTCTGGCTGCTGACCAACCGCATGGCGCCGGCGGCGGTGTTTGCATTGCCCTTCTTCCAGCTCTATTCGGCGGTGGGCCTGTTCGATACCCATCTGGCGGTGGCGCTGGCGCATTGCCTGTTCAACATCCCGCTGGCGGTCTGGATCCTCGAAGGTTTCATGCGCGGTATCCCCAAGGAGCTGGACGAAACCGCTTTTGTCGACGGCTATTCCTTTCCCCGCTTCTTTGCCACCATCTTTGTCCCGTCGATCAAGGCGGGCGTCGGCGTCGCAGCGTTCTTCTGCTTCATGTTCTCGTGGGTCGAGATGCTGTTGGCCAAGACATTGACCGCAGTGGACGCGAAACCCATCGCCGCCACCATGACCAAGACCGCGTCCAGCGCGGGGTATGAACTGGGTCTGCTGGCGGCAGCTGGGACATTGACGATCATTCCGGGCGCGATCGTGATCTGGTTCGTCCGCAACTACATCGCCAAGGGTTTTGCGATGGGGAGGGTGTGATGTTTTCATGGATGGCCTGGACATGGCCCACCGCGCTTTTGTTCATCGGCATCTTCGGCGCCATCGGGGTGCTGGTGGTGCTTGAAATCCGGCATCCGGGCGGCGATGCCCGCAAGGGGGTGCTGGGTCTGACCACGACCCGGGGCGATCGGCTGTTCATCAGCCTGTTGGGCAGCAGCTATATTTTCCTCGCCTGGCTGGGCCTTATGGGCCCGCCGCTCTGGGTGCCACTCGGGCTGGCACTGGCCTGGGGCACCTTCTGTTTCTGGAAGGTGTGAGGACCCGCCTGCTAAGAAAATAGTTTTCAACCGCCTCTTCAGCCCCTAGCATGGATCGGAACAAGGACGATGCGGAAAACCGAGCCGATGGCGCGCAAACAGGAACGCTCCCTGCTGACCGAGGTCGAACTGGAATTCATGACCGTGGTCTGGGAAATCGGCAGCGGTACCGTGCGTGATATTCTGGCCGAGTTGAACAAGGCGCAGACCCGCGCCTATACCTCGGTTGCGACGGTATTGAAGATCATGGAGCAGAAGGGCTTTCTGACTTCCGAGCGGCATGACCGCTCGCTTGTCTACCGCCCGGCCGTTCCCAAGGAAGACTACCAACGAACGACACTCAAGGACCTTTCGAGCAAGCTTTTCGACGGCGCACCGGCGGCATTGGTTGCCCGGCTTGTCGACGACGAAGAGGTGACGGACGACATGCTCGAAAGCATGCGGGCCTTGCTGAACGAAAGGTTGGGGGACAATGGACGGTGAAGTTCTTCTCAATGCCTATCTCGATCTGAATCTTCTGCTGGTCGCGGGTGTCGCGATTTGGTCGCTGCTCCGATGGGCGGTGATGAAAACCCGGCTGGGCAGCGCCTATCTGCCGCAATTGCGGCTCCTGAACGGGCTGACCGTTCTGCTGGTGGCCTCGCCGTTGCTGGCGCTGATGATCACAACCTGGATTGTCGCCCATCCCCCCAATATCCCGGATTTGCTTGTACGGCAGTACCTGCACGGCAATGTCGGTCTCAGCGCCAGCCAGTTCGAGGCCCTGCTGGGTCTGCGCGAGGATATGGTTCGTGCGCTGCTGGCACAGCACGAGGTCTGGACACAGGTCGTGGCGGTTGCCTTTCTGGCCGGTGCGCTGTTCTGTGCCCTGCATATGGGCCTGTCGGTGCTGCGACTGACCCACAGCCTGCGCGGTGCCCATCTGTGGAAACGCATCGGACGGGTGGAGCTCCTGATCAGCGACACCGCCCGCGTTGCCTATTCGACCCGCGGGGTGCGCAATCGCTATGTGGTGCTGCCCTCGGCGCTGCTCGAGGCGCCTCAGGACCTGCGGATGACCGTCGCACACGAGTTGCAGCATTTTCGCCAGAGTGACATCGAATGCGAGTTCCTGCTTGAACTGCTGCGCCCGCTGCTGTTCTGGAATCCGGCCTTTTTCCTGTGGCGTCGCCAGGTGCGGATGCTGCGGGAATATGCCTGTGACCAGGCGCTGATGGTGCGCCCGCATTTCGACATGCGCGCCTATTGCGAGTGCCTCATCCGGGCCTGCCAGGTGGCCGCGCAGAACCCGGTGCTTTTTGCTCGCACCACCCCCACGGTGGCCCTGGTGGACCGGCGCGAGACGCGCCGTCCCTCTACCTTGCAAAGCCGCATCGTGGCGCTGACCGCCACCCGTCAGGATACCGCCGGGCCTGGGGTCTGGCTGCTCATTTCGGGGCTGCTGATGGCCTCGGTTCTGACGACGATGCTGGTCATGCAGCGCTCGTCGGACTGGAGCCATGACCGCATCATGCTGTCGACCATCGTCAATCTGGAACGAATGGCCCAGCGCAATGCGACCGTCAGCAGCCCGTTCCAGGGTGGTTTCGTGGTGGCGACGGACTGAAACGGTGGGCCAGCTTTCGGATTTGCGATTCTGCTTGGACTGAAAACCGTCTAAGCTGTCGCAGATCTGAAACCGGAGACCCGAGATGAAAGCCGTCCTTTACCGTGCCTTTGGCGCCGCGCGCGATGTCCTGCAATTGGAGGAACTTCCCGCGCCCCGGCCCGGTCCGGGCGAGGTGCTGGTCGATGTCGCGTTCTCGGGGGTGAACCCCTCGGATGTCAAGGCGCGCGCGGGTGCGCGCGCCGGCGTCACCGAACTGCCCTATCCGGCCATCGTACCCCACAGTGACGGGTCCGGTGTAATCCGTTCGGTGGGCGACGGGGTCGATGCCGGCCGGGTGGGCGAACGGGTCTGGTTGTGGAACGGGCAGTGGGGCCGCGCCATGGGGACCTGCGCCGAACAGATCGCGCTGCCCTCGGAACAGGCGGTGCCGCTGCCGGAGGGGGTAAGCCTTGAAACCGGTGCGGTGCTGGGCATTCCCGGCCTGACGGCGGCGCATGTGGTGTTCTCGGGCGGTCCTGTCTCGGGCAAGACCTTGCTGGTGCAGGGCGGGGCCGGCACGGTGGGCTATCTGGCGGTGCAACTGGCCAAATGGGGCGGTGCTCGGGTCATCGCCACCGCCAGCGCCGGGGCCGCCGAGCGCCTGCGCGCGGCTGGTGCAGATGCGGTTCTAGACTATGCCGCGCCCGATCTTGCCGCGGCGGTGCTGGCGGCCAACGACGGGGCCGCCGTCGAACGTATCGTCGAGGTAGAATTCGGAGCCAATGCAGAAGTGGACGCTGCCGTGATCGCCCCGAACGGACGCATCAATGCCTATGGCTCGGCCCGGGTGATGGCACCGACGCTGCCATTCTATCCGCTGATGTTCAAATCGGTGACACTGGAAATGGCCCTGGTCTACCTGCTTGATCCTGTAAATCGGCAGGCCGCGATCGACCATCTGCACGCCGCGCTTACGGCTGGCGCGCTGTCCTGTCCAGTTCAGAAAATCTTTGCTTTCGATGCCGCCGCTGCCGCGCATGAGGCGGTTGAGCGCGGTGCACGCAGCGGTGCAATCTTGGTACGGACCGAGGGCTGATCCGGGCCCCGACGGCCAGACAGAAAAAACGTGAGCGGTGCTCAGATTTTTGCTGCTAGCCTCTTGCGTAGCCTGTCGAGGTTGCGTAGACAGCCGCTCACCGTTGGGGTGTAGCCAAGTGGTAAGGCAACGGTTTTTGGTACCGCGTACCGTAGGTTCGAATCCTACCACCCCAGCCACTTCTCTCCATATCATCAGGGCAAGTAGTCAGGCATCCCTAGGGTTCTGAGAATGCCCCTGTTTTTGCCCCACCTAGAAGGCCTCTTGTCCAGGGTTATCCCTCCCCATTAATAGGTATAAGTAATGGATAAGAGGAAGTAGAGAGAAGGGAAGAACCTGAGTAGGGAACCCTGAGCAGATA
>NZ_JAKOEM010000029.1:0-40984 GCF_022321465.1 Ruegeria alba | reverse complement strand
GACTGGATCATCGAGGTGGTCGATGGCCTGGCCGCCAATGGCGAAGACGCCAACGGCGCCGTCGAGGACAAGGTCAAGGCCCAGGTCGCAGCCCTCTGCGCCAGATTCCCGATCTATCCAAACCTTTGACCCCAAACAGAAAAGGGCCGCTGCGAAAGCGCAGCGGCCCCACCCAAGGCACCCTTGATATCGCTCAGATATCGAGGGTGTTTTCCTTTTCCCAGCGGCTGAAATGGGTCACGAAGGAATTCCATTCCTGCATCTTCATCTTGATGTAAGAGGACGAGAACTCATCTCCCATGCTCTGCTTCAACTCCTTGTCGCGGTCAAATTCGCGGATCGCGTCCAGCATGTTGAGCGGCAGTTTCGGCGCGCCGCGCACCTTGTGGCCCTCGGCATACATGTCGATGTCCCAGCGCTTGCCCGGATCGGCCTTTGACCGGATGCCGCTGAGGCCGGCGGCGATGATCACCGCCTGCAACAGATAGGGGTTCACCGCTCCGTCGGGCAGGCGCAGTTCGAACCGGCCGGGGCCGGGGACGCGCACCATATGGGTGCGGTTGTTGCCGGTCCATGTGACCGTGTTGGGCGCCCAGGTCGCGCCAGACATGGTGCGCGGCGCGTTGATCCGCTTGTAGCTGTTCACCGTCGGGTTGGTGATCGCCGCCAATGCGCTGGCATGTTTCATGATGCCGCCCAGGAAATGCTTGCCGCGCTCGGACAGGCCCACTTCGCCGGTCGGGCCGTCACCGTCACCGGCAAAGACATTGACCTTTGACGCCGCCCCCGGCGCATCCCAGACCGAGATATGCGCGTGGCAGCCATTGCCGGTCAGCCCCTCGATGGGCTTGGGCATGAAGGTGGCGCGGAACCCGTGTTTCTCGGCCACCGACTTGGTCATGAACTTGAAGAAACTGTGCTTGTCCGCCGTCGTCAGGGCGTCGTCGAATTCCCAGTTCATCTCGAACTGGCCGTTGGCGTCCTCGTGGTCGTTCTGATAGGGACCCCAGCCCAGTTCCAGCATATAGTCGCAGATCTCGCGCACCACGTCATAGCGGCGCATCACCGCCTGCTGGTCGTAACAGGGTTTGGCGGCGGTATCGAACGGGTCGCTGATCTGGTCGCCCTCGGGGGTCAGCAGAAAGAACTCGGCCTCGATGCCGGTCTTGACATGCATGCCCTCGTCCGCGGCTTCGGCAATCAGGCGGCGCAGCACGTTGCGCGGGGCCTGGGCGACATCTGCACCCTCCATCACGCAATTGCTGGCGACCCATGCGACCTCGGGTTTCCAGGGCAGTTGGATCACCGAGGACGGATCGGGCACCGCCAGCATGTCGGGATGCGCCGGCGTCATGTCGAGCCAGGTGGCAAAGCCCGCAAATCCCGCGCCGTCCTCTTGCATGTCGGCGATGGCCTGGGCGGGTACCAGCTTGGCCCGCTGACCGCCGAACAGGTCGGTGAAGGAGATCATGAAATACTTGACGCCTTTGTCCTTGGCGAATTTGGCCAGATCAATGGTCATTCTTGTCGTCCCTGTTGTCGTCTGTTTTTGAATTGGAAAAGGCGCGGGATGGTCCCGCGCCCCGGTTTCACACTCAGAACCCTGCGCCGGTCTTGCCGGGCCACCATTCGGTGCCGGCGAGGGGGACACGGGCCATGGCGGCCGCCTCCATGGTCAGCGCGCACAGATCCTCGGGTTCGAGATTGTGCAGGTTGTTATGGCCACAGGCCCGCGCGATGGTCTGCGCCTCGAGCGTCATGACGTTGAGATAGTTGCGCAGGCGCCGCCCGGCATCCACCGGGTCGAGCCGGGCCTGAAGCACCGGATCCTGGGTGGTGATCCCGGCGGGGTCGAGCCCCTCGTGCCAGTCGTCATAGGCACCGGTGGTGGTGCCCAGCTTTTGATACTCGGCCTCCCATTTCGGGTCGTTGTCGCCCAGCGCGATCAGCGCGGCGGTGCCGATGGCGACCGCGTCGGCCCCCAGCGCCATCGCCTTGGCCACATCGGCGCCGGTGCGGATGCCGCCCGAGACGATCAGCTGCACCTCGCGATGCACGCCCAGATCCTGAAGCGCCTGCACGGCGGGGCGGATACAGGCCAGCGTCGGCAGGCCCACATGCTCGATGAACACGTCCTGGGTGGCGGCGGTGCCGCCCTGCATGCCGTCCAGTACCACCACATCGGCCCCCGCCTTGACCGCCAGCGCGGTGTCGTAATAGGGGCGGGTGCCGCCGACCTTGACATAGATCGGCTTTTCCCAGGCAGTGATTTCGCGCAGTTCGAGGATCTTGATCTCCAGATCGTCGGGGCCGGTCCAGTCGGGGTGGCGGCAGGCCGAGCGCTGGTCGATCCCCTTGGGCAGGTTGCGCATCTCGGCGACGCGGTCACTGATTTTCTGACCCAGCAGCATGCCGCCGCCGCCGGGCTTGGCGCCCTGGCCGACCACGACCTCGATGGCGTCGGCCTTGCGCAGGTCGTCGGGGTTCATGCCATAGCGCGAGGGCAGGTACTGATAGACCAGCTTGGTGGAATGGCCGCGTTCCTCGGGGGTCATGCCGCCGTCACCGGTGGTGGTCGAGGTCCCGGCCTCGGACGCGCCACGCCCCAGCGCCTCCTTGGCGGGGCCGGACAGTGCGCCAAAGGACATGCCCGCGATGGTGATCGGGATATCCAGCTCGATCGGTTTCTTGGCAAAGCGCGTGCCCAGCGTCACCTTGGTGTCGCAGCGCTCGCGATAGCCTTCGAGCGGGTAGCGGCTGATCGAGGCGCCCAGGAACAGCAGATCGTCGAAATGCGGCACCCGGCGTTTCGCCCCGCCACCGCGGATATCATAGATGCCGGTGGCCGCGGCGCGGCGGATCTCGGCGTTGATCGGGTTGGAAAAGGTTGCCGACTGGATCGGCACTGTCCGCGGGGGAGCGTTTTCCTTGTTGTCTTTCACGGTCATGACTCCCTCAATACGCGTTGTCGACTTTGAAATTATAGAGCTGGCGCGCAGAGCCGTAGCGCTTGAACTCTTCGGGTTTGGCATCGCAGCCGCCGCGCGCCAGCAGGTCGCGCAGCAGCTCGATATGTTCGGGGCGCATCTCTTTTTCGATACAGTCGGCGCCCAGCGACTTGACCGAGCCGCGCACGAACAGACGTGCCTCGTAGATCGAGTCGCCCAGCGCGTCGCCCGCATCGCCGCAGACGACCAGGTTGCCCGACTGCGCCATGAAGGCGGACATGTGGCCGACATTGCCATGCACCACGATGTCGATGCCCTTCATCGAGATGCCGCAGCGCGAACTGGCATTGCCCTTGATCACCAGCGTGCCGCCATGACCGGTGGCCCCGGCATACTGGCTGGCATCGCCGTCGATCACCACGGTGCCCGACATCATGTTCTCGGCCACGCCGGGCCCGGCCGAGCCATGCACATGCACGGTGGCCTGTTTGTTCATGCCCGCGCAGTAATATCCGGTCGAGCCCATCACCTTGACCTCGATGGGCGCGTCCAGCCCCACGGCAATGGCATGGCTGCCGCGCGGGTTCACGATGGTCCAGTCGGTCTGGTTGGTCTCGTCCGACTGGGCTTGCAGCGTTGCGTTCAGGCCGCGCAGGCCGTCGGCTGCCAGGTCGTAAGTCTGCATTACGCGGCCTTTCCGGTTGGGGTTGCGGTGTCGCCATGGGTCCAGAAATAGACGGTGGCGGGTTCGGGTTCCCACACGCGGGCCTGTTCGATGCCGGGCAGGTTGACCAGCGCGCGGTACTCCGAGCCGAAGGCCACATATTGATCGGTCTCGGCCATCACCGCCGGTTTGCAGGCGATCGGGTCGCGGACCACGCCGAACCCGTCGCGGGTGCCCACGACGAAGTTGAAGAAGCCGTCCAGATCCTCCAGTGACTTTTCCAGCGCCTCGCCCAGGGTGGCGCCGGTCTGCATCTTCCAGGTCAGATAGGCGGCGGCGACTTCGGTGTCGTTCAGGGTCTCGATATGGATACCCTCGCGGCACAGCTTGCGGCGCAGCGAATTGTGGTTGGAGAGCGAGCCGTTATGTACCAGGCACTGATCCGAGCCGGTGTTGAACGGGTGCGCGCCCAGCGTGGTGACCGCCGATTCCGTGGCCATGCGGGTATGGCCGATGCCATGGGTTCCGGTCATCGAGGCGATGTCGAATCGTGCGGCCACATCGCGGGGCAGGCCGACCTCTTTGTAAATCTCCAGCGAGTCGCCAAAGGACATGACACGCACGTCGGGTGCCACATCCTTGAGCTGGCGGCGCAGCGCCTCGGCGGTGCCATGGGGCACATGCAGCACCGCGTGCGTGTCGCGGCGGCTGAGCGAGACCGGGCCACCGACCAGCGGCTGCACCTTCTCGGCCAGATCGGCAAAGTCCCGGTCGGGGTTTTCCGATTGCACCGTCACCTTCGAGGTGGTGGGCGAGGGATCGCCGTAAATCGCGATTCCGGCGCTGTCAGGGCCCCGGTCGGTCATGGTGATCAACATGTCAGTGAGCAGGGCGCCCAGCTGAGGTTCTAGCGATTTGTCCTTCAGGAACAGTCCAACAATTCCGCACATTTCGGCGACGCTCCACGATTGTGATTCTGCCTGTCTTTCCCAGGCTCTTTCAGCAGGCTAGCACCGGAACTTCGAAGCTGCAACTGCTGTGAAACAAATTTCACTGATAGGCAAGGCGCGCGTGAGCACGCCTTGCCGGGATCGCTCTAGTAGCGTTCGACGCTTTTCTGGATGCGCTCATGGTCCAGCGCCCGTTTCTTGGCGTTTTCCAGATGCGCGTTCTCGCGCACGAACTGGATGCGGTGCCAGCCGATCCAGAACAGCACCCCGATCACGGTCATCGCGACTTCCCAGCCCTGAAAGGGATAGATGGCGCCCACATTGGCCAGATCGACGGCCCAGCTTTCATATCCGATTGTCGACATATCCTGTTCTCCTTATTCCGCAGGCGACACTTTGGAGGCCAGATAGGCCTTGTCGGCTTCGATGATGGCTTCCTTGGCGTCCTCGTAGGCGTGGTGTTCGGCGTAATCGAGGCCCTCCAGTTCCACTTCCTCGGGGATGCGCAGCACGCCGGCGGCGGCCTGCATCTTGGCCACCACAAAGGCGGGCAGGAAACCGAGGCCAAAGAACATGATCAGTGCGCCGATGAACTGGCCGACCGGGTTGATGGTGGCATAGCCCTCATAGGGCGAGGACGGCGCCCCCCACAGGACAAAGCCCGCGATGACAAGGCCGATGAACCCTGCATAGCCGTGTACGGCCACCGCGCCCACTGCGTCGTCCAGCTTGAACCGGCGCTCGACCCAGTAATGCAGGCGATAGACGATCACCACGCCGATGGCGGCGATGATCATGGCCTGGATCGGGTGGTAGAGGTCATTGCCGGCAGAGGCGGTGATCACCCCGGCCAGACCGCCCGAGAAGGTCCAGAATGCATCGCCCTTGGACACCACATAGGCCGCCATCAGACCGCCCGAGAGCGACATCAGGAAGTTGAAGGTGATGCCCGACAGCGAGGTCGGTGCCAGATAGATGTTGGTTGCCGTCCAGGTGGTGCCGGTGATCTGGCCGCCGATCGCCTCGGGCGAGATCGCGGGCACGTTGCACGCGGCATAGAAGCCCCAGAAGCCGGTATAGATCAGGAAGATCCCGATGGTCAGCATCCAGGGGTTATGCGGCGGGATGTCCCGCGGCGTGCCATCTGGGGCGAATTTGCCGATCCGCGGCCCCAGGACCATGATCACCCCCAGCGCATAGCCACCGGCAATGGCGTGAATCACGCCCGAGGCATAGGCGTCATGATAGCCCAGATACTGGACCATCCAGCCGCCATAGTGCCAGCCCCAGGCCGCGTCGATGATCCACCAGACCGAACCGATCAGCACCGCATGCACCCAAAGTGCCGAGGACCGGATGCGCTCGATCACCGCGCCCGAGACGATCGAGGCCGCCGTCCACGAGAACAGCAGGAAGGCCGCCCAGAACACGCCGGTGATTCGGTCCGCTGCGTTCGGCCCCATGGTCTCGGCCCAGGGCAGGTTGGCGGCGCCCGCCTCGGTGTCCAGCCCGCCGAAGAAGGGGAACATCGGGAAGGCCCAATAGATCCACCATCCGAAGAAGAAGAAGGTGACGGTGACCAGCGGGATCACCATCACGTTTTTCATTAACGTGTGCATATGGTTGCGTCGGCGGCTGGCGCCGACCTCGTACATGCAGAACCCGACGTGAATCAGGAACATGAACACGACCGTCACCCAGTAGTAGAACTCGGTAAATACCGTCGTCAGTGCGTTAAGATTTCCATCCATTTCTGTCTCCCCGGTTGGATAACTCTGACTGCTGCGAAAGTTTTTTTCCTAAAAGGGAAGCTCTTGATTATGCTGCCTGTCAATAAATTTTACTGGCATGCAACATTGTGCAGGTGCAGAACATGGCCTCTGCCTAAAGTCCGGGCGAATATTCCCGGTAGGAAATTTTTTTTACGTTTGTGTTGATTTTTGTCCGGACATGGGTCTGAATGATGCAAACCGAACAGATCAGGGAGTCACAGGGATGGCGATCATCTACAGAACCTCTGCGCTTGCGCAGCGGCATGCCGAAATCGGCGGCGAGTTGGAGGATTGGAACGGTATGGGAACCGCATGGTTCTATGACCATACCGACGAACGGGCCAAGGCTGATTACGAGGCGGTCCGCACCAAGGCCGGTCTGATGGACGTGTCGGGCCTGAAAAAGATCCACCTGAGCGGCCCGCATGCTGCCGCCGTGATCGACCGCGCCACCACCCGCAACGTGGACAAGCTGATGCCGGGCCGGGCGGTCTATGCCTGCATGCTGGACGATCGCGGCCTGTTCATCGACGATTGCGTGATCTACCGGCTGTCGGTGAACAACTGGATGCTGGTGCATGGCACCGGCACCGGCCATGAAAGCCTGGCGATGGCCGCCTATGGCAAGAATGTCTCGATGATCTTCGACGACGACCTGCACGACATGTCGCTCCAGGGTCCGGTCGCGGTGGATTTCCTGGCCAAACACGTGCCCGGCATCCGCGATCTGGCCTATTTCGGCATCATCCAGACCAAGCTCTTTGGCAAACCGGTGATGATCTCGCGCACCGGCTATACCGGTGAGCGGGGGTACGAGATTTTTTGCGAAGGCCGGCACGCCATTGAACTCTGGGATGCGATCCTCGAGGACGGCAAGGACATGGGCATCCGCCCGGTGCAGTTCTCGACCCTCGATCTGCTGCGCACCGAAAGCTATCTTCTGTTCTATCCCGGCGACAATTCCGAGACCTATCCCTTTGCCGACGAGAATTGCGGCGACTCGCTGTGGGAACTGGGGCTGGAATTCACCGTCTCGCCCGGCAAGATCGGGTTCCGGGGCGCCGAGAACCACTATGCCCGCAAGGGCAAGGAGCGGTTCAAGATCTATGGCGTCAAGCTCGAGGGCACCACGCCCGCCGACATGGGGGCACCGCTGCTCAAGGATGGCGAGGTCGTGGGCGTCGTCACCTTTGGCATGAATTCGGACCTGAACGGCCATAACGTGGGCATCGCCCGGATGCCGGTTGACTGTGCGGTGCCGGGGACCAAGATGACGGTGCGCAACGAGGATGGCACCGAAATCGCCTGCGTCGCCGAAGAGATGCCCTTCTACGACAAGGACAAGTCCATCCGCGCCGCCAAGGGCTGAGGATCACCGGGCAGGCGCCCCCGGAGGCGGGGCGCCTGTTCTTCTTGCGATCGGACCAAGAAGGAGTCAGCGACGGGATGTCCAAATTTCAGTTTCCACCAAGTATCGCCAGCCGCCCGGTCTATGGCACGCTGGAGCCGCGGCCCGGCAAGGCGCATCTGATGATCGCCGATGCCGAGGGCGCAGAGGCGCTGCTGGATCTGGCGGCAAGCGATGCCGCGCTGTTTGCCAATGCGCATATCATCTATATCCCCAAGGACACCGGCGAGACCTATGTGGAGCGCCTGCGCGCCCTGGGTCCGGCGCAATTCTATGTGGGGCCCAGCTATGCCGCCTCGGTCCAGCGGATCCGCCGGGTGCTGTCGGATGCCCATATGGGGCTTCAGGTCTATCTGGCCGGAACCGAGGGGCTGATGGGACAGGCCCAGAACGAGGCGATGCAGGCGGGCATTCCCCATGGTGCGATCCAGACCGAGCATCGCGGCTCGGTCGCGCGGCGGATGCAATGCGTGCATTGCAAGGGCATCACCGAGGATGTGACCACCGACCCCTTCGTCTGTTCCCATTGCGGGCTGAACCTGTTCGTGCGCGATCACTATTCGCGCCGTCTGGCCGCCTTTCAGGGGGTGTGCATCGACGCCGAGGACCCCGGCAATGTCCCCGAACCCGTGGAGCTTTACAAATGAGTGCAGCCCCCCAGAAAGCCAAGGCAGGCGCCGAAAAGATCGAGGTCACCGTCAGCGCGGTCGTGCCGCTCAACCCGCTGGTCACCCGGTTCGAATTCACCCGCCGCGACGGCCAGCCGTTTCCGCCCTTTTCCGCCGGTGCCCATACCGTGGTCGAGATGCGCGATGGCGCGCGGACCCGGCTCAATCCCTATTCGCTGATGTCCGATCCGGGCGATAGCAGCATCTATGCGATCTCGGTGCGCCGCGACGATCAGGGCAGGGGCGGTTCGCTCTTCCTGCATAATCAGGTCAAGGTCGGCGACCCGATGACCATCACCTATCCGGTGAACCTGTTCCCGCTGGATCTGCGCGGGCGCAAGCATGTGTTCCTGGCCGGTGGCATCGGCATCACGCCGTTCCTTGCGATGATCGCGCATCTGGAACGGATGGGCGGCGCCTGGGAGCTGCATTACTCGTGCCGCTCCAAGGAGCTGGGCACCTATGTGGACGAACTGACCTACAAGCATCCCAACAAGGTGCATGTCTATTTCGACGATCAGGATCAGGCCATCGGGCTTGAGGATCTGCTGGATGGTCAGCCGCTGGGCACCCATGTCTATGTCTGCGGTCCCAAGGGCATGATCGACTGGGTCCACGCCACCGCCGCGGCGCATGGCTGGCCCGACGAGAACGTGCATTCCGAGGAATTCCTGGCCCCGCAGCCCGGCAAACCCTTTGAGGTGCGCCTGTGCAAGTCCGACATCACCATTCAGGTGGGCGAACATGAAAGCCTGCTTGAGGCGATGGAACGCTGCGGCGTCGACGCGCCCTTTCTGTGCCGGGGCGGCGCCTGTGGCCAGTGCGAAACCGATGTGGTCTCATCCGATGGCGACTTCGTGCATCGCGACCACTGGCTGGACGATGACGAACACGCCAGCGGGAAAAAGATCATGCCCTGCGTCAGCCGGTTCGTGGGCAAAAGCCTCGTGCTGGACCGGTAGAGGAGACCGCGATGACGATCCAATTCAACACCGAAACCTTTCGCGACGATTACTCGTTCCGCAATTCGGACTGGGCGATCAAGCGCTTTCCCTTCCCGTTCCACGAAGACAGCTACATGTATTCGGTGAACATGGAGCAGCACCGGGGCGGCCCGGCGGGCTCGGTCTATGAAAAGCGGTTCGACGTGGACGAGCACTACGTCTCGGAAATGGCCGACCGCGCCATCGTGCTGGCCGAGGATCCGCTGCGCTGCCAGTCGCTGCCGCATATGACGCTGGCGGGCTGGGACACGCTGGAACTGATCATGGTCAGCAAGTCCGAGGATTACCCCGACCTGTTCGAACTGCACCGCGACGGCGACCGCTGGCGCTGGATCAACAAGCCGATGGGGATCGACCACACCTTTACCTTCCTTGATGAAACCACGCTGCCCTGCGGGCCGCTGGAATACATCACCCGGCAGGCGCAGGGCGATTACGCGGTGCTCGATCAGCGCGGCGACATGCTCTACATGGATGCGGGCATGGTGACGACACAGGCGGACTGGAGCCTGGATTTCGACATCGGCATGGATTTCTTCGAATGGCACGCGCCGGTGCCGCTGGCCCATGAGATGGGCATCTTCAAGCGGGCGCTGAAATTCCTGCTCAACATCCAGCAGGGGGCGCCTGCGCGGCGGCTGAACTGGACCATGACGGTCAATCCGCTGCTCGATACCAGCCCCGAGAACTATCACAAATGGGGGGTGCAGAAGACCACGCTGACGCCCGAGAATATCGGCGCCAAACAGCATCTCAGGGTCGAGTTGCAGACCTTTTACCGGCTGCCGCGCTCGAACGCGCTGTTGTTCCCGATCCGCTGTTATCTGATCGCGTTTCAGGATCTGGTGACGGTGCCGAAATGGGGCCGCCGCCTGCACCGTGTGGTGCGCGACCTGCCCGAGGAGCTGGCCACCTACAAGGGGTTCATCGCCAACCGTCCTTTGATGCTGGAGTATCTCAGCCGGTATGACGACGGGCTGCCGACTTCGCCGGGGATCTGGCCCGATCTGGAAACGGAGCCGCCGTTGCAGACGTAACGCGCAAGACAAGGCCGGGATGCGCAAGCGCGTCCCGGTCCGGGCGGCTCAGCCCTTTTTCTGCTGCGGATAGCAGATCACCGACAGATAGCGCGTCGGCAATTCCACCAGACGCTCTGGCCCGTGCGGCGCGTCGGCGTCAAAGAACAGCGTGTCGCCCGGCTCCAGCGGATAGATCTCGCTGCCATGCAGGTAGTCGACCTTGCCTTCGAGCATGTAGATCATCTCGATCCCGTCATGCTGAAAGGTCTTGAACGTGTCCGACTCCGTGCTGAGCGTGATCAGATAGGGTTCGACGATGACACCGCTGGAATTTGACCCGATATGGCCAAGCAGGCTGTATTGATGCCCGGCGCGGGTACCGGCGCGCTCGATCTCCAACCCCTGTCCCGCCTTGGTATGGATCGCCTCGCGCTTTTCCTCGTAGCCCTTGAAGAACGCGGTCAGCGGCACCGACAGCGCATTGGCCAGGGTTTGCAACGTGGTGAGCGAGGGCGAGGTGTTGCCGTTTTCGATCTTGGACAGCATCCCGATCGACAGGTCGGTCAGTTTCGACAACTCGGCCACGGTAATGCCCTGCTGCTTGCGAAAGGCGCGAACCTCGCGGCCGATGGCGACCTCGAGAACCTTCTCGCGTTCCTCGCGAACGCTATGGGGATCTTGCAAAAGCTGTGTCATGCGGAGATCCTTTGCAGCATTCATGGGGGTTCCTCAAGCTCTTCCTGTATTGCCCTGCGGTCAGTTCTGCTTCAACTCTAGCCGTTTTTCACCACATTGCATAATTTTTTCTCTCTAATAAAATTCCCACCGTGGAATGACAAGCCAAAGGATCGCCCGGAATGACCACACGTATCGGGTTTCTGCTGTTTCCGGGCTTTCCCATGGCCTGCCTGACCTCGATCATCGAGCCGCTGCGCGCGGCCAACGAGATCTCGATGTCGGACAGTTTCGCCTGGCGGCTGGTGTCGGAACTGCCCCACAAAGTGGTGTCGAGCGCGGGCATCACCTTTGATCCGGACGCCAGTCTGGAGACCGTGGCGGCGCTTGACTATCTGGTGCTGCTGTCGGCGCCGGTGGCCCGGTTCGAGAACCCGCGCACCGCCTCGCTGCTGCGCCGGATCGAACGGCACGGCACCGTGTTGGGCGCGATCAGCGGCGGCGTCTTTCCGCTGGTGCGCAGCGGCGTGGTGCGCGACGAGCGCCTGTCGGTGCATTGGTGTTACGAGGCGGCGTTTGCCGCCGAATTCCCCGAGATCCGCCGCAGCAACGAGGTGATCGAGATCTCGCCGCGTCTGCTGACCGCCTCGGGGGCGGCGGCGGCCTTCGACCTGGCGCTGAGCATGATCGAGGCAGCGCTGGGCGCCAACGTGGCCAACGAGGTCGCCTGCTGGTTCCAGCACCCGATCATGCGCAAGGCGGGAGTGAAACAGGCGCTGCCGATCCATCAGGCCGCCGATGCCGAGGGCGAAATGTCGCCGCTGGTGGCACGCGCCGTTGAAATCTTTGCCGAGAACCTGGCCGCGCCCGCCAGTATCGCGATGATTGCCGAGCGGCTGAACATCACCCCCCGGCATCTGGAGCGTTGTTTCAAACAGGCCACCGGACAGAACCCGACCGGCTATTTCCGCCACCTGCGGATGCAGGCGGCGCGTCAGATCGTCATGTATACCAATGACAGTATCTCGGATGTTGCAGCGGCGGTGGGCTATGCCAACGCCAAGCCGCTGGTGCGGCATTACCGCGAGGCCTTTGGTCTGACCCCGCAGCAGGACCGCAAGCGGATCAACCTCTACCGGGTCGAGGGCAACCTGCCGGTGCCCTCGGTCTGATCAGAACGCCGCGCGCATCGCCACCACCAGCGCGTGATGCAGCGAGCCCGCCGCCGAGCGTGGCCCCAGCACCGTGATATGATCGGGTGCCCGGCACAGCAGGAAACAGCCCAGATGGTCGATCGCGCTGCGCACCGCCTCGCCCCCGGCAAAGGCGCGGGTATTGGCGGGGCAGAGCCGTTCGAACACATCCGCCAGCCGCTCGCCGGTCAGGTCGAACCGGCACCAGGCATCGGTCTGTTCGGTGACGCTGGCCGCGCCATTGGCGCGGGCGGCCAGCTGCGCGGCCAGATCCTCGTGTGTGCCCAGCGGCGCCTCGACCATCCATTGATCGGGCCCCATCCAGAAGGCGCCGGGCGTGCCGGGGCTCAGCCGGGCCGGGGCCGGGGGCGCGGCGCCCAGCACCTCGGTCAACAGGGTTGTCGTCTCGGCCTCGCGGCCAAGCCGCGCCGCGACCGAGGCCAGCGCCGTTTCGGTCACTTCGGTCAGGGTCACCGGCCCGTGATGCGCGACCACCGGAGCGGCAGCGCCCAGCGGCGTTATCGGGTTCAGATCATGCACGCAGACGCTCTCCTTCTGGATCGACGAAATGGGCGCTTACCACCTCGACCTCGTGGTCGAGCCCGGTCAGCGGGCTGACAAGGCGAACGATCTCGCCCTTGCGGCTGTCGCCGGATTTCAGAAAGCCGATGCCGATATGACAGCCCAGGCTGGGCGAGTAGCAGGCCGAGGTGACATAGCCCTGGTCATGGGCGGCATCGACCGGGTCGCCCCGGGTCATCAGATGCGATCCGGCGGGCACCTTGTCCTGCGGGTTCACCGGGCGGAACCCGACCAGTTTCAGCGCATCCGCTTCGTTCAGCCCCTCGCGTTCGGACAGGGTCGAGCCGATCGAGTCCTTCTTCTTGGACACCATCCGCCCCATCCCGAGGTTGAGCGCGGTGGTGGTGCCGTTCAGTTCGTTGCCGGCGGCATGGCCTTTCTCGATCCGCATCACCCCCAGCGCCTCGGTGCCATAGGCGACCACGTCGAATTCCGCGCCCGCCTGCATCATCCGCCGGATCAGCGCGTCGCCATAGCGGGTGGGAACCGCGATCTCATAGGCCAGCTCGCCCGAGAACGAGATGCGGAACAGCCGCGCCCGCAGCCCGCCGCAAACGGTGATCTCGGCACAGGCCATGAAGGGAAAACCTTCGTTCGAGATGTCATGCGCCGGATCGACGATCTTTTGCAGCAGCTTACGCGCATTGGGTCCGGCCACGGCAAATTGCGCCCAGGCCTCGGTGGTCGAGATCAGCTGCACATCCATGTCCGGGAACAGGCATTGGCGCACGAATTCCATGTGGCGATAGACCGCCACCGCATTGGCGGTGGTGGTGGTCACCACGAAATGATCCTCGGCCAGGCGCGCGGCGGTGCCGTCATCCATCGCGATGCCATCCTCGCGCAGCATCAGCCCATAGCGGGTGCGCCCCACCGCCAGCTTGGCAAAGCCGTTGCAATAGACCTTGTTGAGGAACTCGGCCGCATCGGCGCCCTGCACGTCGATCTTGCCCAGCGTGGTCACATCGCAGATGCCGACCGACTTGCGGGTCTGGGTGACCTCGCGGTCGACGCTCTGGCGCCAATGGGTTTCGCCCGGGCGGGGGAACCATTGCGCGCGCAGCCACATGCCGACCTCGACAAAGACCGCGCCCTGTTCCTCGGCCCAGACATGGCTGGGCGTCTTGCGGGTGGGTCGGAAATCCATGTCGCGCGAGCGGCCCGCAAAGGCGCCCATCGCCGTGGGCGTATAGGGTGGGCGGAACATGGTGGTGCCGACCTCTGGGATCGACTTGCCCGCCACCTCGGCCATGATCGCCAGACCGGCCATGTTCGAGGTCTTGCCCTGATCGGTCGCCATGCCCAGCGTGGTATAGCGTTTCAGGTGCTCGACCGAGACGAAGTTCTCCTGATGGGCCAGTTTCACATCCTTGGCGGTGACGTCGTTCTGCTGATCGACCCAGGCGCGCTTGGCGCCCCTGACGTGCCAGAAGGGGGTGACGTTGACCGGCGCGTCCTCGGCCTGGGGCAGGGCGGCGGGTTTCGCCGCGATGCCCAGATCGGACAGCGCCTGTTCGGCCGCCGCTTGCCCCGAGGCCAGCGCGCCATGGGTGCTGAACACGCCCTGCGCCGCGCCCGCCGGGATCAGGCCCACCGGCAGGGTGCCGCCGGGCACAAAGGCCGCGATCGCCTGGTCCCAGACCGGGCGCCCGCGCTGGTGGCAGGTCAGGTGCACGTTCGGGTTCCAGCCGCCCGAGACCCCCAGCCCGCCGACGCTGAGCGTGCGGGTGGTACCGGTGGCCAGCGTCACCTCGACCGTGGTCAGGCCCAGACGGCCCTGGGTATTGGTGACGGTGGCGCCGGGGATGGTCTCGTAATCGGTGGTTTCGGGCGCGTCCGTTCGGGTGTCGATCACCACGGCGCTGACCCCCTGCGCGCTCAGATCCCGCGCGGTGCGATGGCCGTCGTCATTGTTGGTGAACACCGCCACCGCGCGTGCGGGTGTTGCCGCCCAGCGGTTGGCATAGCTGCGCAGTGCCGAGGCCAGCATGATGCCGGGGCGGTCGTTGTTCTCGAAAACGATCGGGCGTTCGGTTGCCCCGGCGGCCAGAATGGCGCGGCGCGAATAGACCCGCCACAGGATCTGACGCGGTTTGCCCGGCAGCGGCTGGGGCAGGTGGTCGCTGACCCGCTCGACCACGCCATAGATACCATGGTCAAAGGCGCCGATCACGGTGCTGCGCGTCATCAGCCGCACATTGGGCATGGCTTGCAGCGCGGCGGCGGTCTCGGCGGCCCAGTTTCTGCCGGATTGGTCACCCAGCGCAAAGGTCTCGGCATTGAGCCGCCCGCCGGGCAGGAAATCCTCGTCCGCGACGATGACCTGCGCCCCCGATTGCGCGGCTGTCAGTGCCGCCGCCAGCCCGGCCGGGCCAGCGCCGATCACCAGAAGGTCGCAATGCAGAAACCCCTTGTCATAGCTGTCGGGGTCGGGCGCATGGCTGAGCGTGCCCAGCCCCGCCGCCTTGCGGATGATCGGCTCGTACACCTTCTCCCAGAAGGCGGCGGGCCACATGAAGGTCTTGTAATAGAACCCGGCGGCAAAGAAATTGGACAGCCGATCGTTGACCGCCATCACGTCCCATTTCAGCGAGGGCCAGCGGTTCTGCGAATTGGCGCTCAGCCCGTCGAACAGCTCGGCGGTGGTGGCGCGGGTATTGGGTTCCTTGCGGGCGCCCTCGCGCAGCTCGACAATGGCATTGGGCTCTTCGGAGCCCGCGCTCATCGGACCGCGTGGGCGGTGATACTTGAACGAGCGCCCCATCAGCCGGACATCGTTGGCCAACAGCGCCGAGGCCAGCGTATCCCCGGCAAAGCCCTGATACCGGCGCCCGTCGAAGGTAAAATTCAGCGGCTTGCTGCGGTCGATCAGACCGCCGTTCAGACGATTGGGACCGGTCATCTGGAGCGTCCCTCCTTGCGGGCCACGTCGCGGGCCAGTTCGACGGAAGTGATCTCATGCGTGGTGGTGTCGCGGGTCACCACCAGCCACGAACGGTCGCCCTGTTCGTGAAACCACAGCTCGCGGTGCAGGCCCGCCGGGTTGTCGCGCAGATAGCCATAGTCGATGAACTGCTCCAGCGCGTCGGAGGCCTGCCAGTCGGGGCGGCGGATCAGGGCGGCGTCGCCCTTGTAGACGAATTCGCTGCTGTCGCGCGGGCCCAGGATGGGATGGTCGATCAACATGTCCGGTGCCCTCTCAATGCAGGTTGGGCTGGTTGCCCATGCCCTTTTCGTCGATCATCCGCCCGCGCGCGAACCGGTCGAAGCGATAGGCGGTGGCGGTCTTGTGCGGGCTGTCGGTGGCCAGAAGATGCGCATAGGCAAAGCCCGAGGCGGGCGTCGCCTTGAACCCGCCGTAACACCAGCCGCCGTTGAAATAGAGCCCGCCGATATGGGTGCGGTCGATGATCGGCGAGCCGTCCATCGACATGTCCATGATGCCGCCCCAGCTGCGCAGCAGACGGGCGCGGCCCAGCATCGGAAAGATCGCCATGCCGCCCTCGCAGACATCCTCGATCACCGGCAGGTTGCCGCGCTGGGCATAGGAGTTATAGCCGTCGATATCGCCGCCGAATACCAGCCCGCCCTTGTCGGACTGGCTGCAATAGAAATGCCCCGCGCCAAAGGTGATCACACCGGGCAACAGCGGTTTCAGACCCTCGGAGACAAAGGCCTGCAACACGTGGCTTTCGATCGGCAGGCGCATGCCCGCCTTTTCCATCAGCCGCGAGGAGGACCCGGCGACACAGGCCGCCACCTTGCCCGCGCCGATCACCCCGCGCGAGGTTTCGACCCCGGTGCAGGTGCCGTTCTCGATGCGGAAGCCGGTGACCTCGCAATTCTGGATGATGTCGACGCCGTGCCGGTCGGCGGCGCGGGCATAGCCCCAGGCCACCGCGTCGTGGCGCACGGTGCCGCCCCGGTGCTGCGCCAGCCCGCCCTTGATCGGGAACCGGGCATTGTCGACATTCAGGAACGGATAGCGTGCCTTGATCTGTTCGGTGCTGAGCAGGTCGGCATCGGCACCGTTCAGCATCATCGCATTGCCCCTGCGGATGAAAGCGTCGCGCTGGGCGTCGGAATGGATCAGGTTGAGGATGCCGCGCTGGCTGACCATCGCGTTATAGTTCAGCTCCTGCTCCAGCCCCTCCCACAGTTTCAGCGAGAACTCGTAGAACGGCTCGTTGCCGTCCAGCAGATAGTTCGAGCGGATGATGGTGGTGTTGCGGCCCACATTGCCGCCACCGATCCAGCCCTTTTCCAGGACCGCGATCCGCGCCTGACGGAACTCCTTGGCGAGGTAATAGGCCGTGGCCAGCCCATGGCCGCCGCCGCCGATGATGACATAGTCATACTGCGCCTTGGGCGCGGCATCGCGCCAGGCCGGTCCCCAGCCGCGGTGACCGGTCAGCGCCTCTTTGATGACTCGTAGTCCTGAATAGCCCATCGAATCCGACTCCCTTTGCCCCCATGCTGGCTGGAAACCGGCCCCGAGTCGCGGACATCTTCGGACCACTTGGGGTTCAAATCGGACATGCCCATCAAAAGGCGCGGGCCTGTGGCGAGGTCAGTCCTCGCTGTCGAGCACCCGTCGAGCGACGCGGAAACACTCCAGCGCCTGCGGCACGCCGCAATAGATGCCGATCACGTGGATGATGGCGCGGATCTCGTCGCGGCTGACCCCGTTGGTGCGCGCGCCACGGCAATGGATTTCCCATTCATGCATCTTGCCCAGCGCGCCGATCATGGCGAGGTTCATCATCGAGCGGGTCTTGGGCTCGATCACGTCGTCCCCCCAGCCAAAGCCCCAGCACCAGGCGGTCATCGCCTCCTGAAAGGGGCGGGTGAAGTCGTCGGCGGCGGCGAGGTTCCTTTCCACGTAATCGGCGCCCAGCGTGGCCTTGCGCTGTTCCAGCCCCTTGAGGAACAGGTCTTCGTCGAATGTGCTCATCTTGTCGCTCCGTTTCTGTGTTGCGCTGGCCGAAATCCGGTGCGGATTTCGGGCCGATGTCTTTTCAAGACATCGGCTCGGCCGCAACCGCCTCGCGCATCCAGGTCTGCAGGTGCAGGATGGAATGTTCCGAGTTTACGCCGCAAGCGGGATCGACCACCAGCGGCCCCGGCACATAGCCGCGCGAACGCAAACCGCGCTGGACCGATTCCACCAGCCGGATATCCTCCTCGACCGTGGTGGCGCGGTCCTGTTTCGCCATGCGGCGCACGGTCTCGTTCTCGGCGCCGCCGACCGAGTACCAGCCGCGCCAGACCACCACCCGGCCCGCATCCACCGCGCGCCAGTGATAGGTGTTCAACAGGTTGCCCGGATAGACCTGGAACGAGAACATCGGCCAGAGAAACCAGCTCGAATAGCGGTCGTTGTTGGGAAAACCGCTGTCGATGTCGTAAGTCATCTGGCTCAGATCGTTGCATTCGGTCGTGTGGCGCAGGCAATAGCCCTGCGGCTGGATGTCATAGGTCTCGGGCCGGATCACCCCGGTGGAAAAGGTCGGGTGGTTCAGGCTGCAATGGTAGCATTCGGAATAGTTCTCGACCGAGACCTTCCAGTTGCAGTCTTCGGGGATCTCGACCCATTCCAGCGGTTTCAGATCGGACCAGTTGGGGACAAAGGCCTCAAGCTCGGCCCGCACGTTCGGGAACCAGTCGTCCATCGGCTGCGCTTCGGGGTCGAGGTTGACAAAGACGAAGCCGAGAAAGACCTCGGTCCGGACCTCGGTCAGGCAGATTTGCGCAGCGTCGAAACCGGGGACCGATTTCGCGTTGGGCGCGGCGCGCAGGCGACCGGTCAGCTCATAGGTCCAGGCGTGGTAGGGGCAGACCACGACACGGGTCGAGCCGGTGCCACTGACCAGCTGATGCGCCCGGTGCTGGCAGACGTTGTAAAAGGTGCGGATCACCCCGTCGCGGCCCCTGATGCAGAACAGGCTTTCAGTGCCAAGCTCAAAGGCGAGGTAGTCGCCAGGCTGTTCCAGCTGGCTGGCATGGCAGGCAAACTGCCATGTCCGCGCGAACAGCCCGGCCTGCTCGGCGGCATAGATCGCCGGATCGGTGTAATAGCGCGCCTCAAGCGAGCGCACCGGGGTGGCGTTGATTGTCATTCCGGCTCCTGCAGATAGAGGCCCAACTGGTGGCGGCGGCGGTGAAAGCTCTCGACCCGCGTCACGATCTCGTCATCGGCCACCGCGATGACAAAACTCAGCAACGTTTCCAGAAGCGCGATGGTCGAGGCCGAGGACGGAAAGAACTGTGGTGTGTCGACCGCCACGACAAAGCCATGTTGGGCGGCGCGGATGATCGGGCTGGCCGGGCTGTCGGACAGCGCGATGATGGTCAGCCCCTGGTCGCGGGCGATGCGCACCGCCTCGACCACCTCGGAGCGGTAGGGGCGGCTGGTCATCGCGATCAGCACGTCGCGCTGATCGGCCCAGGCCAGATCGTCCACCGCTGTCGAACCGGGGCGCGGGATCGCGTGGAAATCGGTCATGCCGGTCGAGGCGAGATAGGTGAAGGCGCGGGCATTGGCGTTGTTCACGCCGACGCCCAGAGTGAACACCTGCCGGCTGGCCCAGATCGCCTCGGCCGCTGTCTTCAACCGCTCGGCGTCGATGCCGGCAAAGGTCTCCTCGATATTGCGGATCGCGGCGCCGACCATGTCGGCGTATAGCCCGCCCAATTCGCCCGAGCGGCCGATATCCTGCAACCAGCGCGCCCGGTCGGGAAAGCTGGCCGTGCCGCGCCGGATCGCGTCGCGGAAAGGGGCGCGGAAATCCTCGTAGCCGTCAAAGCCCACCTGGCGCGCCATGCGGACAAAGGTGTTGGGCTTTACATTGGCGGCCTCGGCAATCTCGCGCACGGTCGAGACCCCCACGTCGGCGGGATTTTCCAGCACATAGCGCGCGGCCTTCTGTGCCTCTGGCGTCAGGGCGTCCCACTCCGCAGTGAGGCGGTTCAAAACTGAAGATGATACATTTGTTTCATTCATGATTGACGATGGTACAAATGTGGCATTAGCCTGTCGAGAGAAATCGCGACTCGTGAAGTGGAAAATTTCATGCCCCAGCAGAGCCTGCCCACCCATGCGCGTGTGGTCATCGTCGGCGGCGGCGTCATGGGGGTGGGCCTGGCCTATCACCTGGCGCATGAAGGGTGGGGCGGCGATACCGTCCTGCTGGAAAAGGCCGAACTGACCAGCGGCAGCACCTGGCACGCGGCGGGGCAGATCACCCATTCGACCAGTTCCTTTGGCCTGGGCAAATGCGTCGATTACAACATCGGCCTCTATTCCGGAAAGCTCGAGGCCGAGACCGAGCAGGCGGTCACCTGGCATGGCTGCGGCTCGTTCCGGCTGGCCTATACCGAGGATGAGATGGACTGGCTGCGCCACACGCTGTCGGTGGGCACCGCGCTGGGCTTCAACATCGAGCTTGTCGGGCCGGAGCAGATCGCAGAACTGCACCCGTTCTACAATCTCGAGGGCGTGCTGGGCGCGCTGCACACCCCTGACGATGGGCATGTGGACCCGACCAATGTGACCATGGCGATGGCGGCAGGCGCGCGACAAAAGGGCGTGCGCATCTTCCGTCACACCCGCGCCACCAACATCACGCAAGCGCCGAACGGCGAATGGGTGGTCGAGACCGAAAAGGGCACGATCACCTGCGAACATGTGGTCAACGCGGGCGGCACCTATGCCCGGCAGATGGGCGAATGGTCGGGGCTGCAACTGCCGATGACCTCGATGACGCACCACTATTTCGTGACCGAACCGGTGCCCGAGTTCCAGTCGCTCGACCGTGAATTGCCGGTCATCCGCGATGACCGCAAGGTTTCGGGCTATATCCGGATGGAGCAGAAACGCGGCCTCATCGGCATCTATGAAAAGGCCAATCCCAATGCCGTCTGGATCGACGAATGCCCGTGGGACTATGAAAACTGGCTGTTCGATGCCGATTACGACCGGGTCATGCCCTGGCTCGAGGAAAGCCTGAACCGCATGCCGATCTTTGCCAATCTCGGTATCCAGCGCGAGGTGCATGGCGCCATTTCCCACCCGCCCGACGGCAACCCTTTGATCGGCCCGGCGCCGGGGGTGCGCAACTACTGGTGCTGCTGCGGCACCCAGATCGGGATCGGCTGGGGGCCGGGCCTGGCCCGTGAACTGGCACGCTGGATCGTGCATGGCGCCGCCGATATCTCGATGCGCGAGTTCGACCCGCGCCGGTTCGGGGCCTATGCCACCAAGGACTGGCAGGTCGTGAAGGCCAAGGAAGACTACTGCCTGCGCCACGAGATCCCGTTTCCCCATTTCAACCGCCTTGCCGGGCGCCCGGTGAAACCTTCGCCGCTTTATGACCGGCTGAAGGAAAAGGGCGCGGTATTTGAGGAAGTCTATGGCCACGAACGCCCACGCTGGTTCGCGCGCGGTATCGAGCAGCGCGATTACTACGGCTTTGGACGCACCCCGGTGCATGACATGGTCGCGACCGAATGCGCCGCCGTGCGTACCGCCGCCGGGATCATGGATATCTCGGCCTTTACCAAGGTCGAAGTCTCGGGCCCGGACGCGAGCGCGCTGCTCGATCGTCTCACCGCCAACCGCCTGCCGCAAAAGGTGGGGGGGATCGCGCTTACCCATATGCTGAACCGGCGCGGCCGGATCGAGCTGGAAACCACCGTGGTCAAGCTCGAGCAGGACCGTTACTACCTCGTCTGCGCCGCCTTCTTCGAACAGCGCCTGCTGGATCACCTGGCCGCGCATCGCGGCACGGCGGAGATCACGATCCGCACCCTCTCTACCGACTGGGCCGCGCTTGCCCTGAACGGCCCCCGCGCGCGCGATATCCTTGCCGCTTGCACCGATGCAGACCTGTCGAACGCGCGCTTCAAATGGCTCACGGCGCAGCAGATCACTGTCGCGGGCCACAGCCTTTGGGCCATGCGCATGTCCTATGCCGGTGAACTCGGGTGGGAGTTGCACATCCCCCGCGACCATGCGCTTGCGGTTTATGACGCGCTCTGGGCGGCGGGCGAGGGCCATGGCCTGACCGACTATGGCAGCTTCTCGATGAACGCGCTGCGGATGGAAAAGGCGTTCAAGGGCGCGAGCGAGCTGACCAACGAGGTAACATTGGCCGAGGCCGACGTGCTGCGCTTTGCCCGCACCGACAAGGAGTATCTGGGTCGGGACAAGACGCTGAACACCGGCAACCTGCCCTGGGTCTGCGCCTATCTCGAAATCGAACCCGACGGCCGCTTCGACGGCAATGGCGGCGAGGCGGTGCGGCTCCACGGCAAGGTGATAGGCTCCACCGCTTCGGTGGCCTATGGCCATACGGTCGGCAAGATCCTCGCCTTTGCCTATGTCAAACCGCAGGTGAACCTGCCCGGAACCGAGGTCGAGGTGATCATCGCCGGACAGCCACGCAAGGGCCGCATCCTTGGCGCGCCCGCCTATGACCCGGACAATGCGCGCCCCCGTGCCGATCTTCAGGCGGAGCCAGTGCAATGATCCGGTCCGGTCCTTCATTCCGCTGCAAATACTCCCGCCGGAGGCATCCGACCCCACCCCCCGGCACCACGCCTGAGCACAAGACGGATCACCCCCACGCACTGCCAATGGGCGCCGATCCCGGCAAGCCTCTTCTCCAGCAGAGGGCAGCGCTGGGCAAACCTGTGGCGGTAAACGCATGACACGCATCACCCGCATATCGCTCTGGCATGTGCCGCTGACCAGCCACACCGCCTATTACATGGCCGATGGCAAGACCTGCGACACGGTCGAGACCGTGGTGATCGCGGTTCAGACCGATACCGGGATAACCGGCTGGGGCGAGGTCTGTCCGATCCCGCATGACCTGCCTGCTTATGCGCGCGGCGTCGCCCCGGCCTTGCAAGAGCTGGTCCCGGTGATCCTGGGCGCCAATCCCGTCGGCCCCGAGGCGCTGATGGCGCGAGCCGACCGGCACTTACCCGGCCACCCCTATGCCAAGTCGGCGCTCGATATCGCGCTGTGGGACATCACCGGGCAGGTGGCGGGCCTGCCGCTGCATGCGTTGCTGGGCGGGCAGCGCGCGGCGGACATGCCGCTTTATCATTCGATCACCTGTATCGCACCCGACGAGATGGCCCGTATCGCGGGCGAGGCGCAGGCGCAGGGGATCACCCAGTTCCAGGTCAAGCTGGGCGCCTCGGGCGACTGGCAGACCGATGTCGAGCGTTTGGCCAGGGTGCGGGAGGTGGTCGGGCCGGGGCCGCTGGTCTATGGCGACTGGAATTGCGGCGCGACCTCGCTGGAGGCGATCCGGGTGGGCCGGGCGGTCTCGCATCTCGACATCATGCTGGAACAGCCCTGTGCGACGCTGGAGGATTGCACGCGTGTCCAGCGCGCCACCGGCCTGCCGATGAAGATGGACGAACTGGCCCATGACACGGCCTCGCTGCTGGCGGCGCACAGGCTGGGAATCATGGATGCGGTGGCGCTGAAACTGTCGAAATTCGGCGGGCTTTCGGCGACCCGCCGGGCGCGGGATCTGTGCCTGCACCTTGGGGCGAGAATGTGCATCGAGGACACCTGGGGCAGTGACATAACTACTGCCGCGCTGCTCCACCTGGGGGCGGCGACCGAACCGGGGCGGGTGCTGAATGTCTGTGATCTGTCGGGCTATGTCGCCCCGCGCCTCGCCCCCGCTGCCCCGGCCCGCGTTCAGGGTCGCATTGCTCCCCCCCCCGGTCCCGGCCTTGGCATCACTGTCGACAGTGATGCTCTGGGTGCGCCCGATCTCATACTGGACTGACCACATGACCCAGACCGATCCCGCCTTTGAGCATCTTCTGGCCGAACTCTACCGGCTCTACGCGCACGAACCCGCGCTGGCCGCATTTGCGGCCTTGCCTGCGGCGCTGATGCCGCAGCCGATCACGCCTGTCCGCATTCCGCCCGCCGCGCTGATGGAGAGCGATCCGGACCTGACGACCACCGCCTATGCGGCGATCCGCGATGCCTTCATCGCCGCAGGCGCGGTGGCCCAGTGGCGACTGACCTATCAGGGCTCGCGGCTGGGGGCCGATTTCATGGACCGGTTCGGCTGCTACTGCCTGATCGGCGAGGGTGGACCCTTTGCCAGTGACAGTCTCGCGGCCTATGTGGTCTACATGCCGGCGGGGCTTTACTATCCGTTCCACCAGCACCCGGCCGAAGAGATCTATTTCATCCTGGCAGGTGAGGCCGAGTTCCTGATGGAGGGGCATCCGCCCCGCCGTCTGGGGCCGGGCGATCATGTGTTCCACCCCTCGGGGCGCGCTCATGCCACGCGCACCCATGATCGCCCCTTCATGGCGCTGGTTCTGTGGCGCGGCGATCTGGAAACCGCGCCGGTGCTGACCTATCCGGAGGGAGAGATATGATCCGACTGAACAGCCAGGCCGATTGGATCGAGCGCGCCCGCGCGGTGCTGCCCGCCGCGGGGTTCGGCAATTTCGACCCCGCTGCCATCATCGCGCGCGGGCAGGGCGCGCGGGTCTGGGATCAGGACGGGCGCGAATACGTGGACTATCTGATCGGATCGGGACCGATGCTGCTGGGCCATGGCGATCCCGAGGTGATGGAGGCGGTGCTGGAGCAACTGCCGCTGGGCATGACCTTTTTCGCCAACAACACCAAGGGGATAGAGCTGGCCGAGGCGATCGTTCAGGCGGTACCCTGTTGCGAGCAGGTGCGCTTTGTCACCTCGGGGGGCGAGGCGGACATGTACGCGATCCGGCTGGCGCGCGCCTATACCGGCAAGTCCCGGATCGTGAAATTCGAGGGCGGCTATCACGGCATGTCGGCCGAGGCACAGATGAGCCTTGCCCCCGCCCGCGCGGTCAATTTCCCGACCCCGGTGCCCGACAGCGCCGGTATCCCGCAGGGGGTGGCCGATCAGGTGCTAGTGGCCCCGTTCAACGATCTCGAGGCGGTGGCCTCGCTACTGGCCGAGCATGACGACATCGCCGCGATCATCGCCGAGCCGCTGCAACGGATCATCGCGCCCGCGCCCGGTTTCCTTCAGGGCCTGCGCGCGCTTTGCGACCGTCATGGGGTGCTGCTGATCTTTGACGAGATCGTCACCGGCTTTCGCCTCGCCTATGGCGGAGCGCAGGAACAGTATGGCGTGACTCCCGATATCGTCACCCTGGGCAAGGTGATCGGTGGCGGCTTCCCGCTTGCGGCGCTGGGTGCCTCGGCCCGGATCATGGCGTATTTCGACAAGGGGGCGGTGGGGGCCGAACGCTGGCTGATGCAGCTGGGCACCCTGTCAGGCAATCCGGTGGCGGCGGCGGCGGGGCTCAAGACGCTCGAGATCCTGCGCCGTCCGGACCAGTACGCGCGCCTGCGCGATCTGGGTGAACGGTTGATGGCGATGCACGAGCGGGCGCTCGGCGCACAGGGCATCGCGCACCGGTTGTCGGGCGACGCCACCCTGTTCGACGTCTATTTCACCGAGGCCGCCTGCACCGATTACCGCACGGCCCGCCATGCCGAACCCGAGCGGGCGCAGGTCTGGAACGCGGTGCTGCGGGCCGAGGGCGTGTTCAAGTCTCCGGGCAAGCTCTATCCCTCGCTGGCGCTGGGCGAGGAGGAGCTGGAGCGGACCGAAGCAGCGCTGCACCGTGCGGCGGTGGCGGTCGCGGCGGTCAAGGGATAGGCAACAGGTAGCGCCCGGCCATGGGGACTTGTGCCACGGGCGCAAAGACCTAAGCTGGAGCAATGGATCCTGTTGCGGACCTCAATCACTGGATGATGACCCGGGGTCGCTGTTCTGACGATCCTGTCGAGGTGGTGTCGCGGTATTGCGCGACACTTGTGGATGCCGGCGTGCCGCTCTGGCGGGTCAATATCGGCCAGCGGTTTGCCAACCCCCTGCTGATCGCATGGGGCATCGTCTGGACGCCCGATGGCAGCGAAACCTATGATGTCACCCATGCGCGCATGCTGACCGACGACTATATCGGCAGTTCCTTTGAATACATCCTGACCCATCAGAAACCGCTGCACAAAAGCCTTCGCGGTCTTGATCGCGACAAGGACCATGTTTCCTATCTCGAATTCGCCGAGGCGGGAGGCACCGATTATTACGCGACGCTGCTTGAATATGGGGACGGATCGCTGCACGGCTGCACCTTTGCCACCCGCGACAGCGGCGGGTTCAGCCCGGAACACCTGGCAATGATCGAGGCGTCGAAACCGGGCCTGTCCTCGGCGCTGGAGCCGATGACGATGCGCAAGTCCACCCAAAGCCTGCTGCGCACCTATCTTGGCGACGGACCCTCGCGGGAGGTCTGGAACGGGACCGTCAGGCGCGGCGCGCGCAAGACGCTCGACGCGGTGGTCATGTTCACCGATCTGCGCGGCTTTACCGCCTTTTCCGAAACCGCGGGCGAGGACGCGGTCTTTGACGCGCTGGACGGGTATTTCGAACTTGTGGTCCAGTCGGTGGAAACCATGGGCGGCGATGTGCTCAAGTTCATGGGGGACGGTATCTTGTCGGTCTTCGTGATTTCCACGCCGCAAGAGCGGAACGGAAAGTGCCGGCAAGCCGCCAGCGCGGCGCGCGCGATCCTTGAAGGGCTGTTGGCCCTGAACGATACGCGCAGGGAAGCCAACCGGTCACCGCTGGACATCGGCATCGGGATCAATGTGGGCCGGGTCAGCTATGGCAATATCGGCAGCCCCGGCAGGCTCGACTTTACCGTTCTGGGACCGGCGGTGAATGCGGCAAGCCGGATCGAGGGGTTGACCAAGACACTCGGCAATCGGGTGCTGGCCACGGCTGCGGTGGCGCATTCGTCACCCGGGATGTTCACGCCGCGCGGCAGTCACCGGATCCGCGGTCTCAGCCAGGAAATCGAGGTCTTTGGCATGATCGAACCGACCGGCTGAAACACCAAAAGGCGCGTCTGGTCCGACCCCGGTTCGGGATCGACCCAACCCTCAGAACTCGGCAGTGGCGCGCATGGCCAGCGCGCCGTCCGCGCGCCGGGCCCAGAGCGTCAGGGCGTCGCCCTCGGCCCGGCCCTCGATATCAAACGGCGCCGGGCCTGCGATCGGGGCAAGCCCCCGGAACGAAAACGCGCGCAGGGGCCGGCCCGCCTGTGCGCAGGCCAGATCGGCCAATAGGGTGGCGGTCAGTGGGCCGTGAAACACCAGCCCGTCATAGCCTTCGACGGTGCGGGCGTAATCGACGTCGTAATGGATCCGGTGGCCGTTGAAGGTGAGCGCCGAATAGCGGAACAGCATCACCTCGGTCGGCGCGATCCGGCGCGAGAACTCGGCACCATCGGGCGCGGGGGCGGGTGCGGGCGCCGGAGCATCCGGCGCCGGATCCTCGCGATAGACGATGTCATGTTCTTCGGTCAGGGCGGGCGCGCCATCCTGGAACAGCGCGTGCCGGACGGTGACAAAGCAGAGCTTGCCGCTCCGCCCCTCCTTCTCGGTGATCGAGGCGATGGTCGAGCGTTTGTTGGCGGCCCGCCCCAGGATAAGCGGGCGGTCAAAGTGGAACCGGCCGCCCGCCCACATCCGGCGCGGCAGCGAAACGGGCGGCAGGAAGCCGCCCTTTTTCGGATGCGCGTCACGGCCCAGTTCGCTGGCGCGACGCGCCTCGAGGAAATAGAGCCAATGCCAGAGCGGCGGCAGCGCGTCGCCTTCGGTCAGGTCCGGCTCGCGGTCGAGCGTGGCCTGAAGAAAGCGCGCGGGTTGGGCGCGCAGCGTGTCCTCGGTGCTCTCCTGCCGGCCCAGCCAGTCTTGCAGATTGCTTTCGGTCATCGCCGGGGTCCTTTCCGTCAACGTCTCAATCCGCCTCCTGCCGCAGAAAGGTGGCGATATCGGCGGCCTGCGGCCAGCGCAGCATGGCCCGATACTGCGACACAGGGCGCCCGGTGATCTCGTGCCATTTCGCCGCAAGCCGGTCGGGCGGCATCGGGTTCTGCGGTGCGCCCAGCGGATAGGCGCAACTGGCGCTCAGTTCAAGGCCGTCGGAAAGTGTGACCTGCAGGCGGTCGGGCTGCTCGGGATCAAAGTTCAGCGACGGGTCGCGCGCCGGTTCGGGCACCAGCACGGTCAGCGCGATCAGGCGGCGGATCTCGGGCTCGGTCCAGAAACCCGCCGCGCCATCGGCCAGCGTCAACCCGCCCGAAACCAGCATCCGCGCGATCGAGGCGGGGGCGGAAAACAGTGCTTCGGCCTGGTTGCGGGGTTGGTGAAAGGGCAGGATCGCATGGTGGAAATCGGGCAGGCTGGCCCGGATCGCGACGATACCGGCGGTCTCGCCGTTCAGGCGGTCGCGGATCTCGGCCGCCGCTGTCATCAGCCGGTGGGTATAGCCGCAGGACGGCCAGGGTTTGAAGGCCAGCCCGTATTGCAACAATCCCCAGGGTGCGCCCAGCCGGTCGGGGATCGCGGCCAGCCGCGCCGCATCATGCGGCGCCAACACCCCGGCAAAGCCGCGCTTGTCATCCAGTACATGCGGTTGCGCGGTGGCGCCCGCCCGGGCCAGCAGCGCCGCCTCGACCCCGGTGCGCGCGGCGAACCCGGCCTGAAGCGGCTTGGCGGTGCTGCCGAATTGCGCGGTATAGCCCATCGCCTGCGAGACAGAGAGGGCCAGCGCATGTTCCGCCTGATCCTCGCTCAGCCCCAGCAGCCGCGCCACTGCCGCCGCCGCGCCGATGGCGCCCAGCGTGGCGGTGGCGTGAAAACCGCGTTTGTAATGGTCGAGTGTCAGCGCCTGACCCAGCCGCATGATCACCTCGATCCCGACCGCATAGGCCGCCAGCAACTCGGCGCCCGTGACAGGTCGCAGATGTGCCGCCGCCAGCAGCGCGGGGAACAGGACAACGGTGGGATGGGTGTTGCCGGGCTCCTCCCAATCGTCCATGTCCCAGGCATGGCCCGCCACGGCATTGACCAGTGCCGCCGTCGGGGCGGGCAGGGTCAGCGCGGTGCCCAGAACCGGCACCGGCCCGCTGCCCAGCGATGCCAGCGCCGCGCGACTGCGGCTTGCCGCCGGGCTGTCGACCCCGGCCAGGATACAGGCGATGCAATCGAGAATGGCCGGGGCCGCGACCGCCTCGACCGCCGGGTCGGGGCGGGAGGTGATCGCAAAGCGGGCCAGATGACGCGCGGTGTTCACGACGCGCCCACGCTGTTTTCCAGCGTACCGACACCGCCGACCGTGACCGCCACCCGGTCGCCCGGGCGCAGGAAAGCGGGGGGTGTGCGGCTGCCGCCGGTGCCGTCTGGCGAGCCGGTGGCGATGATGTCGCCTGCCTCCAGCGGCTGGATATGCGAGATATAGGCGATCAGCTCGGCCAGACCAAAGATCATACCGGCACCGCTATCGGACTGCATCAGGGTTCCGTTCACCCGCGTTTGCAATGACATCCCGGCGATATCTCCCGCCTCGTCGGCGGTGGTGATCCACGGCCCCCAGCTGCCCGAAGCGTGGAAATTCTTGCCTGCATGGACCGAATGTTTCATCCAGCCCCGGACCGAGCCTTCGTTCATCGCCGAATACCCCAGCACATGGCCCAGAGCGGCCTCTGGCGCGATATGGCGGCCGGGCCGACCGATCACCGCAACGATTTCGCCTTCGAAATCAAAGCTTTCGGCGGCGGAACCTTGCGGCATTTCCAGCGGGGCGCCATGGCCCACCAGCGTTTGCGGATGGCGCGAGAACAGCACCACATGGCCCGGATCTGGTGGCGGCACCCCATCGACCGGATAGGGTTTGCGATAGTTCATGCCGGCGCAGAGGATCTTGCCGGGTTCAGGGATCGGCGGCAGCCAGACCAGACCGTTCAGCGGCAGCGCCGCGCCGCATTGGCCCGGCAGATCGGCCACCGGGCGGGTGCGCAGATAGTCGCGCAGGGTGGGGCAGGCGGCGCGCAGCGCGGGCAGGGCGGGATGTGCGCCCGCATCGGTGATCACCCCATAGCCGGGCGCGCCGTCAACAAGGAACGAGGCAAGTCTCATGTCCGCTCTCCCTCAAATGCCGCCTCGCGTGCGCGGATCACCGCGCAGAGTGTATCGTTATAGGGGGTTGGAATACCCAGCGCCGCGCCCAGCGGCGGGATGGCGCCATTGATCGCTTCAAGCTCGGAGCGCCGCCCCGCCTCGTGATCCTGCAACATCGAGGGTTTGGCCGTGCCCACCCTCTCGGCAAAGGCGGTGACATAGGCAACCGGGTCGTCAAAGGAGAACGCCACCCCGCGCGCGCGGCCGATCGCATAGGCCTCGGCCATGCACCCCAGTGCCACCGCCCAGCGTTCGGGATCAGCGCGCAGATCGGCAACGTTACAGCCAAAGGCGGTGCAGGGCGCCGACAGGGTGACGTTGCACAACAGCTTTTCCCAGATCAGCCGGTCGATATCGGCAAAGGTCTCGACTTCGAACCCGCCCGAGCGCCAGATCCCGGCCACTTGTTCCAGGCGCGGATCGTCGCCGCCGGTCATCGCGCCCAGCCGGATCAGCTTCATCGCGGTGTGGCGCGCGTGTCCCGGCCCGACCATGGCGGCGCCGAACCCCTCGGCCACGCCCAGCAGCACCCGGTCGGCGGGCAGGTGGCGGGCGATACGTTCGCCCGCGCCCAGCCCGTTCTGGATTGTCAGTACCAAGGCATGTTCCGGCATGGTCGCGGCAATGGCCCGCGCCGCCGGTTCGACGCCCGCCGCCTTGGTCGCCAGGATATAGAGGTCGCAGGGACCGGCCCGGGACAGGTCCTCCATCGCCTCGACTTGACGGGACAGGAGCGTTCCGGATGGCCCGTCCACGCGCAGGCCCCCGGCATTGATCGCCGCCACGTGCTCGGTCCACATGTCCACGGCCCGCACCTGATGTCC
This sequence comes from Ruegeria alba, assembly GCF_022321465.1. NCBI lineage: Bacteria > Pseudomonadati > Pseudomonadota > Alphaproteobacteria > Rhodobacterales > Roseobacteraceae > Ruegeria > Ruegeria alba. The sequence continues at coordinate 10,206 of NZ_JAKOEM010000029.1, read as the reverse complement.
GGCCTCGGCCAGGCGGGCGGCATAGATCGACCCCATGGCGCCGCAGCCGACGATTGCGATTTTCATGAGGAAGGCTCCTTTTCAACGGGTAGTCCGAACTGATGGACCAGATCGGCGCGCAGGTCGGGAGACAGGTGCTTGGGCCAATGGCGACCCAGCAGAGTGATGGCCCGGGCCGAGGCACGCGCGCCCATATCGGCGCGCGTGCCCAAGGCCCAGTCGCCAAGTTGCGCGCGGTCTGCGATCTCGGGGTAGAGGAAGTCGCTGCGCATCCGGGCATAGGTCTCGGGCCGGCCCAGGAAATGACCCTCGCCGCGCACCACCTCGGCAATCGCCTCCAACGCCAGCGTCCGGGACGTGATTTCAGGCGGGATATTGGCGCGCAGGATCGCGCCCATCATGTCATTGTCGGCCACCATGGCGCCGAAATGCACCGCCATCAGCCCGGCCTGGCTGCCCGCCGCCTGGGTGATCAGGTTGGCCCCGGCCTGAAGCGCGGTGTTGATGGTCAGCGCCTTTTCGTAACCGGACTGGAAATCGGGCAGCTTGCTGTCGGTGGCGCCCGCGATTACCGAACAGGGCAGGTCCCAGAACCGCAGCACCTGCACCGCCAGCCCGGTGGCCATCGCCTGTTCGCCCGCACCGCCCGCCAGCCCGCCGCTGCGCAGGTCGGTGATCATCGGGCGCGGGCCCGCGATGCGCGGCGCGTTCGGGTCGAGCGCATGGACAAAGGCCAGCCCCGCCAGCGTCTCGGCCAGGGTCTGGGCCACCGATCCCGCCAGCGTTACCGGGCTCGATGCCCCCAACTGGCCGAACACGTTGCAATGCACCGGGATGCCTGAGCGCACCGCCTCGGCCATCACTTCGGCGCTTTCGGCGTGAAACCTGAGCGGGGGCACCGCGTGGTTGATGTTGAGCGACAGGAAGGGCCGAGCGCGGAACGCGGCCTCGCCCCCCGCGATCCGGTAGCAGAGCGCGGCAAGCGGCGCCACATGGCCCGGCTCGGTTGCCTGCACCATCACGTGTTTGGCAGTACCCGCCAGCGCGGCGGCGGCGGTGGCCAGGTCAAAGCTCAGCGGATCGGCCACGTCCCCTGCCACCAGCGAGCGGGCGAAGAAATGCACATGCTCCAGCGCATCGGCCAGCCGGGCGGCATCATAGAGATCGGCAAGTCTGGAGGGACGGTAGTCGCCGCTCTCTGCGTCCATCACATTGGGCGCGGCGCCGCCGGTGCCGGCATAGGCGCGGGTGCCACCGACGCTCAGGTCATGGGCCGGATCCTGACCGGCCAGCAGCACCCGGCGCGGCATTTCGGCCAGCGTTGCCTCGATCAGGGCGCGCGGATAGAGGAGACGCCCCCGGTCGAGCCTGCCCCCCGCCGCAAGGATGGCATCACAGACAACCGGTGGCGCCTCGGCCATGCCGATCATGGTGAGGATGGTGATCGCCGCCTCGGCAAGCTGCGTGACCGCCTCGGCCGGGACCGGGTGCCAACTGCCACCATGGGCGGCGGTCTCGGGTCTTTCACCGGAATTGGCCTCGGGGGTGGTCTTGCGCTTGCGTCTGCTCATGTCGCGGATACTCCCAGCCGGTCGGCCAATGTCTCGATCTGTCTCCAGGTGTCGCGCGGGACCGACACGACCCCGCCCGAGGCCGCGCGGTGGGCGCGTTCGCGCTCGCCCGGGATCTCGACCCCGGAACTGCCCGGCGCGGGCGGGCAGCGGCGCAGCTCGTCCAGCACCTCTTCGGCGGCGGCGGCCATGGTGCGGGCATCGCGGAACCTCTCTGCCGACAGCGCGATCAGCAGCCAGTTGCATTCGGTGGTCGAGGGTCCCAGCAGCGCCTCGCCCACCAGCTCGCCCAGCAGGGCAAGGCCAAAACCCTTGTGCCCGCCCGCCGGCAGGATGGCGCCGCCGGCAAAATAATCCTCGGGGTTGCGAGTGGGGTGGCCCTGGGCGTCGATCACGCAGTCCTCGGGCAGCAGCGCCCCGGCCGAGCGCGCCGCATAGATCCAGCCGCCCGCGATCTTGGAGGTTGCGAAATCCAGCACCACCGGCCCCCGGTCGCCACCGGGAATGCCGATGCACCAGGGGTTGGTGGGCAGCATGGCGCGGGCGCCGCCATGGGGCGCCACCTGCCGCCAGGTCTGGCGATTGCCGCCGCCCAGGCAAATGGTCAGGCACCCGGCCTCGGCCGCCGCTTCGGCAAAGGCACCGTGCCGCCCGGTATGGCCCACGTGACGGATCGACAGCGCCGACAGACCCCGCGCGCGCGCCTCGTCACAGCAGGTATCATAGGCCAGCCGCAGGGCTGGGATACCGATGCCGCCCCCCGCCTCGACCCGAGTCGGGCCGCCTGCGTCGTCGCGCACCACCCGTGGGCGGCCCGAGGGCGTCAGATAGCCGCTTTCGACCTGGGCGGCATATTCCAGCACCCGCATCACCCCGTGGCTCTCGACCCCCGACAGGCTGGCATCGACCAGATGCGCGGCCACTTCACCGGCGATGTCTGGGTCGAACCCCAGGGCCTGGAAAATCGCCTCGAGCAGGGATTGCACCTCTGTCGCGGGCAGGCGGGTTCTGCCGCTGGCAAGGGTCAGCTTGCTGTTCGGGTCTTGCATTCTCTGTGTCCTCGCCCGACGTGGACCATCCGTCCTTGGGTGAAGGATAACGGGATGTAATCTGCGAAAACATAGGCTAAAGGGGAAAGTTGATGTTTCCTTAGATGAACGATGATGGCGCGACCCAGCTTGCCCCTGCACCAGATACAGGCCTTTGACGCGGCGGCGCGGCATCTGAGCTTTACCCGTGCCGCGCGCGAACTCAACGTGCTGGGTCCGGCGGTGGGCCGGCAGGTGGCACAGCTTGAGGCCGATCTGGGCGTGATCTTGTTCCTGCGGACCAAGCCGCGCCTGACCCTGACAGACGAGGGCGCACAGCTGGCCCGCGCAGTGGCGGCGGGGTTCGAGGCGCTGCATCAGGGGTTGGCCGAACTGCGCGACCGGTCGGGGCAGGCGGCGCTGGTGGTCAATGCGGCGATGGGCTTTACCAGCTATTACCTGCTGCCCCGGACGGGCGCGTTCCAGTCGCGGCACCCCGATATCGCGCTCCAGATCGTGACCCGCGACCAGAACCCCGATTACGACCCCGCAACCTGCGACCTGCTGGTGACCTTTGGCACGGCGGGGCTGGAAGGTATGGTGTCGCGACGGGTGATCCCGGAGCGGCTGGTGGCGGTTTGTACGCCCGCCGTGCTTGGCGGGCGCGGTCCGCTCAGCCGGGACGAGCTGGCGGCAGAGCGGCTCTTACATCTGAGCGCGGAGTCTCATTTCGACGATTGGAAACGGTTTTTCGAGGGCAGCGGCGTGACCCCGCCCAGCCCGCCTCGGCACGACCGGTTTCACAGCTTCATGGTGCATAACCGGGCGCTGCAGAACGGCATGGGGATCGGGCTTAGCTGGCGGCCTTTCATGGATGACCAGCTGGAAAGCGGGGCGCTGGTACTGGCCTGTTCTCACGAATGCTGCACCACGCGCGGCTATTACTGCAACATCACTCCGCGCGGGGTCGGCAAACCGGGCGCCGAAACCTTCATGATCTGGCTGTGCGAGGCGGACCGGGTGCCTAGCCTGGACGCTGATAGGTCACCGCACCATCCATGATCGTCACCATCGCGGCGGCCTGGGTGATCTCGTCGGGGGCCAGCGCGGTCAGGTCGTGGCTGAGCACCGCGATATCGGCCACCATGCCCGCTTGCAGCCTGCCCTTGCTGTCCTCGTTGAACTCGACCCAGGCATTGTCGCGGGTATAGCTGGCCAGCGTATCCATCAGCGACTGGCTCTGGTCCGGCCAGTCCGGGCCGAGGTCGAGCGGGGCGATGGCGGCACGGATGCTGGGCATCACATCGACCGGGATCACCGGCCAGTCGGTCGAGAACACCACCCGTGCTCCCGTCTCGCGAATGGTCTGCCAGGCATAGGCCCCCGCGATCTGGTCGGGATGCAGGTATTGCCCCACCGCGCCGGGCGGGAAGATATGGCCGCGCGGCGCGTGGCCCGGTTGCAGCGAGGCGACGATATCCAGTTCCGCCAGCCGGGGGATGTCGTCGGGATGGATCACCTCGATATGTTCGATCCGGTGGCGGCTGTCGCGCCTGCCATTGGCACGCCGGGCCGCTTCGAGCGCATCAATCGTGCGCCGTACCCCGGCATCGCCGATGGCATGCACCGCGATCTGAAAGCCCAGCCGGTCGGCCTCGACACAGCAGGCGGTGAAATGCTCCTGGGTAAACACCTCGTCGCCCGTATTGCCATTGGCGCCCAGCTCGCCCGGATAGGGCCGCAGCATCAGCGCGGTGCCGCTTTCGACGACGCCGTCGATAAACATTTTCAGGTGGTTGCAGCGCACCTTGTCGCCGCGATAGGCGGCGCGCATGGCGGGCGCCTCGGTCGTCATCCGCTCCAGCGGGTCGGTGCCTTTCATGTGGAACGGCACCTCGCAGCGGCAAAGCAACCGCCCCTCGGCCTCGAGCTCGGTCAGCAGTTCGAGCTGATAGCGGTTGCCGTCCATCAGGTGCAGCCCGGTGATGCCCTGCGCGGCGCAATGGGCCAGGCCGCGGGCGATCACGTCCTTGTCGCGGGCGCGCTGTTCGGGGGTGGCGGGCGGCTCGGGGTCCTTGCCGGTGGTCAGGCCCAGCATCTCGCGCCCGCCATGGCGGGTCAGGCCCAGGATCGGGCCATAGGCACCGGGTTCCAGCAGTTCTCCATTGGCCAGACCGTCCTCACCCATCACGATGAGCGAGCCCGCGTCGACCTCGCCACCCTGGAGCAGGCCGGTCGCCTCGAGCGCGGCGGTATTGGCCCAGACGGTGTGGTGATCGGGGGCGAACATGGCCAGCGGGCGATCGGCCAGAATACTGTCCAGATCATGGCGTGTCAGGGTGTGGCCGGTGCCGAGGATGCCGTAATCGGCCATCACGCAAAAGACGAGTGCGTCATCGGGATTGGCCTGTGCATAGGGCTGAATGGCCGCGCGCATCGCGTCCAGCCCCCTGACCCCGTAAAGGCTGAGACAATCCAGCTCGACCGAGCCGCCAAAGAGATGCACGTGGCTGTCGATAAAGCCGGGCAGCACGGTACCGCCCCGCGCGTCGATCAGCCGGGTCTCGGGTCCGGCCAGCGCAAGGATCTCGGCATCGCTGCCGACGGCGGCGATCACGCCACCCTGGATCGCCAGAGCCTGTGCTTGCGGCTGGGCCTCGTCAAAGGTGATCAGCGAGCCGTTGTGAATGATGATGTCGGCGGGCATGGGCGGGCTCCGGTCAAAGAAAGAGCGGCCCCGTCCGGGGACGGGGCCGCAGGTTGGTTATTTCTGAAGCTCGGTCCAGATCGCCGTATAGAGCTTGGTCGCCTCGGGCGGGCAGGTCTTGGACACGAAGGCCGCACCTTTCAGCGCGTCGGGCACGACCACTTCGGGGGCCGTTTTCATGTCCTCGGGCATATAGGCCTCGGACCCCTTGATGCCGTTGGCATAGCGGGCAAAGGCCGACAGCATGGCGGCGTTTTCCGGATCCATGATGAAGTTGAGGAAGATCTTGGCCTCTTCCACGTTCTTGGCATCGCTCAGGATCGCGGCATTGTCCATCCAGACCGGGAAACCCTCTTGCGGATAGCCAAAGGCGATATCGGGGTTCTGGTTGCGGGCCCGGAACGAGGCGCCGTTCCAGTTCACGCCAGCGGCCAGGTCGCCCTTGGCGTATTTCTCGATATTGCCGTAATCCATCGACAGCCAGTGCGGCTTGGCCGCCTGCAGGATGTCGCGCGCCTTTTTCAGGATTTCCTTGTCGGCGGTGCACTGCTCGCCGCCCGCATAGCGAATGGCCAGGCCCATGACGTCGTTCATCTCGGGCACCACGTTGATCTTGCCCTTCAGCTCTTCGGGCGGATCAAAGATCAGCGCGGCGGTGTTGATGTCGCCACCATAGACCGAGGTGTTGACGGTAATGCCAACCGTGCCCCATTGCCACGGAACCGTATAGTTGCGGCCCGGATCGAATTCCACATCGACCCATTGCGGGTCCATATGCTTGAAATTCTCCATCTGGTTGGGCTTGCTTTCCATCAGCAGCCCCTCGCCCACGAAGATCGGGATATAGGTGCCCGAGGGCACCACGATGTCGAACCCGTGCCCGCCGGCCTTGATCTTGGCCAGCGCGGTGTCGTTGCTGTCGTAGTCGGTGATCGTGACCTTGATGCCGGTCTCGGCCTCGAATTTCTCGATCATTTCGGGCGAGGTGTAGTTGCCCCAGTTGAAGATGTTCAACTCGCCCTCCGCCAGCGCGGGGCCGGCCAGAACGAGGGTCAGTGCCGTCAGTGCCTTTTTCATCAGTACTCTCCCTTTGGTGTTTTACTTTCTGAATTTGCTCAGCAGCGTGTAAGCGATCACCATGGTGATCGAGATGCCCAGAAGGGCGGTGGAAATCGCATTGATCTCGGGCGTCACCACGCGGCGCAGCTGACCCAGCATATAGGTGGGCAGCGTGTCCTGACCGGCGGATTTCACGAATTCGGTGATCACCACGTCATCCAGCGAGATGACAAAGGCCAGCATCGCGCCCGCCAGGATACCCGGCCACAGCTGCGGCAGGGTCACCCGGCGGAACACCTGGAACGGGGTCGCATAGAGATCGGCGGCGGCCTGTTCCAGGCTCAGATCCATGCCCTGAAGCCGCGCCCGGATCGGCAGATAGGCAAAGGGGATGCAAAAGGCCGAATGCGCGAGGATCAGATAGGCCAGCCCGGTATAGCCGGTGGCGACCTTGATCATCGCGAAAAAGATCAACAGCGCCACGGCGGTCACGATCTCGGGCACCATCAGCGGCTGGTTGATCAGGGCAAACACCGCCGTCTGCCCCCGGAACCGCCGCGTGCGGGTGGTGGCCAGCGCGGCCAGCACCGCAACCGTGGTCGAAATGCCCGAGGCCCAGAGCGCGACGACCAGCGAGCGCAGCGTCGCCTCCTGTACCTGCTCGTTCTCCCAGGCCGAGGCGTACCAGCGCCATGAGAATCCTTCCCAGATGGCGATCGAGGTGCCGGCGTTGAAGGAATAGACCACCAACAGGATGATCGGCATGTAGAGCATCGCGAAACAGGCAAAGGCGATGGTGGTGAAGCCGGTCTGCTTGCGGATGTCAAAGACGCGCTCAGCCATGGTGGGCCTCGTCATTGCCGGCGGCGCGCACATAGGCCAGCAGCGCCACCATCACGATCGCCAGCAGCGTGATCGACAGCGCCGCGCCCAGCGGCCAGTTGCGGCCCTGCCCAAATTGCAGCTCGATCAGGTTGCCGATCATCAACTGGTTGCCGCCGCCCATCACGCGCGGCGTCACATAGGCGCCCAGCGAGGGTACGAAAACAAGGATCGACCCCGCAATCACCCCCGGCTTGACCAGCGGCAGGATCACCCGGCGCAGCACCTGGAGCCGGGTCGCATAGAGGTCATAGCCCGCCTCGACCAGCCGGAAATCGAACCGTTCCATCGAGGCATAGATGGGCAGGACCATCAGCGGCAGATAGACATAGACCATGCCAAGCAGGATCGAGAATTCGGTGAACAGCATCTGGATCGGCGCGTCGATGATGCCCAGCGCGATCAGAACGGTGTTCACGGTGCCTTCGTTGCGGATCAGCTCGAGGATGGCAAAGGTGCGGATCAGCAGGTTGGTCCAGAACGGGATGATGATCAGCAGCATCCACAGGTCACGCTGCTTTTTCGGGCGCGTGGCAATGAAATAGGCGGTGGGAAAGCCGAAGGCGAGACAGGCCAGCGTGGTCAGCGCCGACAGTTTCACCGACCGCCAGAAGATGCTCAGATGCGCGTCCGACCATCCCAGCGTGTCATCGAAAATGTCGCGCTGCATGAAGACGTTGAACCAGGCATCGAACGAGAGCTGCCATTCGACGCCGCCATAGTCCCCCGGGCTGAGAAACGAGTAGACCAGCGTGATCAGCAAGGGGCCGCTGGCGGCCAGAAGCAGGATGACCAGCGCCGGCATCAACAACAGCCAGCGGTTTCGGGCCGCGCGGTGTGCCGTGATATCCGGTATCTCCGCCATCGCTCAGTCCCTCAGCACCTGGGCAACCTCGGCGGGAAAGCACACCCCCACCGGATCGCCGGTGGAATATCCCGCCGTGCTGTCGGGGCTGTTCTGCTGGCGCAGCACAAAGGTTGTCCCGTCTTCGAGGGTCACGTGAAAATGGGTGTCGGTGCCGAAATAGACCGCATCGCTCAGCACCCCGGCAAGCAGCCCCTCGGCGGGTGTGCCGAGCCGGGCATGTTCGGGGCGCACCGCGATGGTGACACGGCCGTTGACCCCTTGGGCGGCACGGGCGGCAATGGTGCGCCCCGAGCCCAGTCTCAGCGTTGCCGCACCGTCCCTGTTCTCGACCACATCGGCTGACAGGAAATTGGTATCACCGATGAAATCGGCGACAAACCGGTCGGCGGGATGGTCGTAGATCTCGCGCGGGGAACCGATCTGGCGGATGGCGCCATCGGACATCACCGCGATCCGGTCCGACATGGTCAGCGCCTCTTCCTGGTCATGGGTGACAAAGATGAAGGTGATGCCGGTCTCGGTCTGAAGGCGCTTGAGTTCAAGCTGCATGTTCTTGCGCAGCTTGAAATCCAGCGCGCTCAGCGGCTCGTCCAGAAGCAGCACGCGGGGCTTGGGCGCCAGCGCCCGGGCCAGCGCCACTCGCTGTTGTTGACCGCCCGAGATCTGGCCGGTTTGCCGGTCGGCGAGATGCGACATCTGCACCAGTTCCATCATCTCGCCCACGGTCTGGCTGATCTCGGCCTTGGGCCTGCCCAGCATCTCCAACCCGAAACCGATATTCTCGGCCACCGTCATGTGCGGAAACAGCGCATAGCTCTGGAACACGGTGTTGATCTGGCGCTTGTAGGGCGGCAGGTCCAGCAGGCTCTGCCCGAACATCTCAAGCGTGCCCGATGTCGGATGCTCGAACCCCGCGATCAGCCGCAGGATCGTCGTCTTGCCGCAGCCCGACGGGCCAAGCAGCGTGAAAAACTCGTTGTCGGCTATGTCGATCTCGACACCGCCCAGGGCCTCGACCGGCGGATTGCCCGGATACACCTTGCGCAAGGCCCGTGCGCTGATCGCATTGGTCAATTACGGCTCCCGCCAATCGTCAGCGCGGTTCGCGTCGTGTTTTCTTGCTGCGCTCAATTGATGATTGCGCCATTGGCGGCCGGGGGATATACCCCTCTTGGGTTAGTTTTCTGCGAAAGATCAGTCACTGCGTGTGTAATTTATTTGATCGGTCTGTCAGATAGAGACATCCATAGATTGCGCAGCGCAATGAGTGGTGTCGGTACGCCCGGCTTTTTTCCCGCCTTTCGGCGATTGTTGCGCGCGCGGATATCGTTTGCGACTTTCATCATGATCCGCTTCGACCCGGGCAAGGCGCCTGTGATGCTGGATGCCTGGTTCGTTTCCAAGCGTTTGCCCAGCGCGGCTTTGACGGAGTACCTGAGCAATACATTTCCTTTTGATCCGTTCTATCAGTTTCTGGACCTGCCACCTGGGGGTGCCTCTATCGGCTGCCAGAGATTGCACCGGACCGCTTCTTTTCCAGCGAATACTATCTGGAGTACTACCGAAAGACTGGCCTTTGCGACGAGGTTGGCTTGCTGGCGCCCCTGCCATCAGGCGCGCGGGCGCATCTGTCCGTCAGCCGGTTCGAGCGGAGCGGGCCGTATCGGCGTCGCGAAATCCAGTGCCTAAAGCATCATGCGCCGGTTCTACTGGAACTGTTGGCCCAACATGTGGCAGCGATCAGCCCCACGGTTACCCTGGTTCCACCCGTCAATGCACCTTCGCTGGCCGATCTGATCCGGGTCTATGCGGCCGAGACGCTTGCAGCCCAACTAACCCGCAGAGAGGCGCAAATCGCGGCTTTGGTTTTGCAAGGGCATTCCAATGGCTCTGCTGCGCTGATGCTGAACAATTCGCGCGAGACCTGCAAGGTGCATCGCCGCAACCTGTATCGCAAGCTGGCAATCTCATCGCAGCGTGACCTGTTCGGGTTGCTCAAGCATCTTTTGTGATCCCCGGCGCCCGTTTCCGGGCGCCGGGTTGGTTTCAGAATACCACGACCGAGCGGATGCTTTCGCCCGCGTGCATCAG